>JBBQYB010000032.1:0-25832 GCA_038209095.1 Rhodobacterales bacterium
GCCACCGAATCACGTGCCACATGGGCGACCTCGGCCGGCAACCCGCCGAAATTCAGCGACTCGACGCTCAGTGCTGCCCCGTCCATCCACGGCACGGACGTGATCGCCTCACCGCAACCGAGGCCTGCGGCCAGTGCAGGCAAACAGTGCGAAGCCTCTGAGAAGATTGGAAACTCGAGCGGTGCGGCCAGTCCGGGTGCGGCGTACGCCAGCATAAACACGAGCAGCATCAGGGCCAAGACCCCGATCCCCCGCACCCCATGCCCCAGTCCCGCCATCCGCACCCGATCCGACAGTCCTGACGAACCATCACACCCAAAAAGGCATTCCACGCTTAGAATTTGTTAATACATCGCGAGGCTTCGCGCAACAATCGTGTGCTGAGCATATGGTTAACCGACCACACCTTCCCGTTGCAGGGCATGCTGATACTGCGCCCAGAGCAACCGTGCCGCCACCGACCGCCAGGGCGACCACGCGAGGCTCCGGGCGCGCAGGTCCGTCGCGGTCGGGCGCGCCGGCAGATCGAAGATCATGCGGCACCCCTCCTGCAACGCCAGATCGCCGGGCGCGAACACATCCGCCCGCCCGAGGCTGAACATGGCATAGATCTCGGCGGTCCAGACCCCGATCCCCTTGATCCGCACCAGCGTCTCGACCACTTCCGCGTCCGGCATCCTGCGCAGGGCGTCGAAATCGACCCCGCTCCCGGCCAGGGCGCGCGCATAGGACGCCTTTTGGCGCGACAGGCCGCAGGCGCGCAGATCCTCGTCGGAGGCTGTGGCAATTGCTTCCAGCGTCACCGCCCCGCGGGTCTCGAGCCGCAGCCAGACCGCGTTGGCCGAGGCCACCGAGACCTGCTGGCTGACGATGGCCCCGAGGAGCGCCCCGAACCCGTCGGGCCTGCGGCGCAGCGGCGGAGGCCCGGTGCGCGCCAGCACGTCCGCGAACCGCGGCTCGGCTGCCGCGAGCCAAGCGCTGCCTTCGGCGACATCCGCGTCCGTCTCGATGATCCGTCCGACCATGCGGCCCTCCTTGCCAAGGCCCAGCGGCCACGGCTAGCCTGCCCTGCAATTGCCCCGGGACACCAGCCCATGAATGGAACGCTCGAACACAAGGCTTTCCTGCTGCTCCTGGCCTGCGTGAGCCTTGCCTTCTTCTGGCTGCTCATTCCCTTTTACGGGGCGGTGTTCTGGGCGGCGATCCTTGCCATCATCTTTCACCCGCTCTACCGCGCGCTCGAGACACAGATGCAAGGGCAGCGCAACCTCGCAGCCCTTGCCAGCGTGCTCGTCTGCCTGGTCATCGCCGTCATTCCCATCATCGTGATCATCACGGCCCTGATCTCGGAGGGCACGACGCTGGTCCAGCGCCTCCAGACCGGCCAGACGGCCCTGCCGGCCAGCTTCGCCGACGCCTATCAGGTGCTTCCGGACTGGGTGCTGACGGGGTTCGAGCGCCTCGGCATCGGAGACGTGGACGCCCTGCGCCGGCGCGTCGCCTCGGCGCTGATCTTCACGGGCCAGTTCCTCGCGGAGCGCGCGCTCAACATCGGTCAGAACGCCCTGCGCTTTCTCGCCAGCGTCGGGATCATGCTCTACGTCCTGTTCTTCCTGTTCCGGGACGGGCGCACCATCGCGACCGTGATCCGCGATGCCCTTCCGTTCAGTCCCGACCTCAGCCGCCGGCTTCTGGACGTGTTCACGGCCGTGGTGCGGGCGACCGTCAAGGGCAACATCGTCATCGCGATCCTTCAGGGTACCATCGGCGGCATCACGTTCTGGTTTCTCGGCATCCAGGGGCCTCTGCTCTGGGGTGCCCTCATGGTGTTCTGTTCTATCCTGCCCGCCGTGGGGTCCGGTCTGGTCTGGGCCCCTGTGGCGCTCTTTCTCTTTCTCAGCGGCGATACCGAGCGCGGTGCGGTGCTCGTCCTGATCGGTGTCGGCGTCATCGGCCTGGTCGACAACCTTCTGCGCCCGCCGCTCGTGGGCAAGGACACGCGCCTGCCCGATTACGTGGTGCTGGTCTCGACCCTCGGCGGAATGGCCCAGTTCGGCCTGAACGGTTTCGTCATCGGCCCGCTGATCGCCGCATTGTTCTTCGCCGGCTGGTCGGTCTTTCGCGAGGAACGCACCGGCACCCGGCCCTGACGCCGTCGCCCTTGGCCCGACAGGATCCACGCACTAGAAGAACGAATGTCAACCATGAGCCAGACCCTGCCTGACCTCGACGCGCGCGCCCGCCGGAACGTGCGCGTCTTGGTGATCGCCCAGGCAACCCTCGGCGCGCAGATGCCGGTGCATTTCATCCTCGGCGGGTTGGCAGGCCAGACCCTCGCCCTCAACAAGTGCTTCTCGACCCTGCCGATTTCCATGATCATCTTCGCCTCCATGGCCACGGCCCCCCTGATGGCGAACATGATGCAACGCCGCGGCCGCAAGCTCGGGTTCGTGCTCGGGGCCCTGTGCGGCGCATTCGGGGCTGCCCTTTGCACCGCGGGGCTCTGGTTCGGATCGTTCTGGCTCTTCACTCTCGGGGCGTTGCCCACCGGCGTCTTCATGTG
Organism: Rhodobacterales bacterium; assembly: GCA_038209095.1. Lineage (GTDB taxonomy): Bacteria > Pseudomonadota > Alphaproteobacteria > Rhodobacterales > Rhodobacteraceae > Amaricoccus. The sequence goes on from JBBQYB010000032.1 coordinate 2,564, forward strand.
CACCTACGGATTCTATCGCTTTGCCGCAGCCGACGGCGCAAGCCCGGCCTATCGTCCGCGTGCGATCTCCTCGGTCATGGCCGCGGGGCTCTTCGCCGCCCTGCTCGGACCGCAGATCGTCAAGCTCACTTCGGACGCGTTGGCACCCATCCCCTTCGCCGGGGCCTATGCGGCCTTGATCGCGCTCAATCTTGTGGGCGCGTTGGTGTTCGTCTTTCTCGACAGTCCCCGGCCCGCACCACCCGCGAAAGACGCGCCGGCCGCGCGCAGTCGGTTCGATCTCCTGCGCACGCCGCGCATCGCGGTCGCGATGATCGTCGGCATGGTCAGCTACAGCCTGATGAACCTCGTGATGACCGCGACCCCGCTGGCCGTCGTCGGCTGCGGCTTCGGCACCGCCCAAGCGGCGGATATCGTCGGCGCGCACGTGCTCGCCATGTTCGCACCGGCGTTTTTCACCGGCCATCTCATCACCCGGTTCGGCGTCGAGCGCATCATGACGACCGGGCTCCTGCTGCTCGGCACGGCCGGAGCGATCGGTCTCTCCGGTGTCGAACTCGGCAACTTCTATGTCGCTCTCGTGCTTCTCGGTCTGGGCTGGAACTTCGGCTTCATCGGGGCCACGACCATGCTCACCGCCGCCCATTCACCTGAGGAGCGCGGCCGCGTGCAGGGTCTCAACGACGCCTGCGTCTTCGGCATGGTGGGTCTCGCCTCGCTCGCGTCGGGGGGCCTCATGAACTGTTCCGGGGGCACGCCCTATGCCGGCTGGATCGCGGTCAACCTCGCGATGGTGCCCATGCTCGCCCTCGCGTTCGGTGCCCTCATCTGGCTGGCCCTGAGCCAGCGCCCGGTCACCAGCGTCCGGTAAGCGCTGAAGCCAGCATCGCGCCGCGGCTGCGAAATTCGGAGACCTCGAGCGGACGGCCGGTGACGGCGCGGCGCAGCACGCCCTCACACCCGGCACTGGGCAGCAAAGCCGGCAGACACGCCGCCGGAACCTGCGCGCGTCCCGCCCGCGCCCGCGCCAACCACCCGAGCCCTGCCTGCGCCAGCCCGTCGAGCGGTTCCGGCCGGCGTCCCAGCGCGCGCAGGGCGGGCGCGGCTTTCAGGAACGCCGCTGCAGCCGACGCGCGCCCCAAATCGCGCACCGGACCCTCCGCCTCCGCAGGAGCCCCAAGCGAACCGGCCGCGAGCCACATCAGCCCCGACCCTGTGGCTTCGAGATAGGCCTCCAGCTCCGCGGGGCCGGCAAAGGCCTCGCGCCCGCAGTCCCACAGACGCCCTGCGATCAGGGCGTCGAAGGGTGCCCGTGGCAGCCCGGCCTCGACCGCTTCGGCCAGCGGCAGGCACACCTCGTGCCGCCGCACGGTGCCGTCGAAGATCTCCCCGATGGCATCGACCCACCACCTCAACCGGATCTCGCCCAGCAGAGGCTCGGACGCCACGTAACCCGCGCGCGCCACCTCCAGGTTGAACGCATAGAGCGCCATGAGCCGCGATCGTCCCGGCTCCGGCCCACTCATCGCCGCCCGCCAGCGCCAGGGATCTCCGCGCTCGACCAGCGCCGCGACACCGCTCACGCGGCCGTTGCCCCGTCCCGCAACAGCTTCCACAGGATCGCATCCTGCAAGGCCTGAAAGCTCGCGTCGACGATATTGGCGCTCACCCCCAGCGTGGACCAGCGCCGCCCCTGCGCGTCCTCGCTGTCGATCAGCACCCGCGTCACCGCCTCCGTGCCGCCGCTCGTGATCCGCACCCGAAAATCCACCAGCCTCATGTCCGCGATATAGTCCTGATACGGCCCCAGATCCTTCGCCAGCGCCCGGCTCAGCGCGTTCACCGGCCCCTGGTCCGCCCCCGTCGCGCGGTCCCGGCTCTCCGAGACGCTCATCACCCGCGCGCCCCCGAACCGCACCACCACCACAGCCTCGGAGACCGTCAGATCGTCGCGCCGCTCCACCATCACCCGGTAGCGCTCCACCTCGAAGAAGCGCGGCATCACCCCCAGCATCCGCCTTGCCAGCACCTCGAAGGACGCCGCCGCATTGTCATAGGCGAACCCGCGCTCCTCCCGCGCCTTCACCTCCGTCAGGATGGGTGCCAACTGCGCCTCCTCCGCCTCGATCCCCGCCTTGGCCAGCCGCTTGCGCAGGTTAGACAGCCCCGCCTGGCCGGACATCGGAATGAACCGTGCATTGCCGACCACTTTGGGCGGTACATGCTCATAGGTCGTCGGGTCCTTCAGGATCGCACTCGCATGCAGCCCCGCCTTGTGGGTGAAGGCACTTGCCCCGACGTAGGGTGCCGCCGCATTCGGCACCCGGTTCAGGATGTCATCGAGCATCCGGCTCACCCGCGTCAGCGACGCGAGATTGCACCGGCTCACCCCGATCTCGTACCGGCTCGCATAAGGCTCCTTCAGGAGCAGCGTCGGGATCAGGCTGGTCAGGTTTGCGTTCCCGCACCGCTCCCCCAGCCCGTTCAGCGTGCCCTGCACCTGCCGCGCCCCCGCATCGATCGCCGCAAGCGTGTTCGCCACCGCGTTCTCGGTGTCGTTATGCGTATGGATCCCCAACCGGTTGCCCGGAACCCCCGCCGCGATCACCGCAGTCGTTATGGCGCCCACCTCCGCCGGCAAGGCGCCGCCGTTGGTGTCGCACAACACCACCCAGCGCGCCCCGGCCTCCAGCGCCGCCTTTAGACACTCCAGCGCATACTCCGAGTTCGCCTTCCACCCATCGAAGAAATGCTCCGCGTCAAAGATCGCCTCGCGCCCCTCCGCCACCACATGCGCCACCGAGGCCCGGATATTCTCGACATTCTCCTCCAGCGTGATCCCCAGCGCCGTGGTCACATGAAAATCATGCGTCTTGCCCACCAGACAGACCGCAGGCGTGCGCGCGTTCAGCACCCCCGCCAGCACATCGTCATTCGCGGCCGACCGCCCTGCGCGCTTGGTCATCCCGAACGCCGCCATCGTCGCGTTCTCCAGCACCGGCGCAGCCTCGAAAAAGGCAGAATCCGTCGGATTGGCCCCCGGCCACCCCCCCTCGACATAATCGACCCCAAGCCCATCCAGCGCCTGCGCGATCCGCACCTTGTCCTCCACGCTGAAATCCACGCCCTGCGTCTGCTGCCCATCGCGTAAGGTGGTGTCGTATAGATGGAGGCGTTCGCGGGTCATCTTAGCGTTTCAAGTTTGGCGCGATCAAACCCTTCGGTCGGTCGGACATCAGGCATCACCGGACCTGCGCGGAGTTCGACGCCGCACGCTTCAATTTTAGCCTTGAGCTCATCAGCAGCCACGTAATCCCGGGCATGCCGCAAGCTCATCCACCGGGCTACGAGAGTGCCTAGAGGCTCAATTTCCAAGATGTCCTGCAAGGAAACCATGTTGCGAGCCGTTCGAAACCACTCAACTTTGCTTGCACCTCGGAAACCAAGCAACTCCATCGCACTTTTCAATTCGTCCAGCCGCTGTGTATGGGCGAGTTCGTGCATGACTCCGATCGCAGCCGGAGTATTGAGATCACTCCTAAGCATCTTGACTACGCTTTCCTCAGGAGCTTCTGAAGATTTCACTCCGTCAATCATGTCGTACCAGCCTTGCAAAGTGATTCTCGCGTCGGCAGCTTTCCTGTCGGTCCAGTCCATGGGCTTGCGGTAATGCGTCGACAACAGCACGAACCGGATCACCTCGCCTGGCACGCCCTTGTCGAGCAAATCCCGCACGGTGAAGAAATTGCCGAGCGACTTCGACATCTTCTCGCCTTCGACGTTCACGAACCCGTTGTGCATCCAGATGCTGGCGAACGACCCCTCCGGGTGGGCGCAGCGCGACTGCGCGGCCTCGTTCTCGTGATGCGGAAAGACGAGGTCGATGCCGCCGCCGTGGATGTCGAAGCTCGCGCCCAGCAACTCATGCGCCATCGCCGAGCATTCTATATGCCACCCCGGCCGGCCCCGGCCCCAGGGACTGTCCCAGCCTGGCTGGGTCGCGTCCGAGGGCTTCCAGAGCACGAAATCCATCGGGTCGCGCTTGTAGGGTGCCACCTCGACGCGGGCGCCGGCGCGCATGTCCTCCAGATCCCGACGCGCCAGCGTGCCGTAATCCGGATCGGTCGCGACCTCGAAGAGCACATGGCCTTCCGCCACATAGGCGTTGCCCTTCGCGATCAGCGTCTCGATCATCGCCACCATCGGCACGATGAACTGCGTCGCGCGCGGCTCATGCGTCGGGCGCCGCGCGCCAAGCGCGTCCATGTCCGCGTGATACCAGCCGATGGTCTCGTCCGTGATCTCGCGGATCGGCCGCCCCGTCTCCGCCGCCCGCGCGTTGATCTTGTCGTCCACGTCGGTCAGATTGCGCACATAGGTCACGTTGTCCGCGCCATACTGATGCCGCAGCAACCGGTACAGCACGTCGAACACCACCACCGGCCGCGCGTTCCCGATATGCGCCCGGTCATAGACCGTCGGCCCGCAGACATACATCGACGCCCGCCCCGCCGAGACCGGCTCCAGCGGCTCCTTGCGGCGGGTCTTCGTATTGTAGAGCATGATCGCGGACATGGGCGGTCCCCTCGGACGGACTACGCGCGAGGGGCTATCACTTCACGTGGCAAGAGGGAACAGTCCTAGCCCCGGCGTGCAATGGAATGAACCCTCTGCCCGGGTGCAAACCGTGCTAAAAGAATCGTTGATTTGGGCACTGCGACGGAACAACGCTTCGCTCGCGAGGGTATGGCGTCTTGTCTTCTCGCATCAGGTTCAAAGAAGGATCAGTCCCATGTCCACAGCCCCCGTCCGCCTCGATCTCTCGCACTTGCCGGAGGAGGGATGGGGCACACCGGACAGGGGGGTGCTTTCCTGGAAAACGCTGTTCTCCGCAGACAGGACGCCGACCGAGGCGCTGACCTGCGGTGTGGCGACAGTCCCGCCGGGCGGGAGCCTGACCGTCCACCGGCACACCCATCCGGAAGTCTACTTCGGGATCGAGGGCTCCGCCCGCGTGATGATCGAGGACACGTTCCACGATCTGTCCCCCGGCGTGGCGATCTTCGTGCCGGGAGGCGCCCTGCACAGCGTCTACGGCGGAGAGGAAACGGCGCGGTTCTTTTATGCCTTCGCCGCCGACAGTTTCACGGACGTGACCTATGAATTTCCTGCGAACACCGACGGCGCGCTTGATACGGCCTTGTCCGCCTGACGCTCGCGCAACGCCGCGATTAGTCCCTTGACGGAAAATGCGATCTCGGCATCGTCCTCCGCAATCGTGACCGTCCCGCCGCTGTCACGGCCCAGCCCGAGCATGGCGCGATTGCGCGGCAGCGTATAGGCCTTGAGGGTTTCGACCCCCCGCGGTGCCAGAAGTCGGGCAGCCATCTGCACCATCTGGCGCCCCAGGCCCCTGCGGCGAAACTCCTCGTGAACCGAAAGGCCGATCTCGGCCTCCTGGCCCTCGATGGATACCTCGGCCAATGCGCGTACCAGACCGGCCTTGTGAAACGGACCCGGCCACAACGGTCCGTCGAAACCCGCGATCACGATGTCGGCCGTGTCCCAGATGCGCGCGACATGCGCCTCCATGGCGCTGTCGGACACACCGCCGCAAAAGCGCAGGTTGCGGTCGAGCGGTGACAGGTGGCGATAGTGCTCCGCGATCGCCGCGGCATCGGCACGCCGCGCCTGCCGGAACCCGAGCCCCCCATGCTCGGGCCGGGGGACGGCGATCGGGTATCCGAGAAAACCGAAATTCGGCCATCCAAAAGACATGGCGGGATATCTCCGTCGCGGCACCGAACCATAACACGCAAGACCCGTTAAGGTTACGCTGCGGATGCGAACAAATTGTCGCGACCTCGCCGTGCTCAGCGACCGCGAATACGGGGGTCCATCGCGTCACGCAATCCGTAGCCGATGTAGTTCACGCTCAGCACCGTGAGCGAAATCGCGAGCCCCGGCCAGACGACCCGCGCCGGCGTCAGCGTCATGAAGTTCGCGCCGTCGAACAAAAGCCGCCCCCAGGTCGGAAAGTCCGACGGAAATCCCAACCCCAGAAAGCTCAGCGCACTTTCCGTGATGATCGCATTCGCGACCCCCAGCGTCGCCGACACCATGATCGGCGACAGCACATTGGGCAGGATGTGCCGCGTGATGATCCGCCGCGCCGGCGTGCCGATGGATTTCGCCGCCAGCACGAATTCCCGCTCCTTGAGCGCGAGCACGTCGCCCCGCACGATCCGGGCGGTCTGCATCCAGGACGTGATCCCGATGATCCCGACGATCAACAGGAAGATCCCCGTCTCCGGCCCGAATAGCGCCCGGAGCGTATCGCGAAACAGCATGATTATGACCAGCAGCAACGGCAGGATCGGCAGTGCCAGGAACAAATCCGTCACCCGCATCAGGATCCCGTCGAGCCGCCGGAAATAGCCCGCGAGCATGCCCACGAGCGTACCGAGAAACAGCGCGAGCAGCATGGCCGTGACCCCCACAGCCAGCGACACGCGCCCGCCCTGCAGCATCTGGGCAAAGATGTCGCGCCCGATGTTGTCCGTACCCATGGGATGGGTCCAGGACGGCGGCGCGTTGCGGGCCCGCACATCGATGTACTGCGGATCGACCGTGTAGAGATACGGCCCGAAGATCACCGCGAACAGGATCAGCCCGAAGATGACCATGCCGACCATGGCACCCTTGTGTTTGCGAAACTGCCGCCAGACATCCCCCCACTGACTGCGCGGCGGTGTCGTATCCAGCACGCTCATGGCCGCGTCACTCATAGCGGATCCTCGGATCGAGCATGCCGTAGAGCAGATCGGCGATCAGGTTGAAGGCCACGATGAGGAACGCGAAGATGAAGGTCAGCGTCTGGACCAGCGGCAGATCGGCCCCCTGGATACCCGTGATAAGCAACTGTCCCAACCCGTTCACCCGAAAGATCTGCTCGGTGATGATGGCCCCCGAAAAGATCGCCGGGATCCCCAGCGCGATCACGGTCACCACCGGGATCAGGCTGTTGCGCAGAACGTGCACGAGCACCACCGTCTGCTCCTTCATGCCCTTCGCGCGGGCGGTGCGCACATAGTCCTGGTTGAGATTGTCGAGCATGGAGGCCCGCATGTAGCTCGCGATCTGCGAGGCATTGGCCAGCGCCAGCACCATGACGGGCATGATCATCTGCTTGACCTGCAACCAGAAGGTATCGAGCGAATTGACCTCGAGGTTCGTGTCGTAGATCGACGGCAGCCATCCGAGCTGAACCGAAAAGATCACGATCAGCACCAGCCCGGTGAAGAACGTCGGCACCGAATACCCGATCATCGATACGAAGGTGCCCACCTGGTCGAAGATCGAATACTGCTTGTAGGCCTGCAATACCCCGATCGGCACGGCGATCAGGATGCCCACCACATAGGACATGCCCACCACCCACAGCGTCTGCGGCATGCGTTCCGCGATGATATCCACGACCGGCGAACGGGTCTGCCACGAGATCACCCGCATCCGGTTGGCACTGTCGCCGATGGTCCAGCCCGTCATGCGCTCCAGGATGTTCAAAGGCTCGTTGACGAAGAACTGCTGGAGCCACAGCAGGTACCGGATATGAAACGGCTCGCCCAGCCCGAGCGAGATCCGGATCTGCTCGCGCACCTCGGCCGGGATCGTGAGGGGAAGGTTCGCCGTCGGATCGCCCGGCGACAGGTCCAGCAGCGCGAAGATGATGAAGCTGATGACCAGAAGCGTCGGTATCGCGAACAGCAGGCGTCGCAAGGTATAGGCAAACATGGACGACCCCCCTCGGAATGGTGCGCCGGCCCCGGTCGGGCCGGCGCGCGTTCAGCGGTTACTGCATGCGATACCAGTCGGCCGCGTTCCACAGTTCGCTGTCCCACGAATTCAGCAGCACGCCGCCCAGCGAGTTCGACTTCACCGAGACGCGCCCGCGATGGATCAGCGGAATGAACGAGGTCGAATTCACGATCATGTCGTTCAACTCGATCGCGATGGCGGAACGCGCTTCCTGACCCGCGGTGCTCCCGAGCTTCGCGAGCAGGGCGTCGAACTCCTCCGAGCAGAACCGCGAGGTGTTACCGCCCTGCCACTGGGTCTCAGGCCGCGGGGCCTGGTCACAGATCCAGTCGCCGAGATACTTCTCCGGATCCGTGCCGTCGAAGTTGTTCGCGTACATCTCGACGTCCGCATAGAATTTCTGGAGCGTGTCGGGCGAGCCCGGATCTGCCCCGAAAAAGACCGCCGCATCGATGTTGCGCAACTCCGTCTCGACCCCGAGCTCCTCCCACCACTGCTTGATCAGCGCCTGCGCGCCCTGACGCACGGAGTTGGTCGAGGTCTGGTACAGGATCGACAGCCGCCGTCCGTCCTTCTCGCGGATCCCGTCGGAGCCGGGCACCCAGCCGGCCTCGTCGAGCAGCCGCTTGGCCTCCTCCATGTCCTGCGTCTTGCACCAATCGTTGTTCGGGGAGGCATTGAAGTCCGGTGCCGGCACCAGGTTACACGTGACCTGCCCGGCCGCGCCATAGCCCGTCTCGACCAGGATCTCGCGGTCGATGGCGAGGCTGAGCGCCTTAACCACGTCCGGATCGGTCAGGAACGGATGGGGATGCGCCGCGGTGGAGCGCATGCCCTCGCCGAGGCTCGGATCCGGATCCGTCTGGTTCACGTGGATGCGCTCGACCAGCGTCCCGAAGGACGACAGGACCTCGCCTCTGCCCGCCGCAGCCATCTGGGTCAGGATCTCCGGCTCCACCTGGGCGTTCCAGGCATAGTCGAACTCGCCTGTCTCGAGCACCGACCGCGCCGCCGAGGCCGGATCGCCGCCGCCCTTGAGCACCACCGTCTGGAACGCGGGCTTGTCCGGATCGCGGAAGTTCGGATTGGCCTCCAGCAGGACCACGTCGTTCGCCCGGAAATCCGTCACGACGAACGGCCCCGTGCCGATGGGCATGGTGTTGGCCTCGGTGCATGTCGGCGCGTTCGCCCCCAGACAACCCTCGAACTGCGCCGCCTGGAGGACCGGCGACTGGCCTCCGACGAGAGGTCCGTAGGGATAGGGCTTGGGTCCGTCGAACGTGATCCTGATCGTCCGCTCGTCGACGGCCTCTACGTTCGACACCCCGCCAAAATTCGGCGCCTGCGCGCATCCGCCCTCCGGATGGGTGCAGTACTGCCAGGTGAACACCGCATCCGCCGCGGTCACCGGCGTGCCATCCGACCACAAGAGCCCTTCCTTGAGGGTCCAGGTGATCGACGTCAGATCCTCCGATATGCCGCCGTTCTCAAGCGTGGGAATGTCTTCGGCAAGGTAGGGCACGAGCACGCCCGTCTCGTTGAACCGCGCCAGCGGCTCCAGCACCAGGCTCCCCGCCTCGATGTCCTTCGTGCCGTTCGACAGGAACGGGTTCATGATCGAGATGGCCTGCCAGTACAGGATGTTCACCTGACCGTCGGACCCGCGCTCCGCCCAGGCCGCGGGTGCCATCAGCCCCGCGATCGCCGCACCTGCCAGCATGTGTCGATAATTCATGGGTCTCTCCCTGTGTTGATGTATCGAAATTCTCGCCATCACGCGGCCTGTCCGGTCGGCTCGACCAGATGACAGGCCGCGAAACGCCCGTGCCCGAGATCGCGCAGCGCCGGGTCGTCGACCCTGCACCGGTCAAAGACCTTGGGACAGCGCGTGGAAAAGGAACATCCCTTCGGCGGGTTCGCCGGGCTCGGCACGTCGCCGGTCAGGATGATGCGGTGGCGCCTCGCCTCGATCTCCGGATCGGGGCTCGGCACAGCCGAGATCAACGCCTGGGTATAGGGATGCAAGGGCGCGTCATAGAGATCCTCCCGAGCCGCCACCTCCACCAGCCGCCCGAGATACATCACCGCCACCCGCGTCGCGAGATGGCGCACCATGGACAGATCGTGGCTGATGAACAGATACGTGAGCCCAAGCTTCTCCTGCAGATCCTCCAGCAAATTCACCACCTGCGCCTGGATCGAGACGTCGAGTGCCGCGATGGGTTCGTCGCAGACGATGAACTGCGGGTTCAGCGCCAGCGCCCGCGCAATCCCGATCCGCTGGCGCTGGCCGCCCGAGAATTCGTGCGGATAGCGGTTCGCATAGGTGCGGTTCAGCCCCACCTGATCCATCAGCTCGTCCACCCGCGCGCGCCGGGCGGACCTGTCCATCCGGGCATGCTCGAGCAACGGCTCGCCGATGATAGAGGCCACCGTCATCCGGGGATTGAGGCTCGCCTGCGGATCCTGAAAGATCATCTGCATCTGCGGCCGCAGCGCGCGCAGCGCATCCCCCTCCAGCGTCGCGATGTCGCGCCCCTCCAGCTCCACCGCGCCCGCTGTCGGCTGATAGAGCCGCAGGATCGCCCGTCCCGCCGTCGACTTGCCGCAGCCGCTCTCGCCCACGAGCCCGAGGGTCTCGCCCGCCCGGATCTCGAAGCTGATCCCGTCGACGGCCTTGATCTCGCCCACACGCCGCCGCAGCAGGCCCTTGAAGATCGGGAAATGCATCTTCAGGTCGGAGACCCGCAGCAGGGGCGGGGCCACGGCGTCAGGCACGACGCGGCTCGCCGGTCGCGGCATCCCACCAGCAGGCGGCATCGTGCCCGTCGGAGATCCGCATCCGTACCGGGTTCTCCACGCGACACCGATTAAAGACCTGCGGACAGCGCGGCGCGAACGGACAGGCTTGCGGCGGCGCAGTCAGGATCGGAGGCTGCCCCTCGATCGTGCGCAGCCGATGTGGCCGCGGTCCCGCCACGTTCGGCACGGTCGAGAGCAGGGCGATCGTATAGGGATGCTGCGGATTGGCGAACAGTTCCCGCACCGGGCCCTGTTCGACCACGCAACCCGCGTACATCACCATCACCCGGTCGGCGATGCCGGCGACGAGCCCCAGATCGTGGGTGATCCAGATGATGCCCATGCCGAGCTTGCGCCGCAGCCCACGGATCAGCTCGAGGATCTGGGCCTGGATCGTGACGTCGAGCGCGGTCGTCGGCTCGTCCGCGATCAGCACCTTGGGATCGCAGGACAGCGCGAGGGCGATCATCACACGCTGGCGCATCCCTCCCGAGAACTGGTGCGGAAAATCGTCCAGCCGGGCCTGTGGATCGGGAATGCCCACCAGCCCCAGCAACTCTGCGGCTCGCGTCCGCGCTGCGGCCTTCGACAGCCCCAGATGCGCCCGCAGAGGCTCGATGAGCTGGTACCCCACGCTGAAGACCGGGTTGAGGCTTGTCATGGGATCCTGGAACACGAACCCGATCTCGCCGCCGCGCAGCGCGCGCATCTCGCGCGCCGGCATCTCGCGCACCTCGCGCCCCTGGTACAGGATGGAGCCGCCTGCGATCCGCGCGGGCGGGCTCGGCAGCAACCCCATCAGCGACATCATCGTCACGGACTTGCCCGAGCCGCTCTCGCCCACGACGCCGAGCAACTCGCCCGGAGCGATCGAGAAGCTGACACCGTTGACTGCATGGACGGCACCGTCGCGCGTCTGGAACACCGTGTGGAGGTCCGAGACCTCGAGGACCGGCGCGGCGCCATCCCGCATTCAGGGCTCCCTGGTAATCAACAACGGTCAGACCGGCTCCCGGCCAGCCCGATCTTGACATTTAGTTAACAGCAAGACTTCTCGACCGACAACGTCCAATTGGCTTGACGGCGCCCCGGCCGGCTCACAAACCTGTAGGGATATTGAAAGGGCACCCATGTCACAGCGCTTCTCGCCCCGCGAAATGCTTTCCAGCCTGGTTGCCTTTCCGACTGTCTCGGACCGCTCGAACCTCGATCTCATCTCCTTCGTCGAAGACTACCTCCACGGACACGACATCCCGACCCGGCGCGTCCCGGACGCGACCGGCGAGAAATCGAGCCTGCTCGCCCTGATCGGCCCCGAGGTCGAAGGCGGCGTCGTCCTCTCCGGCCACACCGACGTGGTCCCCGTAGCCGGGCAGGACTGGTCCACCGACCCCTTCACCGTGACCGAGCGCGACGGCCGCCTCTTCGGACGCGGCACCTGCGACATGAAGGGCTTCCTCGCCTGCGGCCTCGCCCTGGCGCCCCAGATGCGCGCGGCCGACCTCAAGCGCCCGATCCTCCTTGCCCTGAGCTACGACGAGGAAATCGGCTGCCTCGGGGCCCCGCCGATGATCGAACGCATGCTCGCCGACCTCCCGCGCCCCGAGGCGGTGATCGTCGGCGAGCCGTCCCTGATGCAGGTCGTCACCGGTCACAAGGCGAGCTGGGGCATGGAGGTGAACGTCCGCGGCCATGAGGTACACTCGAGCCTCATCCACACCGGCGTCTCCGCCGTGATGACCGCCGCACGGCTCGTTGCCTGGATGGACGCGGCCATGGCCGAGAACCGCCGCACCGCAGGCCCGAACGAGTTCGAGCCGCCCTGGACCACGCTCCATGCCGGCATGATCTCCGGCGGCACTGCCGGCAACATAACCGCCCGCGACTGCCGCTTCATCGGCGAGATCCGCATCGTCCCCGGCGAGACCGTCACCGAGTGGCGCACCCGCTTCATGGACGAAGTCGCCCGCCTTGAGGCCGAGATCCGCGCGGTCCATCCGGATGCCAGCATCAGCGTGCGCACCCGCATGGAACTCGCGGGCTTCGAGCCCGAAACCGACGGTCCGGCCGAAACCCTCGCCCGCGGGCTCACCGGCGACAATGTCCGCCGCGTCGTGGCCTACCAGACCGAGGCCGGCCAGTTCCAGGAAAAGGGCCTCTCCACCGTCATCTGCGGGCCCGGCTCAATCGAGCAGGCCCACCAGCCGAACGAATTCATCTCCCTCGACCAGCTCGACGCCGGGACGGAATTCGTTCACCGCCTCATCCAGCGCCTCGCCGCCTGAAGGAAACCCAATGCCCGTCCTCAACCGCATCGCCGACCTCGCCCCTGCCATCACCGAATGGCGCCGCGATCTCCACACTCACCCCGAGATCGGATTCGAGACCCACCGCACCAGCGCCCTCGTCGCCGAACGCCTGCGCGCCTTCGGCTGCGACGAAGTCGCCACCGGCATCGGGCGCACCGGCGTCGTGGGCGTGATCCGCGGACGCAACGCTGCCTCGGGCCGCGTGATCGGGCTGCGCGCCGACATGGACGCACTGCCCATGACCGAGATCACCGGCCTGCCCCATGCCTCCGTCCAGCCCGGAGCCATGCACGCATGCGGCCACGACGGCCACACCGCCATGCTGCTCGGCGCCGCCCAGTATCTGGCGGAAACCCGCAACTTCGACGGCACGGCGGTCGTGATCTTCCAGCCCGCCGAGGAGGGCGAGGGCGGCGGGCGCGAAATGGTCGAGGACGGCATGATGGACCGCTTCGACATCCAGGAAGTCTACGGCATGCACAACATGCCCGGCCGTCCCGTGGGAGATTTCGCGCTGCGCCCCGGGCCCCTGATGGCGGCCTCCGACATCTTCACGATCGAGGTCCTCGGCCGCGGTGGCCATGCAGCCCAGCCGCACAACTGCATCGACCCAACCGTCGCCGCCAGCGCCATCGTCCTCGCCCTCCAGACGGTGGCAGCGCGCAACATGGATCCGCTCAAGGCCTCCGTCGTCTCCGTGACGTCCTTCCGCACCGACAGCGACGCGTTCAACGTCATCCCCGAACGGGTCGAACTGCGCGGAACGGCCCGGTCGCTCGAACCGGCGGTGCGCGACCTCCTCGAGACGCGCATGACCGAGATCGTCTCCGCGACGGCCCGGGCCTACGGCGCAGAAGCCCGTCTCGACTATGTCCGCAACTACCCCGTCACCGAAAACGACCCCGGCCGCGCCGCCTTCGCGGCCTCGGTCGCAGCGGCCGTCGTCGGCGAGGACCGTGTGGATGCGTCGGCCCCGCCGGTGATGGGCGGCGAGGATTTCTCCTTCATGCTCAACGCCCGCCCGGGTGCCTTCGTCTTCGTCGGAAACGGCGACACCGCCAAGCTTCACCACCCGAAATACGACTTTAACGATGACCTGATTCCGGTCGGCGTGTCTTACTGGGTCAAGCTGATCGAGACGGCGATGCCCGCCGCCTGACGGCTTCGTCAGTCCGGCATGTTCTCGAACCCGTCGCGCAGGACCTGACTCCAGGCCTCCGACATCGCGCTGAACTTCGGGTCGCCGGCCTCAAACCGCTCCTGACCGCTGACGCGGCATTCGTCGCGCCGGATGATCGCGAGATCGAGCGGCATGCCCACCGACAGGTTGGAGCGCATGGTCGAATCCATCGACAGCATGACGCATTTGCGACCCGCGCTCAGCGACGTGCCGGGTCCGACCACGCGGTCGAGGATCGGCTTGCCGTACTTGAACTCCCCGATCTGGAGGTACGGCGTATCTGTGGTCGCCTCGATGAAGTTGCCTTCGCGGTAGATGTGGAACAACCGCATCTGCCCGCCCTTGCGCTGCCCACCGAGGATGATCGATGCCGAGGCCGACTGGTCCATCTGCTTCATCCGTGCCCGGACGCCGATGGACACGTCGAACAGGGTGCGCCCCACGATGTCCGCCACGTCGAGCAAGGTCTCCGCCAGCAGGATCGAGGTCTTCGGCGTGGCCTCCGGACGCTCGATCTCGTGCTGCAACCGCGCCAGCACCGTCTGGGTCACCGACAGGTTGCCCGAGGTCATCATTGCGATTACCCGCTCGCCCGGCTGCTCGAACACGAACAGCTTCTTGAAGCAGGCGATGTTGTCCATGCCCGCACTCGTGCGGGTGTCGGCCAGCATCACGATCCCGTCGTCGAGCAGCAGGCCCACGCAATAAGTCAAGTTCTCACCTCCCCGGCGCTCATTGCTGCTGTGTCTGCGTGACCACGACCGTCACCTGCAGATCCTCCGCTCCGGCCCCGCGTGACACCCCGCGGATCGGGGCCGCGTCCTGCGCGTCGCGCCCGGACCCGAGCCGCACGTAACGGTCGTCCGGACAACAGCTGTTCGCGGCATCGAACCCGACCCAACCGAGGCCCGGCACGGACACCTCCGCCCAGGCATGGCTCGCCTCCTCCGCACCGCCCGCGGCATTGGAAAACAGATACCCGGTGACGTAGCGGGCCGGCATTCCGGCAGCCTGCGCCACCGAGATCAGGGCATGCGCATGATCCTGGCAGACCCCTTCGCCGGCCTCCAGCGCCTCTGCGGCGGTCGTGTTGGCGTGCGACGTCTCCGGCTTGTAGGCGATCGCCTCCGAGACCGCCGCACAAAGCCGGTGGGCCCGCGCGAGCTCGCCCGCGTCATGCGCCCCGAGCAGCGCCGTGCGCATCAGATCCTGCAAGGCGCCGTTCGCCTTGGTCGGGGGCGTGGACACGAGATAGACCCGGGGCGAGACCACCTCGCGATGATCGCGCAGCACGCCGGCTGTGTCCGTCGTCTCGACACTGCCCTCGACCAGGACCTCCACCCGTTCCACCGGTCCGGGCAATGTCATGGTGCTCACGAGGTCGCCGGCCCCGTCCGTGAAGGCGGCCCCGATCTCGGCCCCCTCCACCTTGATCTGCCAGTCGAACAGGCGCTGGCTCGCACAGTTCGACGGCGTCAGCCGGTGGCTCTGCGTGATCCAGCGCATGGGCGCGTCGAAGACGTAGAGCGTGCGGTGGCGGATCACGAGGCGCATCATTGCGGCCCGAACAGATAGCCGTCGGCCACGTCGCGGCCGAGGGCGGCGTTCAGCGAGATGAACCGCGCCAGAAACTCGTGCAAGCCCCCGCCCACGATGTCCTCGATGTTGGAATCCGCCAGTTCCGCGACGATCGACCGGACGCGGTCATGGGCATGGGTTGACTTCCCATAGGCGCGACGCAGCCGGTCGAGATGAAAATCCGCCTGCTCCGAGCAATGCAGCAAGGCCCGCGGACAGGCCGCGTTCAGGATCAGGAAATGCGCGATCTTGCGCGGCGTGTATTCGCCCCCATAGGCCCAGTGAAACGCGCGATACGCCGACAACGACCGCAACAGCGTGGTCCATTGATAGGTGTCGACGCTGCCCCCCACCATGTCCGTCGTCGGGAGCAGAACGTAGTATTTTACGTCCAGCAGCCGCGCCGTGTTGTCGCCGCGCTCAAGATAATACCCGAGGTTCAGAAAATCGTACCCGTCGTTTTGCAGGTGCGACGTCTCGGTACACCCCCGCAGCAGCGCGCCCTGCTTCTTCGTCCAGTCACACAGCTTGGGCAACAGGGCATCGGTGCGCGGCTCGCGTTCGATGCCCGCCAGTTCCAGATACGCCCCATTGAGCGCATCCCACATCTCGGTCGTGAGCGCCGTCCGCACCGCCCGGCCGTTGAACCGCGCCCGCTCGATGCAGGACACCACACTCGACGGGTTCTCTCGGTCAAAGAACAGCCAGGTCTCGACGTCACGCTGGCGCACCTCCTCGCCGAACTTCGAGACGAACCCGTCCGCAGCCCCCGCCGCCGAGATCAGCGACGCCCATTCGTTGCGATAGCCCTCCGCCGCCGATGGCATCATCGCCATACGGTATCCGACCTCCAGCAGCCGCGCCATGGTCTCGGCACGCTCCATATAGCGTGCCAGCCAGTGCAGGCTCTCGGCTGTGCGGCTCAGCATCGCTGCCTACAGCCCGTAATATGCGAGAACGGCGGTCCACCACTTGCGCTCCAGCGGCACCTCGTGGAGATCCGGGCTCTCGTCGACCCGGCTCGCCGGACAACTCAGGCGCAGTTTCGGCACGTCCCATTCCGGCTTGTCGAGCATGCGAACCGGCACCACCCGCTGGTGCTCGCCGACGGGCAGTCCGGTCTCGACCACCAGGGCGCTGACCCGGTGCGTGTCCATGTCGATCAGGACGTCCAGCAACCGCCCCGCCTTGCGGTCTGAGCCCTCCACCTTGGCGTCCATCAACCGTCCGAGACCGTAGATCCGGCCGGACGGCAGAGCAGCCCCGTCGTCGAAAAGGCCGGGCCCGACCGAGGCAGAACCCTCCGCGACCCCCGCGGCCTCCAGCGCGGCGCGTTCCGCCTTGCGGTCCGTCCCGGCGCGCGCCTCGGGTCCGGGGGCTTCCCGGATGTCATCCTGCGTGAGCTTCGTGGGCCAGACGCCGCCGCTCACGTCCGGCTCCGCGAAATCCCCAGCCCGGACCACAGCCCGGCCGTCCGACACCCAGCCGGCGAATTCCGCCACCACATAGGTCAGCGCTAAATCGTCATCGACCAGCACGTCCACCACGCGGTGCTCCGCTGCCTCCGCCGTCGTGATCTTAAGGGCCAGAAGGTCGCGGTATCTGATCAACATGGTAACATGGTCTCCGGTCTAGATAGCAGGCTTGATTTTAACGGGCACGGTCCTCGGCTTTTAAACAGGACCGGGGGCGGATCAGTCCGCCAGAACCCAGGTATCCTTGACCCCCCCGCCCTGGGACGAATTGACCACGAGGCTGCCTTCGCGCATCGCGACCCGCGTCAGCCCGCCGGGGCAGAGATGCACCTCGCGCCCCACGAGGCAATAGGGCCGCAAGTCCACATGGCGCGGAGCCAGTCCGCGGTCAACGAAGGTCGGAACCGTGGAGAGCGCCAGCGTCGGCTGGGCGATGAAATCGGCCGGTGCCGCCTTGATCCGCTCGGCATAGGCCGCGATCTGCTCCTTGGTCGAGGCCGGCCCCACGAGCATTCCGTATCCGCCCGATCCATGCACTTCCTTGACCACCAGATCCTTGAGGTTCTCCAGAACGAAGGTGCAGTCCGAGGCGTTGTTGCACTTCCACGTCTGAACGTTCTTCAGGATCGGTTGTTCCCCCAGATAGAACCGGATCATCTCCGGCACGAAGGTATAGACAGCCTTGTCGTCCGCCACCCCAGCTCCGGGTGCCGAGCAGATCGCCACCCCACCCGAGCGATAGACGTTCATCAGCCCCGGCACGCCCAGCATGGAATCGGGCCGGAAACACAGAGGATCGAGAAACGCGTCGTCGATCCGGCGATAGATCACGTCGACGCGCTTCGGCCCCTGCGTTGTGCGCATCCAGACGAACTCGCCGTCGACGAACAGATCCTGCCCCTCAACCAGCTCGATGCCCATCTGGTCCGCGAGGAACGAATGCTCATAGTAGGCACTGTTGAACGAGCCCGGCGACAGCAGCACGATCTCGGGATCGGCCTTGCACTTCGCCGGCGCCACCGATCCCAGCGTCCGGCGCAGCCGCGCGGGATAATCGTCGATGGGTGCGATCCGCGCGGAGCGGAACAGCCCCGGAAACATCCGCATCATGATCTCGCGGTTCTCGAGCATGTAGCTCACGCCCGACGGCGTCCGGCAATTGTCTTCGAGCACGAAGAATTCCTCGGGCCCCGTCCGCACCAGGTCGATCCCGACGATGTGGCTGTAGACCTTCGCCGGCGGGTCGATCCCCACCACGGCCGGCTCGTACGCCTCGTTGCGATACACCAGATCCGCCGGCACCACCCCCGCCCGGATGATCTCGGCCCGGTGATAGACGTCGAACAGGAACGCGTTCAGCGCCCGCGCCCGCTGCTTGACCCCGCGCTCCAGCTTGCGCCACTCGCGTTCGGTGAACACCCGCGGCATCATGTCGAAAGGGATCAGGCGCTCGGTGTCGCCGCCCTCGCCGTAAACCGCGAAGGTGATTCCGATCCGCCGGAACAGCGCCTCGGCCTCGATCTGCTTTTGCGCCATGACCTCGTGCGGCGTGTCCCGCACCCACTCCATCAGCGGTCCATAGGCGGGCCGAACCGCGTCTCCGTTGTACATCTCGTTGAAAAAAGAGATGGTGCGCCCCCCGGTTGACTGCCCCGAATAGAATCGACTCCATGGCAAAAGGCAAGGCGGATGCGAAGGGCGGCAGGCCAAGGCGGGCCGCGTCTCCGCGCGCCGGAGCTGGCGCAAGCGCCGGGCGGTGCTGCGCCGGCAGGGCGCCCGCGATCAGCGTCACGAACACGAGCTTTCTCAGGAATGCCTCGGTGCTCATCCCGCCTTGTCCGGCCCGGGCATTTTCCGCAAACGCCCCCCCGCCGAGGGTCCCATCTGCCGCTTCCGACGCTTAACTGCCCAATAAAACCGCACGAAGCCTCGCGCTGGCGTGACACGCGCCACGATCCGCGAGCGTGGCATTTGCGTCACGCGCCGGTGTGTGATTAAACTTATCCCTAAGAGGGCACAGACCCGACGGATTAACAGGGATTGTACATGAAGGCTGTTCGCGGCGACGCGCCATTCGTGGCGTTTGAACACGTCCAGAAGAGTTACGACGGCGAGACGCTCGTCGTGAAGGATCTGAACCTGAACATCGGAACCGGCGAGTTCCTCACGATGCTTGGGCCCTCCGGCTCCGGCAAGACCACCTGCCTGATGATGCTCGCGGGCTTCGAGACCGCGACCCACGGCGAGATCCGCCTCGCCGGCCAGCCCATCAACAGCGTGCCGCCCGAAAAGCGCGGCATCGGCATGGTCTTCCAGAATTACGCCCTTTTCCCCCACATGACCGTCGGCGAGAACCTCGCCTTCCCGCTCCAGGTCCGCAAGATGTCGAAGTCCGACATCGAGGCCAAGGTCGCTCGCGCGCTCGACATGGTCCAGATGGGTGAATTCTCGGGCCGCCGCCCGGCCCAGTTGTCGGGCGGCCAGCAACAGCGCATTGCCCTCGCCCGCGCCCTCGTGTTCGAGCCCGATTTGGTGCTCATGGACGAACCTCTAGGTGCCCTCGACAAACAGCTGCGCGAGCACATGCAGTTCGAGATCAAGCATATTCACGAACGCCTCGGCGTCACCGTGGTCTACGTCACCCACGACCAGAGCGAAGCCCTCACCATGTCCGACCGGATTGCCGTCTTCAACGACGGCCGCAGCCAGCAACTCGCCCCTCCCGAGGACCTCTACGAGCGCCCCGACAACCGCTTCGTCGCAAGCTTCATCGGCGAGAACAACACGCTTGAAGGCACCGTCGAGACCCTCGAGCGCGGCGTCTGCACGGTGCGGCTCACCACTGGCGAATTGCTCGACGCCGTCCCCGTCAACGTCAACCGCCCGGGCGAGCGCACCACCGTCTCGATCCGCCCCGAACGCGTCGAATACCGGAGCGAACGTCTGCCCGACAGCTCCCATACCCTGGATGCCGAAGTCCTCGAGTTCATCTACATGGGCGACATCTTCCGCACCCGACTGCGCGTCGCGGGCAACCAGGATTTTATCATGAAATGCCGCAACAGCGTCGACCAGCGCAAGCTCACGCCGGGCGAACATCTCCGGATCGGCTGGCTTCCCCAGGATTGTCGCGCCCTGGACGCCGCATGACCCCCGTCCTGCGGCCCCCCGCACGTCTGCCTCTCACCATAGTCTTTTTCAACACGGAGCATACCGCATGAACTCTCGTATCCTTTTCGCAACCACGGCTCTCGTCTCGACCGCCATGACCGCCTCCCTCGCCTCGGCGCAGGAAGTGACGGTCATGTCCTGGGGCGGAGCCTACACGACCAGCCAGGTTGAGGCCTATCACAAGCCCTTCACCGCGGAGACCGGCATCAAGGTCAACTCGGTGGATGCCGACAACCCCGCCACCCCGATCAAGGCCATGGTCGAGGCCAACAACGTCACCATCGACGTCGCGGACGTCGAATACGCCGACGCCATCCGGCTCTGCGACGAGGGCCTCCTGGTCGAGATCGATCCCTCGATCCTGCCGCCGGCCCCGGACGGCACCCCCGCCACCGAGGACTTCCTGCCCGGGGCCCTGACGGATTGCGCCGTGGCCTCCATCGTGTTCTCGACCGTCTTCGCCTACGATACCTCCGTCTTCCCGGACGGCCCCACGTCCATCGCGGACTTCTTCGACCTCGAGGCCTTCCCGGGCAAGCGCGGCATGCGCAAGGGAGCCAAGGCCAACCTAGAGATGGCGCTCATGGCGGACGGCGTGCCGGCGGATGAGGTCTATGCCCTTCTCGAAACCGACGAGGGCGTGGAGCGCGCCTTCGCCAAGCTCGAGACGATCAAGGACGATGTGATCTGGTGGGAAGCCGGCGCCCAGCCGCCGCAGCTTCTCGCGGACGGCGAGGTCGCCATGACCACCGCCTACAACGGCCGCATCTTTGCCGCCGCCGTCACCGAAGGAAAACCCTTCGAGGTGGTCTGGGACGGCCAGGTCTACGAATACGACCTCTTCGTGATCCCCAAGGGCGCGCCGAACATGGAAAACGCGCTGGAATTCATCAAGTTCTCCACCGACACCCAACGCCTCGCGGATCAGGCGAAATGGATCTCCTACGGTCCGGGCCGCAAATCCTCGAGCGAGCTCGTCGGGCTCTTCATGGACGGCGAGACCGAGATGGCGTCGCACATGCCCACCGCCGAGGAGAACCTCACCAATGCCCTCGGGTCGTCCTATGAATTCTGGGTGGACCGGGACACCGAACTGAACGAACGGTTCAACGCCTGGCTCGCCACGAACTGAGCCTCGCGTTAGGATCCAGTCAATCCGGGATCGCGTGCGCGCGCTCCTGATCAGGCAGGCCCGAGGGAGGTAGCTGAGCATGGCGCAACTTAGCCTGTCGGGAACCGACGAGTCGGGCCTCCTGAACACTGCGGACGGTGTGCCGCTCAAGACGGCGCTCGCCCGCGCGTCCCAGCGTGCGCGCCGCCGGGCGTTTCTGCTCGTCCTGCCCCTCCTCCTGTTCGTGACGCTGACCTTCGTGATCCCGATCGGACAGATGCTCTACCGTTCGGTGCACAACGACGGCTTCTCCGCCCACATGCCCGAACTGTCCGCCTGGTTCGCGGACAACCCCGCCCCCGCCGCTCCGAACGAGGCGGCCTTCGTGGCCCTTGCCTCAGACCTGCGCAGTTCCGCGGACGCGAGATCAATCGGCACCGTCGGCACGCGCATAAACTACGAGCTTTCGGGCACACGCTCGCTCTTCACCTCCGCCGGCCGGCGCGCGGACGATCTGGCCCCGCCGTTCCGCGAGGCGATCCTCGATCTCGACGAGGACTGGGGCGACCCGGAGCTTTGGAACGTCATGCGCGCTGCCTCCACCGCCCATACCGTCAATTTCTACACGGCCGCACTCGACCGGAAACTCGCCGACGACGGCTCCATCGTGCGCGTCGACGATAACCAGCGCATCTACGTGCCGCTGTTCTGGCGTACCATGGTCCTGTCGGCGCTGATCGCGGGGCTCTGCCTCGTCTTGGGCTTTCCCATCGCGCATCTGCTCGCGACCCTTCCGATGCGCTATTCCAATCTACTGATGATCCTCGTGCTGCTGCCGTTCTGGACGTCGCTGCTGGTCCGCACGACCAGCTGGATGATCCTCCTCCAGAGCCAGGGCGTGCTGAACGACGGGCTCGTGGCCCTCGGCATCGTCTCTGAGGAGGGGCGCATCCAGATGATGTACAACTCCACCGGCACGATCATCGCCATGACCCATATCCTGCTGCCCTTCATGATCCTCCCGCTCTATTCTGTCATGCGCACGATCAAGCCCACCTATGTCCGCGCCGCCCGCTCGCTCGGGGCCTCCTCCTGGACGGCGTTCCGCAGGGTCTATCTGCCCCAGACCGTGCCCGGCATCGGGGCGGGCATCCTGCTCGTCTTCATCCTCGCGGTCGGCTACTACATCACTCCCGCCCTCGTCGGCGGAGCTTCGGGACAACTGTTCTCGAACATGATCGCCTTCCACATGCAAAAGTCGCTGAACTGGTCGCTGGCCGCCGCACTCGCCGCGATCCTTCTCGCCGCGGTCCTTTTGCTCTACTGGCTCTATGACCGGCTGATCGGCATCGACAACATGAAGCTGGGATAGGCCCATGAGCATTCCGATCTACGCCACTCCGCTGGAGCGCACCTGGGTCTGGACCTACCGCATCATCTGCGGGCTGATCTTCTTCTTCCTGATCGCCCCGATCCTGATCATCATCCCGCTCAGCTTCAACGCGGAGGCGTATTTCACCTTCACCGACAAGATGATCCGCTTCGATCCGTCGGGCTATTCCCTGCGCTGGTACGACACCCTCCTGACCATGGGCATGAGCGCCCCAGACGCGCCACGCGACGCGGCCTGGTGGCTCGACGCCTGGCGGAACGCGGCCTGGATCAACGCGGCCAAGAACTCGGTCATCATCGGGTTTTTCGCCACGATCCTCGCCACCGTCCTCGGGACCGTCGCGGCCCTCGGCCTCTCGCGTCCCGAGATGCCCTACCGCCGCACCATCATGGCGATCCTGATCTCGCCCATGATCGTGCCGCTCATCATCAC
>JBBQYB010000033.1:0-25311 GCA_038209095.1 Rhodobacterales bacterium
ACGCGTGGACAAGTTGGCAAGTTGTTGTATAAAAACGATATTCAAGATTTCGTTTACCATTTTTCAGGACAGGTTAACGCGCCCCGCGGCGCTGGAGCGGAGACGAGGTGAGATGCTGCCCGACGATCCCGATGCGATAGCCCGGTTGTTCTATCTGGTGCTGCTTCTGGTCCTGATCGCATCCGGGGTCGCGTTCGGGCGGGGACACAGGCTCGGCACCACGCTGACCCAGGCGCTGGTCTGGGTGCTGATCTTTGCCATGGCGGTGATCGCCTACGGGTTTCGCGACACGCTGCGCGGGGGGCTGTTTCCGGATGCGGCGGTGATGCGCTACGATGGCACGATCGAGTTGCGCCGGGCGGCGGACGGGCATTTTCACGCGACGCTGGAGGTCGACGGGACGCCGGTGCGGTTCCTGGTGGATACCGGGGCGAGCGACATGGTGCTGTCGGGGGCGGATGCGGCGCGGGTGGGGATCGACCCGGCGGGGCTGACCTTCGGCGGCCGGGCGGTGACCGCGAACGGGGTCGTGCGCACGGCTCCGGTGCGGCTCGGGCTGGTCGCGTTCGGCGATCTGGTGGACCGCGACGTGCGCGCGCAGGTGACGGACGGCGATCTGGGGGTGTCGCTGCTGGGGCTCGGGTATCTCGACCGGTTCGCGCGCATCGAGATCGCGGGGGACCGGATGATCCTGACGCGGTGAGCGGGCAGGCCGGTCAGGATTTGGACTTGTTGTAGACGTCGAAGATCACGGCGGCGAGCAGGACGAGGCCCTTGATGACCTGCTGGTAGTCGATGCCGATGCCGAGGATGGACATGCCGTTGTTCATCACGCCCATGATGAAGGCGCCCACCACGGCACCGACGATGGTGCCGACGCCGCCCGACATGGAGGCCCCGCCGATGAAGACGGCGGCGATCACGTCGAGCTCGAAGCTCGCTCCGGCCTTGGGTGTCGCGGTGTTGAGGCGAGCGGCGAAGATGAGACCCGCGAGGGCCGCGAGAAAGCCCATGTTGGCGAAGGCGAGGAAGGTCAGGCGCTCGGTCCGGATGCCGGAGAGCTTTGCTGCCTTCTCGTTGCCGCCGAGGGCGTAGACGCGCCGCCCGATGATGGTGGAGTTGGTGACGAACATGTAGACGACGACGAGGACGCCCATGGTCACGAGCACGTTGGGGATGCCGCGGAAGGTCGCGAGCAGCCAGGTGAGATAGAGGATGGCCACGGCAATCACCGCGTTCTTGCCGATGAAAAAGGCGAAGGGCTCGTCGGCCATGCCGTAGGCCGCGGCGCGCCTGCGTTGGGACGAGGCCATCCAGAGGATGCAGGCGACGATGGCGACACCCGTCATGAGGGCTACGCCGTTCAGCCGCTCCTGCCCGAGGAGCGGGGCGATGAAGGGCAGGAAATCGGGGACAAAGCCGGTGGAGAGGAGCTGGAACCCGCCGGGAAAGGGCCCGACGGACTTGCCGCCGAGCAGCCAGAGGGTTGCCCCGCGGAAGACGAGCATGCCGGCCAGCGTCACGATGAAGGAGGGGATGCGCCAGTAGGCGACCCAATAGCCCTGGGCCGCGCCGATCAGCGTGCCCACCGCGAGGGAGATGGGGATCACCACGATCACGGGCCAGTTCCATTCGACGATCAGGATGGCGGCCAGCGCGCCCACGAAGCCAACCACCGAGCCCACCGAGAGGTCGATATGGCCCGCCACGATCACGAGGAGCATGCCGAGCGCCATGATGATGATGTAGCTGTTCTGGAGGAACAGGTTGGTGAGGTTGACGGGCTTCATCAGCGTGCCGTCGGTCATGATCTGGAAGAAGGTCATGATGGCGAGAAGGGCGAGCAGCATGCCGTATTCGCGCATGTTCGAGCGCAGATACCGCATCGCGGAGGGCTGGGTCGATACCATGGTCATGCTGCGGAGGCCTTCATGATCGTCTCCATTATGCGTTCCTGGCTCGCGTCGGCGCGGTCGAGCTCGCCGACGAAGGCCCCCTTGTTCATGACGTAGATGCGGTCGCACATGCCGAGGAGTTCCGGCATCTCGGAGCTGATGAGCACGACGCCCCGGCCCTGGTCGGCGAGGTCGTTGATGATGGCGTAGATCTCGAACTTGGCGCCCACGTCGATGCCGCGGGTCGGCTCGTCGAGGATGAGCACGTCGGGGTCAGTGAAGAGCCATTTGGCCAGCACGACCTTTTGCTGGTTGCCGCCCGAGAGGTTGATCACGCGCTGGAAGACGGTGGGGGTGCGAGTGCCGAGCTGGCGGCGGTAATCCTCGGCCACGCGGCGCTCGCGGTTGGCGTCGATGACGCCCCGCGCGGAGACGCCGTCGAGATTGGCGAGGGTGGTGTTGCGCAGGATCGTCTCGTCGAGGACGAGGCCGAGCGCCTTGCGGTCCTCGGTGACATAGGCAAGGCCCGCGTCGATGGCGGCCGGGACGCTGGAGACGTCGGCGGTCTGGCCCGACATGCGCACGGTGCCGGTGATCCGGGAGCCCCAGGCGCGGCCGAAGAGGCTCATGGCAAACTCGGTGCGCCC
Source organism: Rhodobacterales bacterium (assembly GCA_038209095.1). Lineage (GTDB taxonomy): Bacteria > Pseudomonadota > Alphaproteobacteria > Rhodobacterales > Rhodobacteraceae > Amaricoccus. Next base: position 2,543 of record JBBQYB010000033.1, read on the forward strand.
CGCCCCCATGAGGCCCGCGATGCCCACGACCTCGCCGCGGCGCACGGTGAGATGCGCGTCGTGGATGACCTGGCGGTCGGGGTGGAGGGGGTCGAAGACGTTCCAGCCGGCGACCTCCATCAGCGTCTCGCCGACCTTGGGCGTCCGGGCGGGGTAGCGGTTGGCCATGTCGCGGCCGACCATGTCGCGGATGATGCGGCCCTCGGTGATGTCGGCGCGCTCGAGGGTCGAGACGGTGGCGCCGTCGCGCAGGACGGTGAGGCGGTCGGCAACGCGGGAGATCTCGTTCAGCTTGTGGCTGATGAGGATCGAGGTGATGCCCTGCGCCTTGAATTCGAGGAGAAGGTCGAGCAGGAGGCGGCTGTCGGTTTCCTGGAGGGCGGCGGTGGGCTCGTCGAGGATGAGGAGGCGGACCTTCTTCGAGAGGGCCTTGGCGATCTCGACGAGTTGCTGCTTGCCGACGCCGAGGGTCTCGACGCGGGTCTGGGGGTGCTCCCGCAGGCCCACCTTGGCGAGGAGCGCTTCGGTGCGACGGTAGGTTTCGGGCCAGTCGATGAGGCCCGCACGGGTGATCTCGTTGCCGAGATAGATGTTCTCGGCGATGGAGAGGAGCGGGACGAGGGCGAGTTCCTGGTGGATGATGATGATGCCGCGCCGCTCGCTGTCGTCGATGCCCTGCAAGCGCACGATCTCGCCGTCATAGAGGATGTCGCCCGCGTAGCTGCCGAAGGGATAGACGCCCGAAAGCACCTTCATCAGGGTGGACTTGCCCGCGCCGTTCTCGCCGGCGAGCGCGTGGATCTCGCCGGGGCGCACGGTGAAGCTGACGTCGTCGAGCGCCTTGACGCCGGGAAACGTCTTGGTGATGCCGCGCATCTCGAGGAGGGGGACCATGGCGGGCCTCTGGGTGCCGCAGGGCGGACGAATGCCCGCCGCACGGAGGTGCGGCGGGGGGCTGAGGGCGGGCCTCAGTTCAGGTCTTCGGCCTTGTGGTAGCCCGAGCCGATCACGATTTCCTCGTAGTTGCTCGCATCCACCGAGACGGGCTCGAGAAGGTAGGAGGGCACGACCTTGACGCCGTTGTCATAGGTGGTCGTGTCGTTGATCTCGGGCTCGGTGCCGGTGAGCAGCGCCTCGACCATGCCCACGGTCACGCGGGCGAGTTCCCGGGTGTCCTTGAAGACGGTGGAGTACTGTTCGCCCGCGACGATGGACTTGATGGACTGCAACTCGGCGTCCTGGCCGGTGACGATGGGCATGGGAAGATCGCCCGCGCCGTAGCCCACGCCCTTGAGCGAGGAGAGGATGCCGATGGAGAGCCCGTCATAGGGGCTGAGCGCGCCGTGGAGCCGCTGGTCGGTGTAGTTGGCGGACAGGAGGTTGTCCATGCGGGCCTGGGCCACCGCGCCGTCCCAGCGCAGGGTGCCGACCTGGTCCATGCCCATCTGGCCGGAGGGGATGGCGATGTCGCCGCTATCGATGAGCGGCTGGAGCACGGACATGGCCCCGTTGTAGAAGAAGAAGGCGTTGTTGTCGTCGGGCGAGCCGCCGAACAGCTCGACGTTCCAGGGGCTCACGTCCGGGAAGCGCGCCTCCATGCCCTCGACGAGGCTGGTGGCCTGTTGCACGCCGACCTTGAAGTTGTCGAAGGTGGCGTAGTAGTCGACGTTGCCGCTGTCCCGGATCAGGCGGTCGTAGGCGATGACCTCGATCCCGGAGGCGGCGGCGTTCTCGAGGGCGTTCGAGAGCGTGGTGCCGTCGATGGCAGCGATCACGAGCACGTCGACGCCCTTGGTGATCATGTTCTCGATCTGGGCGAGCTGGTTGGGGATGTCGTCCTCGGCGTATTGCAGGTCGGTCTCGTAGCCGGCCGCGGTGAACTGTTCGACCATCGAGTCGCCGTCGGAGATCCAGCGCGCGGAGGATTTGGTGGGCATGGCGATGCCGACCGTGCCCTTGTCCTGCGCGTAGGCGGGCCCGATGAGCGCGGCGCTCACGGCGAGCGACGCCAGAATTGACGTGAGATGTCTCATGAAATTCCTCCCTGCCGCCGGCGTCGTCCCATCTACGGGAGCGTCGGGGCGTATTGTTGCTGAATCCTTGTCGATCCGGACCGCAGACTAGCCACGTCCAGACCCGCGGGGCAAACGGAAATTCAGCTATCGTTAACCGAAAGCGGGGCGCGCGGATCAGCTTCGCGCGGTCACGGGCGCGGGCAGGAGGCCGTTCGGGCGCCATACGAGGAGGGCGATGATGAGCGAGAGCGAGATCGCCTCGCGGAAGGGCTGGGCCGCCTCGGGGAGGAAGGCCTGGAGGAACACCTCGACGATGCCCACGACGAAGCCGCCGAGGACCGCCCCCGGAAGCGAGCCGAGGCCGCCGAGCACGGTGGCGATGAAGGCCTTGAGCACGGGGGTGGCCCCCATCAGCGGATCGACCGAGCCCCGCTGCGCCACCCAGAGCACGGCCGCGACCCCGGCGAGCAGGCCCGATATGGCGAAGGCGAGGGCCACGACGTGGTTCGCGCGCACGCCCATGAGGCGCACGACGGCGAAATCCTCGGCCGCCGCGCGCATGGCGAGGCCGAGCGTCGCGCGGCGCAGGAAGAAGCCGAGGGCGAGGAGCGAGGCCGTCACGGCGACGATGGAGATGATGGAGATCATGCCGACGCGCGCGACCCCGAGATCGACCGTGGCGGTGAGCCAGCCGGGCAGGATCACCGGTACCGGGCGGGCGCTGATCCCGTTCTGGAACAGGACCTTGATGATCTCGCTGACCGCGAACGAGGTGATGAGGAGCGTGGTGACGTCGGCCCCGCGCATGGCGCGAAAGGCCGTGCGCTCCATGGCGACGGCGGCGAGGGCCGCGATGATCAGCCCCGACAGAATGGCCGCGGGCACCGGGGCGGAGACCGCGAGCGCGAACCAGATCGCATAGCCCGCCACGGTCATGATCTCGCCGTGGGCGAAGTTGATGAGGCGCACGATGGAGAAGACCACGGCGAGGCCGAGCGAGAGCAGCGCGTAGATCCCCCCGAGGCTCAGGGCGTTGATCGACTGCTGGATGAGCGTGTCCATCTCAGACGGCCAGATAGGCGTCGCGCACGGCGTCCGAGGCCGCGAGCTCATCGGCGCTGCCCGCGAGGGCCGCGCGGCCGTTGGCGAGCACGAGGGCGCGGTCGGCGATCTCGAGCGACATCGGCACGTTCTGTTCGACGAGGAGGATGGTGATCCCTTCGTCGCGCAATTCCGCGATGAGGTCGAACACCCGTTCGACCATCTGGGGGGCGAGGCCGAGGGAGGGCTCGTCCATCAGGAGGAGGCGCGGGCGTGCCATGAGGGCGCGGGCGATGGCGAGCATCTGCTGCTCGCCGCCCGAGAGGAGGCCGGCGCGCTGGTCCCTGCGCTCGGCGAGGATGGGGAAGCGGGCCTCCAGCGCACGGGCGCGGGCCCGGCGCTCGGCGGGGGCTGCGTGGGCCGCGCCGCCGAGCGCGAGGTTCTCCGCGACGGTGAGGCCGGAGAACACCCGCCGGCCCTCGGGCACGAGACCCACGCCGCGCCGAGCGAGAGCCTCGGCCGAGAGGCCGGTCACGTCCGCGCCGTCGAGGGTGACGCGACCTGCCGCCGCGGGGACGAGACCTGCCACGGCATTGAGCGTCGAGCTCTTGCCCGCCCCGTTCGGGCCGAGCAGCGCCACGATCTCGCCGGGCGCCACAAAGAGGTCGAGGCCGCGCACGGCCTCGACCGGGCCGTAGCGCACCCGAAGGCCCGCGACGTCGAGCATGTCAGGGCGCCGGCGTCGTGGCCGGATCCGCGAGGCCGCGCCGGATGAAGACCTTCTGGCCGTCCTCGATGCGCGCGAGCACGACCGAGCGCAAAGGCATGCGGTCGGTGTCGCGGAAGGTGTAGGAGGACATGGCCCCCTGTCCGTCCTCGATGTCGGCGAGGGCGTCGCGCACGGCGGCCGGATCGGTGGTGCCCGCCGCCCGGACCGAGGCGTCGATCATGCCGAGGATGTCGCAGCCGTTGACGTGGTAGTTGGTGTCCGCGACGAGCCCCGTCGCGGCCTCGTAGTCCGCGTTGAATGCCGCGTGCTCGCTGCCCTCCTCGGCATAGCCACCGGAGGTGTGCACGATCCCCTCCACCACGTCACCGAGACCGCGGATGGTGGGGGTGTCGAGCACGTCCGCGCCCATGACGGGGGTGGTGGAGCCGGCCCCGCGCAGGGCGCGGATGAAGGCGGGGAAGTCGGGCTCCCAGGCCCAGGTGACGATGACGTCGGGCTGGGGCTCGATGGCCTGGATGGTGGTGACGATCGCCGAGAAGTCGGGCTGGTTGAGGGTGTAGGAGGCGCGCCCCAGCACCTCGCCGCCGTCGGCCTCAAAGGCCTGGGCGAAGTATTCCGGGCCGAGCATGGTATAGGCGGCATCGGGGGATTGCAGGATGAAGGCGGATGCGTAGCCGAGTTCGCGCGCATAGGCCGCGAGCACGGCTCCTTGCTGATTGTCGGCGGGGTAGCTGCCGAAGACGAACTCGCTGACGCCGGTGAGGATCGGCGCGGTGCCTGCGAAGGTCATGGTGGGAATGCCGGCGGGGCCGGTGATCTGGCCCATGGCCATGGTGGGATCGCCGTCCGCGGGGCTGACGACGAAATGCGCGCCGAGATCGACGAATTCCTGGGCGAACTTGACGGTCTCGGCGGTGTCCGAGCGCGTGTCGCGCACCTCGAGGCGGATGGGATACTGGCCGGCGAGGCCGCCTGCCGCGTTCATGCGGTCGACGCAGAACTTGAAGCCAGCATAGGACGGCTGGTCGAAGGGGGCGAGCCCGCCCGACTGGGCCGCGGCGACGCCGATGATGTATTCCTCCTGGGCCGAGGCCGCACCCGCGAGCGTCGTGGCCGCGAGGGCCGCGGCGAGGGCGAAGGGGGCTGCGCGGCGGGGGGTGGTGGGGTCAGGTCTGGGCATGGGGTCTCTCCTCGAGGGTTGCGGAAATCGACGGACGTGTGGCCGGGGGCCGCCGGCGGCGGGGACCGGAGGTCGCGCGCGTGCCGAGATAGGCCTCGATCACGGCGGGATGGCGCTGGATCTCAGTGGGCGTTCCCGTGGCGATCACCTCGCCGCGGTTGACCACGACCACATGGTCGCAGAGCCCCATGACGAAGGGAAGGTCGTGATCGATCAAGAGGACGCCCACGCCGCGGACGGCGGGCAGATCGCGCAGGCGGGCCGCGAGATCGACGGTCTCCTCGGGGTTCATGCCGGCGGCGGGCTCGTCGAGAAGGAGGAAGGCGGGGTCGGCGGCGAGCGCGCGCGCGATCTCGAGCCGGCGGCGCGAGCCGTAGGGGAGCGTGCCGGCCTTGCGCGCGGCGCTGTCGCCGAGGCCAACGGAGGCGAGCTCACGTGCGGCGACCGCCCGGGCCGCAGCCGGGGAGAGGCCGCGCGCGAGGGCCGCGACGATGACGTTTTCCTCGGCGGTGAGGGCCTCGAAGAGACGGATGTTCTGGAAGGTGCGGGCGATGCCGGCGCGCGCGGTGGCCTGGGGCGGGCCGGTGTCGAGGCGGATCTCGCCCAGGGTCACGCGGCCGGAGGTGGCGGGCGAGAGGCCCGCGATGACGTTGACGAGGGTCGACTTGCCGGCGCCGTTCGGGCCGATGAGACCGGTGATCCGGCCGGGCGCGACGGTGACGGTGACGTCCGTGAGCGCGCGGAGCCCGCCGAAGGACTTCGAGACCCGGTCGATGGAGAGCGGGGTCGCGGCGCGCGTGGCATCGGGGATGACGAGGTCTGCGGGGCGGCGGGGAAAGAGGCGGGCGGGCAGGCCGAGTTCGCGCAGGCCGAAGAGGCCGGCGGGGCGGTAGAGGAGGACGAGGAGGATCGCGAGGCTCGCGCCGATGACCGGCAGGCCGAAAAGCTGCGGGGTGACGAAGGGCCCGAGGGCGAACCCGCCCTCGAAGCGCTGGAGAATCTCCTGAAGCGCCATGATGAGGGCCACGCCGCTGATGGCGCCGGTGACGGTGCCCATGCCGCCGACGATCATCATGGCGACGAGCCCGAAAGCGAGGTCGAAGGAGAAATCCCGCGGCGTGAAGGCTCCGAGCATGTGGCCGTAGAGCGCGCCCGCGACCGCCCCCATTGCCCCCGAGAGCGTCCAGGCCATCAGGCGCAGGCGCACCGGATCGAGGCCCGCGGCGGTGGCGGCCGTCTCGTCGTCGCGCACGGCGCGCAGGCAGAGGCCGAGGCGGCTGTCGCGAAAGAGCCGCGCGGTGAGGATGAAGGCGCAGGCGGCGAGCGTCGCCACCCAGATGTCGGTGGTCCGCGGGATGCCGTAGAAGGCCTGGTTGCCGCGGGTGAAGTCGCGGGCACCCGCGAGCACGGAATAGACGATGATCAGAAAGCCCAAGGTGGCGATGGCCCCGGAGGCCCCCGAGAGACGGGCGATGGGCAGGCCGACCAGCAGGGCGAGGAGCGCGCCCACGAGGGCCACGGCGGCGAGGGCCGCGAGGATCGGCAACTCATAGCCGCCGAGCCAGGACGGCAGGTTCGGCAGCGTGGCGCGCAGCATGGTCGGCGGCATCGTGAGCCAGGCCGAGACATAGGCACCGACGCCCATGAAGGCGGTATGGCCGAAGGAGACGACGCCGGAATTGCCGCTGAAGGTCTGGAAGGCGAGAACGGCGCAGAGGCTGACGCAGAACTGCGTCGCCGCACGCTCGCCCGGCAGGCCGAGGCCGACGGAGACGGCGACGACGACAGCGGCCGTGAAGAGTGCCAGCAGGAGCGCCTCCGCCGGCGCGCGCAGCGGCGAGACGACGGTGGGAGGGGCGGCGGCGGGTTCAGAAGACATCGGCATAGGCGGCACAGCGCGCGGCCGTGTCCATATCGGCGACGATCCGGGCCTCGGCGCGCTTGTGGGCGAGATAGGTGTCCGCAAAGCCTGCCGGGAACCAGCCGCGCACGGTGGGGCTGGCCTCGAAACGGTCGAGGGCGGCGTCGAGCGTGTCGGGCAGCCGTTCGAAGCCGCGGGCCGTGAGGTCCGCGGGGGCGAGGGCGGAGAGGTCCTCCTCAGTGACGGCGGGCGCGGAGAGGCCGTCCTCGATGCCCTGGACGCCCGCATGGACCATGGCCGCGAGGGCGAGATGCGGCGAGGCCGCGGCATCGGCCGCCCGGATCTCGAAGTTGAAGCTGCGCTCGATGGCCTCCGGGGTGGTGCCCTGGGTGGGACAGATGCGCACGGAGGCCTCGCGGTCGCGAAACCCGAGGTTGGTGAAGGCGGCGCTCCAGCGGTTGGGCGTGAGGCGCAGGCAGGAGATGGCCGAGGGCGCGGTGAGGGCCAGGATGGCGGGCAGATGGCGCAGGACGCCCGCAACGAAGGCCCCGGTGACGGGGGCCATGCCGTAGGGCCCTTGCCGATCCCAGGTGGCGGGCGCGCCCGCGGCATCGAGAAAGCTCAGGTGCACGTGCACGCCGTTGCCGACGCCCGCGGGGTCGAGGATGGGGGTGAAGGTCGCGTGCTGGCCCGCGCGGCGGGCGGCCTCCTGCACGAGAAGGCGCGTGAAGGCGGCCGCGTCGGCGATGCGCAGGCCGTCCTCCGGGCCGATGGTCACCTCGAACTGGTTGTCGCCGTATTCCTTCATGATCGTGTCGGGCCGCAGCCCCGCCGTGCGCAGGGCGGCGATGATGGCCCCGAGAACCGGGGCCTCGGCGAGAAAGCCCGCGTAGCTGTAGGCCCTGCCCTTCTGCGCGGGTTTCGCCACAAACTGGAATTCGTGTTCGAAGGCACCACGCAGGGTGAGGCCGGTGCGGAGTTTGAGGCGGTCGAGGGCGCTCCCGAGGATCGCCCGGGTGCAGCATTCCCATGGGGCGCCCTCGAGGGTGCGCACGGCCCCCAGCATCACGTCGAGCGCAGGCGCGCCGTCGTTAAAATCGACGGTCGCCCGGGCTTGCGGGTCGGGCACGATGACGAGATCGCCGAGGGCACCGTAGGGCGAGGGGGCGATGGCGTCGAAGGCGGTGATCTGGACGTTGGTGGGCGTCCAGCCGATGCCCGTGCGCAGGCGGCGCTCGAGCTGGTCGGCCGGGAAGGCCTTGCCCCGGAGCCGCCCGGCCACATCCGCGATGGCGGCGAAGACAAGCGGATCGCCGATCATCGGCCCTCGGCGGGCGCTGCCGCGAGTTCCGCGATCAGCGCGTCGGTGTCGAGCTGGCGGCAATAGCCCTTGATCGCGCGCAGCGAGTTGTCGTGGCGCGCGGCGGTGTAGGTGGCGCAGGCGTCCGGCACGAGGGTCACGAGATAGCCGAGATCGCAGGCGTCGCGCACGGCGGATTCGACGCATTGGTCGGTGACGAAGCCGCAAAGCACCAGCTGGCTCACGCCGAGGTTGCGCAGGATGTAGTCGATATGGGTCGAGACGAAGACCGAGGAGGAGGTCTTCGGCAGGACGATCTCGTCGGGGCCGGGGGCGATCTCGTCGATGACCTTGCCGTCCCAACTGCCCTTCGGCACGTTGAAGCCGGTGATCTTGTAGTCGAGGCTACGGTCGCGCCCGTCGAGCGTCAGGCTCTCGATGGTGGTGTACATGACCTCGATGCCGGCCTTGCGGGATGCGGCCTGGAGGCGCTGCATGTTCGGCACGGCGACGTCGGTGAGGCGCTCGAAAAAATAGCCGTAGGCGGCCTCGAAGTCGGCGTCTGGCAGATGGCCGAACTCGCCCCCGTTCCTGCGGCAGGAGAAGTTCTGCACGTCGATGAAGAGGAGCGCCGAGCGCTCCGGATCGAGGGGCACCTCGCGGGTCGTGAGGTGCGGCTTCATCCTGCGGCCTTGCTCAAAGCTACGGGGAGGGCCCTGCGCAGGGCGCGGCCGAGCAGGCCGGCGACGGCGTCCTGACCCTCCGGGGTCGCGATCAGGTCGTTGCGGATCTCGAGGAGGATGTGGGGAAGGCCGCGAGCCTCGGCGTGGACGGGGATCGTATAATCGCTGCGGTCGCCGATCCGGTAAGGCTCGTTGAAGGCCGCGACGAGGGTCGGGCGTTCGGCGATCAGGGCGTCCATGAGGGCCGGGGCGAGGCCGGGATCGCGGCGCGCGAGCAGGCCGATCTCCCAGGGGCGCGGGCGCCCGTCGGTCTCGAGGGCGGGCGTGAAGCTGTGGACGGCGAGGAGCGCCACGGGTCCGCGCGTGCGGGCCGCGTCGAGGTAGCGGGCGACCGCGGCGTGGAAGGGGACGTGGATCTCGGTCCAGCGCGCGGCGCGGGCGTCCGGAGCGAGGGCAAGGTTAGCGGGCACGGGCGTGCCATCGCTGCGCTCGGGCATGCTGTCGGGCGCAGGTGCGGGCCGGTTGCAGTCGACGACGAGCCGGCTGTAGCGCTGCAGCACCAATGTGGCGTCGAGCGATTGGGCGAGGTGGCGCGAGACCCCCTCCGCACCGATGTCCCAGGCGATGTGGCGCGCCAGTGCCGCGTCGTCGAGGCCGAGGCGACCGAGCGCCTTCGGGATGGCGCGGCCCGCGTGTTCGCAGACGAGGACGAGCGGGGCGGTGCCGCCCGGGTTGACGACCGCGACGGGGTCCGGGTCGTCGGGGCCGAGCACCGTGCCGTGCTCCCTGCCCTGCCCTGTGCCGTGCCGAGCCTGCATCATCCGAGATCCCCGCCCCCGCGCTTGTCGCAAGCGCATCGCGAGATTAGAAAGAGCCCGATCATTGTCAACCGATGCGCCGGTTGTGACCTGCGATTTGCAGGATCGGCGGATCCGGTGCCGAATTTCGCGACAGGGTGGGGCGTGCCCATGCCGACCGTTTCCCAGCCGCTTCGCGAGGCGCTCGACGCGGGTCTCGGGCGGTTCACCGCCGCAGAGCGCAAGATCGCGCAGGTGATCCTCGCGGATTATCCCTATGGCGGGCTCGTGCCGATCCGGGATCTGGCGCGGCGCGCGGGCGTCTCGGCCCCGTCGGTCACGCGGTTCGTCGGCAAGCTGGGGAGCCCAGGGTATCACGTGTTCCAGCAGCGCCTGATCCGCGAATTGAAGGAAAGCCGGCTGTCGCCCGTCGATCTGCGGCGCGGGGCGTCAGAGACGGATGCGGGGCAGTTCCTGGCCGAGTATGCCGCCCGGGCGGCGGAGGTGATGGGGGGGCTCGCGCAGGCCGTCAGCCCCGCGCAGTTCGATGCGCTGTGCGACCTCCTCGGCGATCCGCGGACCGGGCTCCATGTGATCGGCGGACGGGTGACGGATGCGATCGCCCGCCTGCTGTCGGCGCATCTTGCGCAGATCCGCGGCCGGGTGCGCCATCTCCCGACCAATCCCGAGCGCTGGCCCGACGCGGTGCTGGGGCTCGGGCGGCGGGATGCGGTGGTGATCTTCGACCTGCGCCGGTACGATCCGCAGCTCGAGGTGCTGGCGGAGGCTGCCGCGGCGCGCAGCGCGCGGGTGGTGGCGGTCACCGACCGCTGGCTCTCGCCGGTGTCGCTGCACGCGCGGCTGACCTTCGCGCTGCCCATCGAGATCGGCACGCCCTGGGACACGCATCTGGCGCTGGTGGCGCTGATGGAGGCCGTGATCCTGCGGGTCTCCGAGCGGGACTGGCCGGCGACGAGCCGGCGCATCTCCGAGATCGACGCATTGCGGCTGCGGCTCGATCCGCTGCGCAGGACGGAGGAAGCGGAATGAGGCGGCGGGGTGCGGGGTCCGGGCAGTCTGGGGGAGGGTGACGGGGATGCCGCGGTTTGCCGCCAACCTCTCGACGATGTTCACCGAGCATGCGTTTCTCGACCGCTTCGCCGCCGCGGCGGATGCGGGGTTCGAAGCGGTCGAATACCTGTTCCCCTACGACTTTCCGGCCGAGGCCGTGGCAGCCCGGCTGCGGGCCTCGGGTCTGGAGCAGGCGCTCTTCAACATGCCGCCCGGCGACTGGGGCGCGGGAGACCGGGGGTTTGCCGCCCTGCCCGACCGGCGGGCGGCGTTCGAGGCGTCGCTCAGGACGGCGCTGCGGTATGCCGAGGCCATCGGCACGCCGCTTTTGCACATGATGGCCGGATGTGCGGCCTGGGACGATCCGGCGGCGCAGGCCGCGTTTCGGGAACGGGCCCTGAGGGCTGCGGATGCAGCGGCGTCCCGGGGTGTGGGCGTCGTGATCGAGCCGCTGAACCGGCGGGACATGCCGGGGTATTTCCTGAGCGACTTCGAGGGCGCGGCCGCACTGGTGCGCGATCTGGGGCATCCGGGCCTGCGGTTGCAGTTCGACGTCTATCACCGCCAGATCATGGGCGGCGACGTGATCCGGTCGCTGGAGCGGCTGATGCCGGTGATCGGTCATGTTCAGATCGCATCGGTGCCGGAGCGGACCGAGCCCGGGACAGGAGAGCTCGACGATGCGCGGATCTTCGGCGTGCTCGACCGGCTGGGCTACGCGGGCTGGGTCGGGTGCGAGTACCGCCCCGCGGGGGAGACGCGCGCGGGACTGGGGTGGCGCGCGGCGCTGCGTTGACCGCGGGGGCCGGGGTTCGTAGCGTCGATAGCAAGGAGGACCTGACATGACCACACTCGATCTTGCGGGGCTGGAGGGCGCGCTCGCGCGGCTGGTGGCGCGGGCTCCGGCGGGTGCCGTGGGGGTGCTGCACGCAGGCGAGACGGTGCTGGAGCATGCCTGGGGGTTTGCGGACCGGGCCGCGCGGCTCGAGATGACGCCGGGCACGCTGCTGCCGATCTGTTCGATCAGCAAGCAGTTCACCTGCGGCGTGCTGCTGGATCTGGTGGGCGATCCGGGGGCGCTCGACGACCGGGTGGCGCAGATGCTGCCCCGGCTGGAAGGTGCGGTGCCGACGGTGGCCGAATTGTGCCACAACCAGTCGGGCCTGCGGGATTACTGGGCGCTGACGGTGCTGCACGGGGCGGCGGCGGACGGCGTGTTCCGGCGGGAGGATGCGCGGCCGCTGTTTGGGCGGATGCGCACGACGCAGTTCGCGCCCGGGACGCGGTATTCGTATTCCAATGGCAATTTCCGGCTGTTGTCCGACATCATCGAGGACCGGGCGGGGCGGAGCCTCGGGGAGCTTTATGCCGCGCGGCTGTTCGGGCCGGCGGGGATGGAGACGGCAGCGCTGAACGCGGACACGCGTCTGCGGCCGGGGGGCACGGTGGGGTACGAGGGGAACGGGGACCTGGGCTGGTTTCCCGCCGAGAACGGGATCTTCTGGACGGGGGATGCGGGCATCACGGCGTCGCTGCGCGACATGCTGGCCTGGGAGCGGTTCATCGACGCCACGCGCGACGAGGCGGGGAGCCTCTACCTGCGTCTGTCGGCACCGCAGACGTTCCGGGACGGGCGGCGGGCGTCCTACGGGTTCGGGGTCGCGCATGAGGAGGTCGCGGGGCTGCCGGCGACGGGGCATGGCGGCGCGCTGCGCGGGTTTCGGTTGCAGCGGCTGCATGTCGCGGCGCGGCGGCTGTCGGTGGTGGTGATGTTCAACCACGAGATGGATCCGCACGGGGCCGCCGTGACGCTGGCGGAGGCGGCGCTGGGCGGTGGAGCGCCGCAGGCCAGAGAGACGGGGTCGGCGGGGGAGTGGACGGGCGACTACCTCGATCCGGAGACGGGGCTGGCGCTGCGGCTCGAGGCGGGCCCGGACGGCGACCTGGACGCCTGGTTCGCCACGACGCCCGACCGGCTGCGGGTGACGGCGGAGGGTGCCGGGTCGGCGGAGACGCGGATCACGCGCGACGGGGCGGGGCTGCGGCTGGAGCGGCCGGGCGACAACCTGCGCACGACGCTGACCCGGCTGTCGGGAGAGGCGAGACCCGACATCGCGGGGCGGTATCATGCGGAGGAGCTCGACGGCGGGCTGGAGGTGGTCGCGACCGGCGGGGCGTTCTTCGGGGCCTTCGAGGGGATGCTGGGGCGGGGCGAGATGCGCGCGATGCGGCCCCTGGCCGAGGACGTGTGGCTTTTGTCCTGCACGCGGGCGATGGACGCGCCCGCGCCGGGGGACTGGACGGTGCGGGTGCGGCGCGATGCGGGAGGTGGCGTGTGCGGGCTCGGGGTCGGCTGCTGGCTGGCGCGGGGGGTGGAGTATCGGCGTCTTTAAGCGTCACACGATGTGACGGTGGTCAAGTATCTGAAATCGATTGTGAATAGAATTAAGTGGAGATGAAGGCGATTTTGGACCGGGCGGGTTCATTCATCCTCAGGCCATCTGAGAGGGTCTCACCGGGGCGTTTTGATGGCTGGTCCGAGGGGCGATACCCGAGAATGAGGGTAGTGTCTCAGTTTGAAATCGAGCGGGATTGACGCGGGTATCGCGCGAGGCTGGGAGATCCTAGATGCTTAGCGTGAAGCATGGAGGTTGTGTTGAGCAAAGTGCAGGACGAAGCCGAGCAGAAAGCCTTCCAGAAAGGCCAAGACGATTTTCGGGCGAACAAGGACCGGGGTCGTGGCAATCCGTACCCGCTAGTGTCCCCGTACCATGCTTTGTGGGAGCAGGGCTGGGATCCAGAGCGGAAGGTTAGCTATCACTGATAGGAACGCATATGCCTAGAGGGCCGCGGCTGACGTGTTAGACACGCTGCGGGACGTTGTGTGGATCGTCAGCTTGATTGATGCGCGCGCGCCTATGCCTCGACCGCGCGGGCCTTATCGAAAGGGTTAAAATTTCTTGCCGATGCCGGCGGCCTTTAAAGAAGCGTTGGCAGTGTGCCGTGATTTTGTGCCACAATCGACCGTAAAATTTATTTCTGTGATCGGGCTAAACCAAATTTCATGGTCACCTTTTCCTTGACGAACACAGTAACAGCCGTGCTCTATCAAAAAAGCTTTCAACTCTTTGAGGAATCCTGCCACCCTTTAATGACAGGGAATCAACACCTTGGTGCTTTCCTCTGAGCGAATCATTAAAGTGACTTCTTGAAGCCCGGAATGAAGGCGGTTCATTTCAATAAGGTCTTCAATCGCCGGAACGATCTTCCCCCTCAATAGATCAAGGGTGTCAGCTTCGATTGCAAGTCCTTGTATGTCATCGCTGGTCGCAACCCAAACCTGGGCCTCTTCATCCCATACAGCACGCACGTCGATCTGATGATGCTTCATATAAACCTCCAAGAGGCCGTCCCCTGGCCCGTTCGGGCTCTGAATTCGTATGTAGCGCACATTTGACACCAAGGGTAGGCCCGCCGGATCAATATGGCGCATGTCGGTTAGCGCCCGGTTTACGTTGACCCATCGATTTCAAACTGAGACACTACCAGAATGAGCCGGGCCTTGACGTCTGGTCGGACGTGCGAAGTTCGGCCGATCCGCTAGATCGTCGGGTGAGGGAACCCGGTGAGGACGGTCTTGCCGATGGCTGTTCCGCTTTCCTGGAGCGCGTGGGCCGCGCGCAGGTTTTGTGCGGAGATGGGGCCGCCGTCGTGGTTGGCTGTGGTGCGGATGGTCCCGTCTTCGACGAGGGTCGCGATCCGGCTGAGGAGACGGTGCTGCTCGATCATGTCGGGGGTCTCGAAGGCGGACCGGGTGAACATGAATTCCCAGTGCAGGGTGAGCGCCTTCGGCTTGAGTTTCTTTGCGTCGAGCGTGGCCGGGTCGTCGATGAGGGCGAGGGTTCCGCGCGGGGCGATCAGGTCGATGAGGGCGTCGAAATGGCGCTCGGTCGCGGTGAGGGAGGCGACATAGCGCGGCACGACCCCGAGGGCGTCGAGTTGCGGCTTCATGTCCGTCCGGTGGTCGATCACGTGGTCGGCCCCCATCGAGGTGCACCAGGCGCGCGTCTCGTCACGGGAGGCGGTGGCCACGACCGTGAGCCCGGTCAGGGCCTTTGCGATCTGGATCAGGATGGAGCCGACACCCCCTGCCCCGCCGACGATGAGGATCGCCTCGCCCGCGCCGCCGCGCTCGGCGACGTGCATGCCGTCGAAGAGCAGTTCCCAGGCGGTGATGGCGGTAAGCGGGAGGGCCGCGGCCTCGGCATGGGAGAGGTTGGCAGGCTTGCGGCCGACGATGCGTTCGTCCACCGCGTGCAACTCCGCGTTGGTGCCGGGACGGCCGATGGCGCCGGCGTAGAAGACAGCGTCGCCGGGGGCGAAGAGCGAAACCTCTGCGCCCACTGCGCGCACGATGCCGGAGGCATCCCAGCCCAGAACCTTGTGTCCGGTCTCGGGTGCCGCCCGGGCGCGCACCTTGGTGTCCACGGGGTTGACCGAGACGGCGCGGATCTCGACGAGGAGATCGCGCGGGCCGTAGTCGGGGGCCGGGATCTCGATGTCCTCGAGGGCGGCGGGATCGGAGATGGGCAGGGATCTGGTGTAGCCGATGGCGCGCATGGGGTGGGCTCCGTATTTTAATGGACCGTGAGGGGCAGGCCGGACCCTTAGCGGAGGCTCTGAGGCATCAGGGTCCGGATCCAGACTGTAAGAATTTTTAGGCGATCTGTTCCATCTCGTTCACCGTGAACTGCTCGACGGCCCCGTCGGTGGCTCGCAGGAAGGTGGCAAGATGCGGGGCCTGCATATGCGTTTGCCACAGCGCCCGGCTGGCCCAGGTCTCGTAGAACATGAAATGGAGGTCGTTTTCCTTGTCCCGGTGCAGGTCATAGCGGATGCAGCCCGCTTCGTTCCGGGTGGGTGCCACGAGCTTCTTCAGTTCGTCGTGGACGAACGGAGCTTTTCCGGTGGAGGCGTGAATGTTGGCGACGACGGTGAGTGGCATGGTCGGTCCCTCTGGCGGGGCGTCTCCTACGGGGAGAAGCCTTGTTGCGACCGTTATGAACTTTGGCTATCTCTACACAGAGAGCAAGTACGCACATTTTCGGAACATAGGTACAGGACGTATACCATGAAAGCGCAGAGTTTGGACCCATCAAGCGATGGCGAACGCATGCGTCGGTTCGAGACCTATGATTGCTCGGCGGGTTGTCCGGTGGAGGCGTCGCTCGAGATCATCGGCGGCAAGTGGAAGGGCCTGGCGCTCTATCACCTGCTGGACGGGACCAAGCGGTTCAGCGAACTCAAGCGCCTGTCGGGTCAGGTGACCCAGCGGATGCTCACCAAGCAATTGCGCGAACTGGAGGCAGACGGGATGGTGTCTCGGACGGTCCATCCGGTGGTGCCTCCGAAGGTAGAGTATGCGCTGACGCCGAAAGGTCGGGCACTCGGACCGGTTCTGGTTGCCTTGAGGGACTGGGGACTGGCCAACGCGCTTTCCGGGGGGACCCTGACGAGGGGCTGACGTGGCGGTCTGCTTCAGAAGCGTCGGCCCTCTGTCGGAGTGCCGGCACCGGAGGGGCGCCGGCACCGGAGGAGTCAGTTCTTGACGGTATCTTCGAGGAAGAAGCGGCCCATGGGGTTCTGGAAGAAGTTCTCGATGTTGGATCGCGAGACGTTGATATAGGGGCTGTAGTAGAGGTCGATCCAGTGGGCGTCGTCCTTGGCGATGCGCTGGATTTCCGTGTACATCGCCTCGCGCTTGGCTGGATCCATCTCGACGCGGGCGTCCTCAACCATCTGCCTGACCGTCTGGTTCTCGTAGCGGCTGTAGTAGTTGAGGTTGGCGTCGTGGCCGAGCACGAAGGTGGTTTTCTGGTCCGGGTCGAGGATGTCGTTGGTCCAGTAGTTGACCGAGACGTCGTAGTCGCCGTCCACGAGCATGTCCCAGCGCTGGCTCGGGTCGACCTTTTGCAGCTCGACCGTGATGCCGGCCTGGGCGAGTTGCTGTTGGAGGAGCACGCCGATCTGCTCGTCCACCTCGTTGCCGGCGTCGATGAGGTAGTTGAGCGTGAGATCCGAGGCTCCGGCCTCGGCGAGCATCTCCTTTGCAAGCTCGGGGTTGTAGTCGCGGTGGAGGTTGTCGGGGTTGTGGTAGAGGGCCCCCGCGGGGATGTAGCTGTCCGCGACCGTCCCGAGGCCGAAGGTCACGGTGTCGATGATGGACTGCTTGTCGATGGCGAAATCGATGGCCTGGCGGACTTCCTTCTGGGCGAGGGGGCCGTTCGCATGGTTGATGAGCAGGTGATCCTCGCGGGTGGAGGGTTCGAGATGCACGGTCAGCTCCGGGTCCTGCTGAAGCTCGGCCACGCGCGAGAAGGGCACGAAGATCGCGGCGTCGAGCTGGCCCGCCTGGACGTTGAGCATGCGGGTGTTGTCGTCGGGCACGGAGATCCATTCCACGCCGTCGAGGCTGACGCGGTCGGCTTCCCAGAAGTTGGGGTTCTTCTCGAGGATCACCCGGTCGCCGCGGCGCCATTCCTTGACTGTGAAGGCTCCGGAGGCCACCGGGTTCTCGGCATGGGCCTCGGCGCCCATGCTCTCGAGGCCGGCCTTGGAGAGGATGGAGACGCCCGGCATGGCGAGGGTCGAGAGGAACGGGGCCGAGGGGGTCTTGAGGGTGACGACGAGGGTCTTGTCGTCCACGGCCTCGGCGGTGTCGATGACGCTGTAGCCCTCGGACCAGAGCGAGCCCTCGTCGTCGCGCACACGCAGGAGCGTGAAGGCCGCGTCCTCGGCGGTGATGGGCGAGCCGTCCGAGAACTTGGCGTCGCGCAGGGTGAAGGTGTAGGTGAGGCCGTCGTCGGAGATCTCCCAGGCCTCGGCGAGGCCCGGCTCGAGCTTGGTGCCGGTCTTGTCGACGCGCACGAGCACGTCGTAGACGTTCATGAACACCCAGAAATCGACGTTCTGCGCGGACATGGGCGGATCGAAGGTGGTGCTGTCCTCGCGCCGGCCGATGGTGAGGACGCCCGCGGCCTCGGCGTAGCTCGTGGCGAGGGTGAGGCCCGCCGCGAGGGCGAGGACGCTGATCCGGGTCAGGCGGTGTTTCATGAGCGTAACTCCTTGGTTGCTGGAAGGGGGTCGGGTGCGGCGGAGGGCCCCGGCTTGTCGGGATCGATGTCGGGGATCGCCGCGATGAGGGCGGCGGTATAGGGGTGCTGCGGCCGCTCGAAGACCGCGTGGCAAGGGCCTTCCTCGACGATCTCGCCGCGGTTCATCACCACCACGCGGTCGCAGAGGTTGCGCACGATGGCGAGGTCGTGGGCGATGAAGAGGAGCGTGAGGTTCATGCGCGCCTTGAGGTCGCGAAAGAGGTCGATGATCTGGGCCTGGATCGTGACGTCGAGGGCCGCCACGCATTCGTCGGCGATGATGAGCTGCGGGTCGACCGCGAGGGCGCGGGCGATGCCGGCGCGCTGGCACTGGCCGCCGCTGAGGCTGCGCGGCTTGCGGGTGGCGAAGGCGCGGTCGAGGGCCACGAGATCTAGAAGATCGCGGACGCGGGCGGGGATGTCGGCGGCGGCCATGCCCTGGACGAGCAGTACCTCGGCGAGGGTGTCGCCGATGGTCATGCGGGGGTTGAGCGAGCCGTAGGGGTCCTGGAACACCATGGCGGCGTCCCGGCGCAGGCGGGCCAGCGCGTCGGGGCCCTTGCCGAGCTCGGCGCCGCCGAAGAAGACGTGACCGGAGGCGATGGGGGCGAGGCCGAGGATGGCGCGGGCGAGCGTGCTCTTGCCGCTGCCGGATTCGCCGACGATGCCGACGCTCTCGCCGGGCTGGACGCGCAGGTTCACGCCGTTGACAGCGGTGAAGCGGCGGGTGCTGCGGCCCAGAAAGCCGCCGCCCGCTGGGAAGGTGACGGTGAGGTCGCGGACCTCGAGAAGGGCGGGTGCGCGGGCCAGGCGGGGTGCGGGGGGGGATGCGGCGGCATCTCCAACGGTGGGGTGGCTCGCGATGAGCGCGCGGGTGTAGGCGTGGCGCGGGGATGCGAGCAGCGCGCGCTTGTCGCCCTGTTCGACGATGCGCCCGTCGTGCATGACCGCGATGCGGTCGCAGGTCTGGGCCACGACGCCGAGGTCGTGGCTGATGAGGATGATGGCGAGGCCGCGCCGGTCGCGGATCTCGGTGAGCAGGCGCAGGATCTGGCTCTGGATGGTGACGTCGAGGGCGGTGGTGGGCTCGTCGGCGATGAGGATGCCCGGGCCGCAGGAGAGGGCCACGCCGATCATGGCGCGCTGGCGCATCCCGCCGGAAAACTCGTGGGCATAGGCGTCGTACTGGCGGGGCGGGTCGGGGAAGCCCACCTGGGCGAGGATCTCGGTGGCGGCGGTGCGGGCGGCACGGGCGGAAAGGCCTTCATGGAAGCGCAGGCCCTCGGCGATCTGGTCGCCGATGCGCATGACCGGATCGAGGTGGCTGGTGGGATTCTGGAAGATCATGCCGATCCGCCGGCCCCGCACGGCGCGCAGGTCCGCCTCCCGTGCGGTGACGAGATCGCGGCCGTCGAGCAGGATGGACCCGCCCTCGATGGCGAGGCGCGGCGAGGGCAGCAGGCGGATGAGGGCGCGGCAGAGGAGGCTCTTGCCCGAGCCGCTTTCGCCCACGAGGCCGAGGATCTCGCCGGGGGCGAGATCGAGCGAGACGCGGTCGATGAGCGTGCGGGGGCCGTCATCGAGGCGCGCGCGCACGGTGAGATCGCGGACCGAGAGCGTGGCGGCCGTCATTCGCGCACCCCGAGCAGGTTCGCGAGCCCGTCGCCCATGAGGCTGAAGCTGAACGCGAGGGTGACGATGGCGAGGCCCGGAAAGAGCGTGATCCACCAGGCGGTGGTTAGGAACGCCTGGCCCTCGGAGACCATGACGCCCCATTCGGCCAGGGGCGGCTGCACGCCGAGACCGAGATAGCTGATCGCGGCCCCGGTGAGGAGCACGAGCACCGCGTCGGACATGGCAAAGACGAGGCTGCCCGCGAGCGCGTTGGGCAGGAGGTGGCGGAACATGATCCGCGCGCGCCCGAAGCCGAGGCTGGCGGCGGCGACGGCGAAGTCCTGGGTCTTGAGGACGAGGATCTGGGCGCGGACCAGCCGGGCGTAGGAGACCCAACCCACCAGCGCCATGGCGATGAAGAAGCTGGTGAGGCCCGGACCGAGGATGGCGATGATCGCGAGCATGAGGACGAGGAAGGGAAAGGCGAGGATGACGTCGATGAGGCGCATCAGGACCGTGTCGACGATCCCGCCGAAGAATCCCGCGATCGTGCCGACAGCCGTGCCGAGCAGGAAGGGGAAGATGACGCCGATGAGCGCAATCTGGAGATCGATGCGCGTGCCCCAGATGACGCGCGAAAGGATGTCGCGCCCGAAATTGTCGGTGCCGAACGGATGCGCGAGCGACGGGCCGACGAGACGCGCATCGGTGTTCTGGAGGATCGGATCGAAGGGGGCAATGAGCGGAGCCGCAAGGGCCGCGAGCACGAAGAGGCCGAAGAGGCCGAGGCCGCCGGCCAGCGCCGGGGTGCGGCCGATCATGCGGCTCCAGGAGGGGGTGCGGGCGGTGGGGGCGAGCGCGCTCACAGCTTCACCCTCGGGTCGAGGGCCACGGTGAGGATGTCGGCAATGAGGTTCACGAGGACGGTGGCGCAGGCGAAGGCCATGGCGACGCCCTGCACCACCATGTAGTCGCGCGAGAAGATCGCGCGCACCAGAAGCTGGCCCATGCCGGGGATGGCGAAGACGCTCTCGACCACCACGGTGCCGCCGATCAGCCAGCCGATGTTGACGGCGAGCAGGTTGATGGTGGGCACGAGCGAGTTCGGCACGACGTGGCGCCAGAAGACGACGCCCTCGGGCATGCCGCGAGCGCGCGCGGCGGTGGCGACGTCGGAGGCGAGCGCCTCGATCATCGCCGCACGCAGGCTTCGGGTGAGGACCGCCGAGAGAGACAGGGCGACGGTGAGAGCCGGCAGGGCGAGATGGGCGAGTTTCTCCGGGAGGGTCTCGCCATAGCCGGAGACGGGGAAGAGATCGAGGCGGACGCTGAAGACGATGATCAGGATCAGCGCCAGCCAGAACGGCGGGAAGCCGATGCCCAAGGTGGAGACCACGCGCACGATCTGGTCCGGGAGGCCGCCCTGGTTGCGCGCGGCGATGGTGGCGAGCGGAAGGGCGATGAGGATCGAGAGCAGGACGCTGGCCGCAACGAGGGCCAAGGTCGGCTCGATCCGGGTGGCGATCAGCTTGAGCACGTCGATCTTGTAGAGGATCGAGCGGCCCATCTCGCCGTTCGCGAGATTGCGGATGAAGAAGAAATACTGCGTCCAGAGCGGCTCGTCGAGACCGTACTGGGCGCGGATATTGGCGATGGCGGTGGGGGTGGCGCGGGTCCCCAGAATGACGCGGGCGGGATCGCCGGGGATGAGGCGCACGAGCACGAAGGTGATGACGCTGATGCCGAAGAGGACCGGCAGGAAGTGCAGCGGGCGAAAGAGGACAAACCTATAGCGGTGCATGGGATCTCCGACGTGCGGGGGATCGGGGGTGCCGCGACGGGGCGGTCATGCGGTAGCCTCCGGGGCGACGAGGTGGCCGGAGCCGGCATCGACGAGCGCGAGGCGCCGGGGCGGATCGCCCGCGCGGCGCAGCGGGCTCGGGGGCTCGCCGGTGAGGCGCGGGCGGGCGGCGCGCACATGGGCGGGGTCGGGAACGGGCACGGCGTCGATCAGGCGCCGGGTATAGGGATGGCGGGGGTTGCCGAAGACCTGGGCGCGGGTGCCGGTCTCGACGATCTGGCCCAGATGCATCACTGCGACGCGGTCGGCGATGTTCTCGACCACGGCCATGTCGTGGGAGATGAAGAGGAGGGCCACGCCGGTCTCGGCGCGCAGGTCGCGCAGGAGGTCGAGCACACGAGCCTGGACCGAGACGTCGAGGGCGGAGACGCTCTCGTCCGCGATGAGGAGGCGCGGCTCCAGCGCCAGCGCACGGGCGATGCAGATGCGCTGGCGCTGGCCGCCGGAGAATTCGTGCGGGTAGCGGTCGAGATGGTCGCGCGCGAGGCCCACGCGCGCGATGAGATCCGCCGCGCGCGCCGCACGGGTGTCGGGCGTGCCGACACCGTGAATGACGAGGGGCTCGGCGATGAGCGCACCGATGCGCATGCGCGGGTCGAGGGAGGCCATGGGGTCCTGGAAGATCATCTGGGCGGCCCGGCGCGCGGCCTTCGGGTCGGCACCGGGGCCTGTGAGGTTGCGGCCGGCGATCTCGATGGTGCCCGCGTGGGGGGTGAGCCCCGCCATGGCGCGGGCGATGGAGGATTTGCCGCAGCCGCTCTCGCCCACGAGGGCGAAGGTCTCGCCGGGGCGGATCTCAAGGCTGACGCCCTCGACGGCGTGGATGCGGTGGGTGACGCGGCCGAGGAGCCCGCCGCGCAGATCGAAGCCCACGGTGACGTCGCTGAGCCGGGCCACGGGGGGGGCGTCAGTCGCGGTGGCGGGCGGGTGCCGGCCGGTGCCAATGCGGGGCACGGCGGCGAGAAGCGTGCGGGTGTAGGCGGCGGCGGGCGCGCGAAAGAGCGTGCCGACGAGGGCCTGTTCGACCATGCGGCCCGCACGCATCACGATCACCCGGTCGGCCATCTCGGCCACGACGCCCATGTCGTGGGTGATGAGGACGATGGCCGTCCCGAGGCTCGACTGGAGATCGCGCAGAAGATCGAGCACCTCGCGCTGGACGGTGACGTCGAGGGCGGTCGTGGGCTCGTCGGCGATGAGCACGTCGGGTTCGAGGGCGATGGCCATGGCGATCATCACGCGCTGACGCATGCCGCCGGAGAGCTCGTGGGGGTACTGGGCCATGCGGCGCTCGGGCTCGGAGAGGCGCACGGCGCGCAGGGCCTCGATGGCGCGGGCGCGGGCCTCGCGGCGGGGCACGGCCACATGCGCCTCGACGGCCTCAATGATCTGGGTGCCGATGGAGAGCACCGGATTGAGCGAGCTCATGGGCTCCTGGAAGATCATGGCGATCCGGTCGCCG
>JBBQYB010000034.1:0-25121 GCA_038209095.1 Rhodobacterales bacterium
ATTTTGCCGATCGCGCCATTGGCAGGCAGTCCATGCGCCTCGACATGGTGAACGGAACCTTCGTCCGCGAACTCAGCGATTGCCGCACGTTCTGCCGTCGGACCGAGGTCGAGACCATGCAGGCCCACGGGCTCGCTCTGGGTGGCTCGCTCGACAACGCGATCGTCGTGGACGGCGCTGCGGTGCTCAATCCCGAGGGACTGCGGCGCAGCGATGAATTCGTGCGCCACAAGATGCTGGATGCCTTGGGTGACCTCGCTCTGGCCGGTGCGCCGGTGATCGGGGCTTACCGCGGGATCAAGGCTGGACACGGCTTGTCCAATGCGCTTTTGCGCGAACTTTTCGCCACTAGCGGGGCCTGGGCCGAAGTGGCACTGGATGCGGAAACGGCCCGTCACCTTCCCGGCTCGGGCGTTGCAGTGTCGGACATGCGCCGCACCGGCTGAGCGCTCAGGGTTCGCTTTCGCTTTTCCCGTCAGACGGATCATGATAGGCGAACCCGGTTGACGTGGGCTGGGTCCCGCGGGGAAAGAGTTCCCAGGGGGCGAAATGGATCGCGCGCGGCTTACAGGGCGACATTGGACCTTGGCGCTCGTGCTTGGCATGACGCTCTTGCTGTCGGCGTGTTCGCGAGAACCCAATGTCCCCATCGAGAGCAGGTCGGCCCAGGAAATTTATCTCGATGCGGAACGGCTGCTTGATCGCGGTCAACCGCGCGAGGCTGGGGCCATGTTCGATGAGGTCGAACGGCTGTACCCCTATTCGGAATGGGCCAAGCGCGCGATGCTGATGTCTGCCTTCTCCTATCATGAGGGCGCGCTCTATGCCGAAAGCCGGGCGGCAGCCGACCGCTACCTCGCGTTCTTTCCGGCGGATGCCGACGCGCCCTATGCGCAGTTCCTGATTGCCCTGTCCTACTATGACCAGATCGTCGACATCGGCCGCGATCAGCAGAACACGTTCGAGGCGCTCCAGGAAATGCGCGACATCATCGAACGCTATCCCGAGAGCGACTACGCCGTCTCGGCGCAGTTGAAGTTCGAGCTCGCCCTCGACCATCTGGCCGGCAAGGAAATGGAGGTTGGGCGCTTTTATCTCGGACGTGGACATTACACCGCTGCGATCAACCGCTTTCGGGTCGTGGTCGAGGATTACCAGACGACGACCCACACGCCGGAGGCCCTGCACCGACTGGTCGAGGCCTATCTCTCTCTGGGTCTCCTGCCGGAAGCCCAGACAGCGGCCGCGATCCTCGGTCACAATTTCCAGGGGTCGGAATGGTATGAGGACAGTTACGCCCTCCTCGAGGGCAGAGGCTTGCGGCCCCAGGATACCGGCGACAACTGGCTGAGCCAAGTTTACCGACAGGTCGTCCAGGGCAGATGGCGCTGAGCGCAAGTCCGGCCTGAGATCATGCTGCAATCGTTGAGCATACGCGACATCGTGCTGATCGAGGCCGTCCATCTGCGCTTTCAGCCCGGGCTCAACGTCCTGACCGGAGAGACGGGCGCGGGAAAATCAATCCTGCTCGATGCGCTCGGGTTTGTGCTCGGCTGGCGCGGACGCGCCGATCTGGTGCGGAGCGGGGTGCAGATGGGCGAAGTCATCGCCGAGTTTCATCTCGTCGCGAACCACCCGGCATGGCAGGCGTTGGCCGAGGCCGGCCTGCCCACCGACGGGGAGCTGATCCTGCGCCGCACCGTCGCTCAGGACGGGCGCAAGCAGGCTTATGTCAACGATCGGCGTGTCACGGCGGAAACGCTGCGTGTCCTTTCGGATGGTCTCGTCGAGGTTCACGGACAACAGGATGATCGCGGTCTTCTCGACCCGAAAGGTCATGGGATCCTGCTCGATGCGTTTGCCGGCTTAACCTCGGAACTCGAGACGGTCCGGTCCGCGTGGGCGGCCCGATCCGCAACGATGATGCGCCTGTCGAAGGCGGAAGCCGAGCTTGCGGAGGCGGCCAAGGATGCCGAATATCTGCGTCATGCCGCGCGGGAACTGGCCGATCTCGACCCGGATCCCGACGAGGAGCCATTGCTCGATACGCGCCGTCGGCACCTGCAGGCGGCCGAGCGCATACAATCGGACGTGGCGCGCGCGGCATCGGCTCTGGGACATGACGGTGCGGAAGGCCGGATGATCGATGCCTTGCGCTGGCTGGAGGACGCGGCCTCCCAGGCCGAAGGCGCTCTCGATGGTGCCGTCGACAGTCTCGGACGAGCTCTCGGAGAACTTGGCGAAGCAGCGCGCGCCGTAGAGATTGCGTTGCAAGGTCTCGAGGCCGATCCGGGCGAACTGGAGCGCGTCGAGGAGCGTCTGTTCGCGTACCGGGCCCTTGCGCGCAAGTATCAGGTGCAACCTAACGAACTCGCCGACCTGAGACGGCAGCTTCAGTCGAAGATCGACGCGCTGGACTTCGGATCAAGCGACCTGGCACGCCTCGAGACCGACCTGACCGAGGCCCGGACCGCCTATGCCACTGCAGCAGCATCGGTCTCGGAGCGCCGGCACGAGGCCGCCCTGCGGCTCGACGCCCGCATGGCCGAAGAGCTGGTGCCGCTGAAGATGGAGCGTGCCGTCTTTCGGACCGAGATATCCCAAGGCGAGCCCGGACCGGACGGAGCCGACCGTGTCGCGTTCAGCGTGGCTACCAACCCGGGCGCACCCTCGGGACCCATCGGACGGATAGCCTCGGGCGGAGAACTGTCGCGGTTCCTTCTCGCACTCAAGGTTTGCCTCAGTGCGCGGTCCGACGGGATCACGCTCATATTCGACGAGATCGATCGGGGCGTTGGTGGGGCTACGGCAGACGCGGTCGGTCGCAGGCTCGCAGCACTTGGCGCGGCCGGACAGGTTCTCGTGGTCACCCACGCACCACAGGTTGCCGCGCGCGGCGTCGGACACTGGGTCGTGGGCAAAATCCAGCACGGTGCCACCGTCCGCACCGAAGTTTCCGAACTGCTGCCCGACCAGCGCATCGAGGAAATCGCACGCATGCTGGCCGGGGACGTCGTCACCGAAGAGGCGCGCGGGGCCGCCCGCGCCCTGCTTGCAGGCTGAGTGCGACACTTTGGCGACCGCGCTAGCGTTGAGCGGGTGCAGCAATTATCTCCGGATTGAAATCTGAGGGAGATGTTGATGATCCGCCTGCCACTTTTTTCGCGTATTCTTTTCGCCGTCCCGGTGATCGGCTGGATGCTCAAGGACGTGATCTACGGACGTCCGGAGAACAAATGGTATTTCCTTGGCGCACTGGTGTCCTGCTGGATCATGGCCATCATGGCCTTTGGCTACCCGGCCGTGATCATTCCGGTCATCTGTGCCGTGCCGCTTGCCTTCTTCGTCCTTCTGATGATCACCCGAGGCTGAACGACGATCCGGATGGCCCCGAGGCGTCTTGACTGTCGTCCCAGGCTAGACTTGCTCCAGCGTCACCTTGTCCGCGTAGAACGCGATGTGGCCCGCAAGCCGTTCGGCATCGGTTTTCGTCGTCTCGTAGGACCAGGCAGCATCCCGGATCAGGCCGCTTTTCGCGGCGATGTGGAAATGCGTGGCTTGCCCTTTTAGGGGGCAAGTGGTTTGCCGCTCGGACCGCTCGAGAAACGCCATGCCGATGTCGGATCGCGGGAAGTAAATCACGCCCTGCCGGTCCCCTTCGAGAACCTCCAGAGCCTCGTTGCTCTCGCCGATCACGGCCCCCCCGGCCCGGACAACCCAGGTTCCTTCGGCGCGGTTGATCCAAAGTCTTGTCATGGGAAATTCTCCTTGGGATGGATCGTTCACAGCGGCGCACAGGCCTTCCTGAGCCAGGCAGCGGCTTCCGCGGACACCAGAGGGCCGAGCGCATCTGTGACCTTGGCGTGATAGGCGTCGAGCCAAGTTCGTTCTGAAGGATCGAGCAGGTCTGGCTCGATCATGCGCCGGTCGATCGGTGCGAGGGTCAGGGTCTCCCAGGACAACATGGGCCGATCGCCCCCGTCCGGCACCTCTGGTGCGCGTACCACAGCGAGGTTCTCGATTCGGATGCCGAAGGCACCCTCCTGGTAACAGCCCGGCTCGATGCTGATGATCATCCCGGGTCGAAGCGGCTCCGCCGATCGGCGGGACAACCCCGCTGGTCCCTCGTGCACCCCGAGATAGCTGCCCACGCCGTGCCCGGTCCCGTGATCGTAGTCGAGACCCGATCGCCAGAGGGCGACCCGTGCGATCGCGTCGATGTCACGCCCGGACAGCCCCACGGGCCATCGCAGGTCGCTCATAGCGATGAGGCCCTTCAGGACACGGGTGAATGCCGCCGCTGCGTCCGGCGCGACCGGTCCCATCGCAACGGTTCGGGTCACGTCCGTGGTACCATCCGGGTATTGCGCCCCGCTGTCGATCAGCAGGACATCCCCGACGGCCACGGCGCGGTTGGACGCCTCGGTCACGCGGTAATGGACGATGGCACCGTTCGGTCCCGAGCCGCAGATCGTGTCGAACGCGATGTCCCGCAGGGCTCCCGTCGCGATCCGAAAATCCTCCAGACGTCGCACGACATCGATCTCCGTCAGGCCGCCGCCTGCTCCGGTCCGGTCGAGCCAGGCAAGGAACTCCACCACCGCGGCCCCATCGCGAAGATGCGCGGTTCGGGCACCGGCGATCTCGGCCGCGGTTTTGGTCGCTTTCGGCAGAATGCAGGGATCGACGCCCCAGACGACCTCGGCCACGCCCTTCGCGGCAATACGGTCGGAGATCCAGACCGGCGACGTGGCCTTGTCCACGCTCACGCGCCCGCCAAAGGCATCGAGATGGACACCGAATTCGGCAAGGTCGCAGGCCCGAACCCCGGATCCGAGGTGATCCCGGAGAGGCGTATCGATCCGTCCGAGATCGATGAACAGA
Source organism: Rhodobacterales bacterium (assembly GCA_038209095.1). Lineage (GTDB taxonomy): Bacteria > Pseudomonadota > Alphaproteobacteria > Rhodobacterales > Rhodobacteraceae > Amaricoccus. Next base: position 4,885 of record JBBQYB010000034.1, read on the forward strand.
TCCACCGTGGCATCCGCGTGCAGGATCGCAAAGGCCAGGGGCACGGGAGTGCGCGCCACGTCCGATCCGCGGATATTGAGCAGCCAGGCAATGGAATCCGGCAGGCTGAGAACGACCGCGGAGAGATCGCGCGCTGTCAGGGTTGCGGCGATCTCCGCCCGCTTCTCCGCGGCACTTCGCCCCGCGAGCGCTTCGGGATGGGCGAGGATCGGTGCTGCCGGAAGCTCGGGCTGATCGGGCCAGACGGCGTCGATCAGATTTTTTACCCGGTGAAGCGTGAAGCCATGCGGTCCCAAAACCCCGGCGAGCGTTTCAATCTCCGACGCGGTGTGCAGCCACGGATCGAAACCCAGACGCCCGCCCCCGGGTTGAACCTCCAGGAGCCAGGGCCCCGGCTTGTCGTCGGGAACGTTCAGGATGCTGAACTGGCTCAGGTCCGCTTCGGACCGCACTTGCAGGCGGTATCGCCCGTCCACGAACAGACCGGCGCGCTCGGGCGTCACGACCGCCAGTCCTGCCGACCCGGTAAATCCGGTGAGCCAGGCCAGCCGCTCATCCCTCGGGGCCACGTTCTCCCCCTGATGGGCATCCGCACGGGGAACGAGGAACGCAATGATGTCTTCCGCCTGCATGGCCGCGCGCAACGCCCGCAGACGCTCGGCCCCGGTGTCGGGCGTCGTTCGACGACGAAAGTCTTGCAGCATCACGATTTCCCCGATGGCACCACCTCGCCTCTTTCCAACGGTTTGCACGCGCGGTCAATGAAGGTTAAGTCCGAGCCGTTCGAGGCAGGCGGGGGGAAACGCGCATGCGCTTCACACTGATTGCGCTGCTGACCGCAGCAGCCTTGTGGCGGGCTTGGCTCGATTGGCGCGAGACCATCGGCGAAGGATATGCTTACCGCCTGACGTCTTTCGGTGCGGCCCTCGAGGACGCCGCGCCCGACCGCGCGCAAGCCCTGGAGGCCGGCCTCAGGGGCACGGGGGCGTCGTGGCTCTGGGACCCGGTGGCGACGACCGTTCTCGCCTTGCCGTTTTCCGTGACACTGCTCGCAGTCGCAGGCCTCCTGTGGATTACGCGCCGGCGCGGCCGCTGATACGCATCTCCCCGGACGTCCACTCACCGTCGGGAGCGGTCGAAGTCGAGAAAGAACTCGTCGAGTTGCGGCGGGCAAATGGGGCTTGCCGAAAGCATGGCATGCGCCTGGCCGCGATGGTGGATCTGATGCTGGAAAAGATGGGCGAGCAGCGCATCGAGCCGTTCGGAAACGACGGTGCCCCGATCCGTCGGAACCCTCCGGTCGAGCGCCTCCGGGGTCAGAGCATCGCAGAACGCCATGAGCCGTGCGTCGGCTCTCGCCTGTGCCGAGCGCAGCGCCGACGGCATGTCGATGTCGGGCGTGTCCTTGAAGATCTCGAGACCCCGCCCGCCGCCCTCGAGCGCGTCGAGGTAGTAGAGATCGACGACATGGACGTGATTAAGCGTCGCCCGAAGCGACGGAAAGAACCCGGTTCGCGGCAGCGCGAATTCCCGACATCCCAATGCGGTACAGGCGTCCAGCATGCGCCGATTGGCCCAGGCATTGTTCCTCGCCATTGCCCGGAAATGACCGACGAGCCTGTCCATCCCAAACTGATCCCCCTGTCTTGCCGAAGGACCATAATGCGCAATTCCGGTGTGCGCACGGGGTCTTGAGCCGCGCGATTACCCTTTGAATTGCCCCGCGCGGCGGCCTAGACTCGCCCCATGAGCACGGCGCTGATCACCCATCCCGACTGTCTGTTGCACGTCACCCCGCCTGGGCACCCCGAGCGCGTGAACCGGTTACAGGCCGTCAATGCGGCGCTGGAGGCGGAGGAATTCGCCAACCTCATCCGCATCGAGGCACCCCTGGCCGAGGACGGGCACCTCCTGCGCGTCCACGATCCCGCGCATCTCGCGGCCCTCGCCCGCATGGTGCCGGCCGAGGGTCTTGCTTCCATCGATGCCGACACCTTTCTATGTCCCGACAGCCTCATCGCCGCGCGTCGGGCGGCCGGAGCGGTCGTCGAAGGCGTCGAGATGGTCCTGTCGGGAGAGGTCCGCAACGCGTTCTGCGCCGTGCGGCCTCCTGGGCATCACGCGGAACGGTCCACGGCCATGGGGTTCTGCTATTTCGGGAACGTGGTCGTCGGGGCAATGCACGCGCTCGACGTGCACGGCCTCGAACGGGTGGCGATCGTCGATTTCGACGTGCACCACGGGAACGGGACGCAGGATCTGGTCTGGAACGAGGCGCGGATCCTGTTCGCCTCGACGCAACAGATCCCGCTCTACCCCGGGTCGGGACAAGCGTCCGAAACCGGTGCCTATGGCCAGATCGTGAACGTGCCGCTGCCCCCCGGTTCCGGCGGCCCGGCTTTCCGGGCGGGGTTTCTGGCCCGCGTGCTGCCGGCGCTGGAGGTTCACGACCCGAAGATGATCCTGATCTCCGCGGGCTTCGACGGCCATGCCCGCGACCCTCTCGCCAACCTCAACCTGACCGAGGATGACTTCGCCTGGGCCACCCGACGGCTCTGCGACGTGGCCGATCGGCATTGCGGCGGCCGGGTCGTATCGACACTCGAGGGTGGATATGATTTGACCGCTCTGGGTGCGTCGGCAGCGGCGCATGTACGGGTGCTGATGGAGCGGGGACATGGCTGACGAGGCAATTGAACCGCTGGCCTTCGAGGCTGCCCTCCAGGAACTGGAGCAGGTCGTGGCCCGCCTCGAATCCGGAGCGGCACCGCTTGACGAATCCATTGCGCTCTATGCGCGCGGCGCGGCACTGCGCCGTCACTGCGAAGAGAAGCTCAGGGCTGCGGAAGAACGCGTGGCCCAGATCGCCCAGGGGTCCGACGGGTCGGTGTCGTCCAAGCCGCTCGACGTTGCCTGACCCATGGACGCGGGCCTGCTGCAGTTCGTGGCAAAGCTGAGCCAGCACGCGACCCTCACAGAGGATGCGCTGGCAGCCCTCCTGCCTCCCGTAGACGCCCCGCTCGGCGAAGCCATGCGCTATGCGGTACTCTCTGGCGGCAAGCGGTTGCGCGCGTTCCTGGCCCTCGAGACGGCAATCCTGTTCAATGCCCCTCGCAACCAGGCGCTCCGCACGGCCGCTGCGGTGGAATGCCTGCATGCCTACAGCCTCGTGCACGACGATCTCCCCTGCATGGACGACGATCCGGTGCGGCGGGGCAAGCCCACGGTGCACGTGCGGTGGGATCCTGCGACCGCCGTCCTCGTCGGGGACGGCTTGCAGACCCTGGCCTTCGAGATCCTCGCCGCCCCTCAGAGCGGGATGGATCCGCGCATTCAGTTGCGTCTCGTTCTGCGTCTCGCGCAGGCGGCCGGCGTCTCCGGCATGGTGGGCGGGCAGGCGCTCGACATCGCGGCGGAAACGGCGCACGATCCGCTGGATCTCGCGGCCATCACGGGGCTGCAATCACTCAAGACCGGCGCTCTGATTGCCTGGGCTGCGGAATCCGGCGCGATCCTCGGGCGTTCCGACCCCGCGCCCATGCGGCGCTATGCGTCCGACCTCGGCCTTGCTTTCCAGATCCGCGACGACATCCTCGACGTGGAGGGCGATCCGGACACCGCCGGCAAGCGATTGCGCAAGGACCAGATTGCCGGCAAGGCGACCTTCGTGTCGCTCCTGGGCATCGAGGGGGCCCGGCAGAAAGCGCGTGACCTCGTGACGAGCGCATGTGACACGCTGGCACCCTACGGTTCGGCCGCCGAGACCCTCCGGCAGGCGGCGCAATTCGTGGTCGGGCGAGACGCCTGAGACCCCAAGATCGAGGCCAGCGGACACGCCATGAACGACAGACCCGAAACGCCCTTGCTCGACAAGGTGCGGGCACCCAGTGATCTCAAGGGGATGAGCAACGAGGAGCTGCGGCAGATCGCCGACGAATTGCGGGCGGAGACGATTTCCGCGGTGTCCGTGACGGGCGGACATCTGGGCGCGGGGCTGGGCGTGGTGGAACTGACGGTGGCGATCCATGCCGTCTTCAATACGCCGCGCGACAAGCTGATCTGGGACGTGGGCCATCAGTGTTATCCGCACAAGATCCTGACCGGCCGACGCGCGCAGATCCGGACGCTGCGGATGGGCGGCGGGTTATCGGGATTCACGAAACGCACCGAAAGCCCCTATGATGCGTTCGGGGCCGCCCATTCCTCGACCTCGATCTCGGCAGGTCTCGGCTATGCCGTTGCCCGCGACTTTGGAGGGGATGTCGGCGATGTGATAGCCGTGATCGGGGACGGTGCGATGTCCGCAGGCATGGCCTATGAGGCCATGAACAACGCGGGCCATCTCAAGAAGCGCCTCTTCGTCATCCTCAACGACAACGAGATGTCCATCGCCCCCCCGGTCGGGGCCATGTCGACCTATCTGAACCGGCTCTATACCGGCGAGCCCTTCCAGGACCTCAAGGCGGTCGCCAAGGGGGCCGTGGGTTTCCTGCCGAAGCCGTTCCAGGACGGGGCGAAGCGCGCCCGGGAGCTGGTCAAGGCCGCAACCGTCGGCGGCACGCTTTTCGAGGAGCTGGGCTTTTCCTACGTCGGGCCGATCGACGGGCACGATCTCGATCAGGTGCTGGCCATCCTGCGCCAGGTCAAGGCGCGCGCAGACGGGCCGATCCTGATCCATGCCCTGACCCAGAAAGGCAAGGGGTATCCGCCGGCCGAGGCGGCGTCGGACAAGTATCACGGCGTCTCCAAATTCGACGTGGTCTCGGGGGCCCAGGTGAAGGCCCCGTCCAACGCGCCGTCCTATACCAAGGTGTTTGCCCAGACCCTGATCGCGGAGGCGGAGCGCGACGACCGGATCGTGGCGGTGACCGCCGCGATGCCCGACGGTACGGGCCTGAACCTGTTCGCGGAGCGGTTCCCCAAGCGCTGCTTCGATGTAGGCATCGCCGAACAGCACGGCGTGACCTTTTGTGCAGGACTTGCTGCGGGTGGCATGAAGCCCTTCTGCGCGATCTATTCCACGTTTCTCCAGCGGGGGTACGACCAGATCGTGCATGACGTGGCGCTTCAGCGGCTGCCGGTGCGGTTCGCGATCGACCGGGCGGGCCTGGTGGGTCAGGACGGCGCGACCCATGCGGGATCGTTCGACATCGCCTTTCTCGGAAACCTGCCCGATTTCGTCGTGATGGCGGCTGCGGACGAGGCGGAGCTGGTCCACATGGTCGCGACCGCAGCGGCCATCGACGACCGTCCGAGCGCGTTCCGGTTTCCGCGTGGCGAAGGCGTCGGCGCGGACATGCCCGAGCGCGGCACGATCCTGGAGATCGGACGCGGGCGCGTGGTACAGGAAGGATCAGACGTGGCAATCCTGTCCTTCGGCGCGCGGCTGCGGGAGGTGATGAGAGCCTCCGAGGCACTTGGCGCGCGGGGGATCAGGCCGACGATCGCCGACGCGCGCTTCGCAAAGCCTTTGGACCGCGACCTGATCGTGCGGCTCGCACGCGAGCACGAGATCCTCATCACGATCGAGGAAGGTGCGATCGGAGGCTTTGCCAGTCAGGTCAGCCATCTGTTGGCGGAAGAGGGCGTCTTCGACCGGGGATTAATCTTCCGGTCCATGGTCTTTCCGGACGTCTTCATCGACCACGACGGTCCGGCGCAGATGTATGCCATGGCCGCGATGAACGCCGAGCACATCGAGGCGAAGGTCGTGTCGCTGATGACAATCGTGGGGAAGGCCTGATCGACGTTCATAAATGCGGAACGGATCCCGGCTCGGGGCATCGTCCAGCGATGCCGGGGGTTCGCGGGGCGGCGCGCCTGGCTGCCGCCCCGCGAGGCAGGATCAATCGACGAGCGACAGATTCGCAGCCGACTCGCGGCCGTCACGGCCGGATTCGATGTCGAACGTGACCTTCTGGCCATCGTTGATGTGGGTGAGGCCAGCACGCTCGAGCGCGGAGATGTGAAGGAACACGTCCTTCGAACCGGTCTCAGGCTGGATGAAGCCGAAACCCTTGGTGGCATTGAACCATTTGACGGTGCCTTTGGCCATGTCAGTGTCTTTCCTAGTCAACTTCCGCCCGCAGGATGCGGCGGCACGGCAGAGTCAGAGCATAATCGCAAGACTGAAGCCGAGAGACGGAGACAGCGGCCGATCGTGGTAACGTCGCGCTCTCAATATGCGCCCATCGGGGCCAGATTGCAAGCCTGCATGCGAAAACGGCGGGTGCGGGCGGAGACCTGCCGCCGCCCTCATGGATCGGTCCAAAGCTTTTCCATGGCGATGTAGCTGAACGAGGCGGTCCAGGTGATCAGGACCAACCCGGTCAGGGATTCCACGCCGGCCGCCAGACGCAGGAGACCGGTGGCCGCCACATCGCCCACTCCGAGCGTCGTGAACATGGTGATGGAGAAGTAGATGTGGTCGATGAAGCCGCCCTCCACCTGGCCGCCGATGGTCCCGAGGCTCGGGCGGAGTTCCATGAGGGCGTAGCCGGCGGCGAACAGTCCGATCTCGACGAGATGGGCGAGAAAGGCCGCCCCGATGATGACGAGGATGCGCCGGCGCGGCGAGACCGAGGGCCGCAGCGCCAGACGGGACGCATAGACCAGCGTCTCGTAATGCACGAGCACGACCGAGACGACGAGCACGAGCGTGACCGTCAGCATGATGGCGAGATCCATGGGCCGGCTCCGTCCTGGGGAAACGAGCCACTGGTGAGAGCACGGATCGACGGCCGGGTGAAGGGGGACGGTCGGGGCTACGCGAGGGATGAATGTGTTTTGTCCACGCGTGGACAAAACGGTAAGTCTATGAAATAGAATATATTTTTCGGTCTTGTTAGCAAAATCCTCACAAAGGTTAACGGCGCGGGCTTTGCGTTCAGCAGCTGTGGGTTCGGTCTCCGTGCGGGACGTCTTCGAACAATCCGGCAGGTCGGTCGGGACGGGTGCGGAGAGTGATGCATCCTGCGCGTGATGTTGAGCGATGATCCGGTCGAGAGGAGCATGATGATCGTGCACCTGCCTCCTAGCGTGACCGGCAGCTGGTCCGTCGCCGACGATCTCGATGGTCGGGTGGTTGTCGCCGAGGGCTTCCGTTCATCCTAAAATACGAAAAACGGGCTCCTCGCGCTCAGTGCGAAACACAGTGTTTCACTACCCACTAAGTCGTCGCCGACGGTGTGCGCGAGCAGGCACCCTACTCGCTACAACAGCGTTCGCTGCTCAAAGTCTGCTTCGCTTCTAAAGATGCTACTGGCCAACTGCAGCAGCACCTCCTTTGGATTGCGGGAGGAGTAGTTTACATCAACTAGGTCAAGGTTCTCGTCCTCGGAATTTGTTTCGGCGTAGAACGTTGCTATCCAGTCTGATGAGAAACTTAGGATCATGACCATTGATAGGACTGATGCAGCGTTTATTCGAGCAGTCTTAATCGGCACGCGTAAAGGTGGCTGGCCGCCAAAATGGTCGTAAGACTCATCCGGACTTGGGGGCTCTTCGTCGCCGTGAAAGATGTAATTTCTGTACTTGTTGAGGGCCAATCCAGACAAAGCAAGAAAGTTACCAGAGTATACCTTATTGAGAGAGCTGGAGGAGAGTGCGAGAGGTAGGTCATCATCACGGAATGGGTGAGGTTCAGAAACACACGTATTGTCGTATTGGCCAAAAGCCTCTCGAAGATGAGGAAAGTATTCAAAGGAGCATATAGAAGAGGTTGGTAGCGGGCCGCTCATCAAGGCTTGCCCGATTTGCGAAGACTGACGGATCAGCTCGTAAGCATTCCAAATGAGTTGAAACCGTGCAAGTCCGGTGAAGTACGGCCGCAGTATTAGGTGATGCACACTTCCGTACTCGTCTGCGGGCTCACATTGGCCTGCCGACTGCCAAGGATCGAGATTTCGATCAGACGTCTCAATAGTGTCAATCGCTGAAGCCAGTCGCAATAGATTAGACACTGCCTGCCAGTCCGAACGCAGCTTTGTGCCTCTCTCGATCCCGTCCGGCGTGCTGTCGGCGACTGTTCCCTCGATTTCTGCGTCTGGCGAATGCGCGGCTAGTAGCACGAAGCTCAGTCGTTTGGCCACCTCCTGAGTATAAAGACTCTCCGACAACTCAAAATCACCGCGCGAACTTCTTGTACTTGATCCGCTTCGGCTCCACCGAATCCGGGCCGAGGCGGCGGATCTTGTCGGCCTCGTAGTCCTCGAAGTTGCCCTCGAACCATTCGACGTGGCCGTCGCCCTCGAAGGCGAGCATGTGGGTGCAGATGCGGTCGAGGAAGAAGCGGTCGTGGGAGATGACCACGGCGCAGCCGGCGAAATCGACGAGGGCGTCCTCGAGGGCGCGCAGGGTTTCGACGTCTAGGTCGTTGGTGGGCTCGTCGAGGAGGAGCACGTTGCCGCCCGTGCGCAGGAGTTTCGCGAGGTGGACGCGGTTGCGCTCGCCGCCCGAGAGGAGGCCCACCTTCTTCTGCTGGTCGGAGCCCTTGAAGTTGAAGGCACCGCAATAGGCGCGGGAGTTCATCTCGGCGTCGCCGAGTTTGACCACGTCGAGGCCGTCGGAGATTTCCTCCCAGGCGGTCTTGGCGGGGTCGAGCGCGTCGCGGGACTGGTCGACGTACGCGAGCTTGACGCTCTCGCCGTAGGCAAGCGTGCCGGCGTCGGGTTCTTCCTGGCCGGTGAGCATGCGGAACAGCGTGGTCTTGCCGGCACCGTTCGGGCCGATCACGCCGACGATGCCGCCGGGGGGCAGGGCGAAGGTCAGGTTGTCGATCAGCAGGCGGTCGCCGTAACCCTTGGACACGCCCTCGAGCTCGATCACGCGGTTGCCAAGGCGCGGACCGTTGGGGATGACGATCTGCGACGTGGTGATCTTGTCGCGCTCGGACTGGCCGGCGAGGTCGTTGTAGGCGTTGATGCGGGCCTTCTGCTTGGCCTGGCGGGCCTTGGCACCCTGCCGGATCCAGTCGAGCTCGCGCTCGAGCGTCTTCTGGCGGGACTTGTCCTCTCGGGATTCCTGGGAGAGGCGCTTGGCCTTCTGCTCCAGCCAGGCGGAGTAGTTGCCCTCGCAGGGGATGCCCCGGCCGCGGTCGAGCTCGAGGATCCACGACGTGATGTCGTCGAGGAAGTAGCGGTCGTGGGTGACGATGAGGATCGTGCCCTTGTATTCGATGAGGTGCTTCTGGAGCCAGGCGATGGTCTCCGCGTCGAGGTGGTTGGTGGGCTCATCCAGCAGCAGCATGTCGGGGGCCTCGAGCAGCAGCTTGCAGAGCGCCACGCGGCGTTTCTCGCCGCCCGAGAGGGTGTCGACGCTTGCGTCGTCGGGGGGACAGCGCAGGGCCTCCATGGCGACGTCGACCTGGCTGTCGAGGTCCCAGAGGTTCTGCGCGTCGATCTGATCCTGGAGGGTCGTCATCTCCTCCATCAGCTCGTCCGAGTAATCCTCGGCGACCTTCATCGCGACCTCGTTGTAGCGCTCCAGCAGGGCGCGCTTGGCGGCGACCCCTTCCATCACGTTGCCGCGCACGTCGAGGCCTGCATCGAGGTCGGGTTCCTGGGGGAGGTAGCCGACGCGGGCACCGGCGGCGGCCCAGGCCTCGCCCTGGAAGTCCTTGTCGAGGCCCGCCATGATGCGCAAGAGCGAGGACTTGCCCGAGCCGTTGACGCCGACGACGCCGATCTTGACGCCGGGCAGGAAGTTCAGGCGGATGTTCTCGAACACCTTCTTGCCGCCGGCATAGGCCTTGGACACGGCGTCCATGTGATAGACGTACTGATAGGCGGCCATGGCGGGGTTCCGGGTGCTGGTGGACGTTGGCGGCGTTCTACGCGCGATCGGGCGGGGGTGCAATCGGAGGGGTCATGACGGCTGCGGCCCGGGCGCCCCCGGGCTGATCGTCATACGCGTGTCGTGAAAATGACGCGGGGCCGTCGTGCGGGCGTGCCACCCTCTCAGCCTCATGATCAGCATCGGGGAGATCGACCATGTACCAGGGATCAATGCGCATTGCGCTGCTGGCCGGGACCGCCGCGGCGGGCATGGCCGGACCGGCTCTCGCGCGGTTCGATTATGTCGCGGGGATCGACACGGTCGCGGGTGAGGCCGGCGCGGAGGCCGCGACGGGCATCGTCTTCCACGACCTGAGCCGGGACGGGGTGCGGCAGGACGACGAGCCGGGCGTGGCCGGGGTCATCGTCTCGAACGGGCTGGAAGCGGTCGCGACGAACGCCGAGGGGCGCTACAGCCTGCCCGTGCGCGACGACATGACGGTGATGGTGAGCAAGCCCGCGGGTTACGCCACGCCGGTGACTGCGGCGGGCGTGCCGCAGTTCTTCTATACCCACAAGCCCGCAGGCACACCGCAGGACCTGCGCTTCGGCGGGCTGGAGCCCACGGGGCCGCTGCCCGCGGAGATCAACTTTCCGCTGGTGCGGGTGGAGGAGAGCGAGCAATTCTCCTGCGTGGCCATGGGCGACACCCAGCCCTATTCCAACACCGAGGTGGGCTACGTGCGCGACGGCGTGCTCGACAGCCTGATGGACCGGGATCTCGCCTCGGCGGAGTGCATGCTGCTGCTCGGGGACGTGATGGGCGACGATCTGGGGCTCCTGCCGCGGTTCATGGACATGATGTCGGTGGCGGGGCTGCCGCAGTATTACATCCACGGCAACCACGACTTCGATTTCGACGCATTGAGCGACGCGGATTCGGCGGACAGCTGGCGGCGGATCTACGGGCCAAACTATTACAGTTTCCAGATTGCGGACGTGTTCTTCGTGGCGCTCGACAACGTGGTCTATCCCTGCACGGCCGTGGACGTGCAGCCCGACGACCGGGAGCGCTGCAGCGGCACGGGCGAGGATGCGGTCTACAACGGGCGGGTGACGGACGACCAGATGGCCTGGCTCGAGGCGACCCTGGCGCTGGTGCCCGAGGACAAGCTGGTGGTCTTGATGCATCACATCCCGTTCGTGTCCTTCATCGACCAGGACACCGGGCGTCACCAGACGGACAACCTGCGCGACATCCATGCGCTGGTGGCAGGGCGTCCGGCGCTGTCGCTGTCGGGGCATACGCATACGTTCGAGTATCTGGCGGCGGGCGAATGGTTCGCGGGCTGGGAGGAAAAGGTGGGCGTGACGCGGCTGCCTTTCGATCACGTGGTGGGCGGCGCGCCCTCGGGCAACTGGTTCCAGGGGGACATGAGCTTCGACGGCGTGCCCATGTCGTTCGCGCGCGGCGGCACGCCGCCGGGCTACATGATGATCGACTTCGACGGCGCGGACTACCGGATCACGTTCCATGCGGCCAACCAGCCGGTGGACCGCCAGATGGCTCTGAGCTTCAACACGCCGCTGTTTCGCGACTGGTTCGACACGGCCTTCGCCTGGCAGGATGGCCTTGAAGATCCAGGTGCCGATGCCGTGCCGCCAGTGTCGGTGAACGATCTGGCGGACGTGAAGCTGTTCACGCCCGAGGAGGTCGACACCGGCGTCTGGTTGACGGCCAACGTCTGGAACGGCAGCCGCGACACCGACGTCTCGGTGCGGATCAATGGCGGACCGGAGATGGCCATGACGCGCACCCAGTCCGGCGAAGGCGAAGGCATCCTCAGCGGGGCCGAATACGCCGATCCGTTCTCGGTGCCGCGCCAGATGACCATCGGGCGCTATGCCTGGCAGAGCACATCGGGCGATCCGCGCGCCCAGGGGTTCGAGATCTGGCAAGGCGAGACCTTCGGTCCGGTGCCGCCCCAGGGCATGAGTGCCGGCCATGTGGCCGACAGTTCCCCGCATCTATGGCGCATGGAGATGCCCGCAGGCCTGCCCGAGGGCGCGCATGTGGCGGAAGTGACGGCCACGGACCGTCACGGGCGGTCGTGGACGGACCGGATCGTCTTCGAGGTCCGCGGCGAGCGGCCGCCGCGCTTCTGGCGCGGCGAGCTGTGGACCCAGCCGGTGAACTGAGGCGTCGGGGCCGGAAAGAGGGGGGCCGCTGCGGAAATGCAGCGGCCTTTTCCATTCCGGCTGCGGACGAGTGCAGAGGGTGGCTGCAGTTCAGTTCGAGGCTGCCACCGGCCAGATGCCGACGCAACGGTTGAGCGGTTCGGGCACGCCGGTCCCGGTGGGGAACGGCAGGACGTCGAAGTCCTGACCGAAGGCCGCGATCTCGAGCCTGTCGCGGGGGATGCCGGCCGCGACGAGGACATCGGCGACGGCCTCGGCGCGGGCACGCGAGAGGGCGAGGTTCGCGGCACCGGAGCCCACGGTGTCCGAGTGCCCGGTGACCCGGATGCGCTCGACATCCATCGGCAGGAGGGCCGCGGCGGCGAGGCGGGCGCGCGCCTCGGCGCCGGGGGAGAGCGTGGCACTCCCCATGTCGAAATGCACCTCGGCAAGCGGGGCGGGTGCGGCCGGGCGCACAGGGCCGGTCCCTTCGGAGGCTCGGGCGGCCACACCTTCCGGCCGCGGCAACGGTGCGCCCTTCAACGCCGCCAGCACCTCATCGAGCGGCTGTTTTGGCGGGCGGGCGGGGGCCATCGCGGGCTGGGCGAGGGCCGCGAGCTTTTCGCCTTCGTCGAGGATGCGCGCGAGGTCCGCCTCGCGGGCGGCGAGGTCGTCCCTGAGGCGCGCGATTTCGGTCGATTGGGCGAGGAGGGCCACGTTCAGCCGCGCGAGTTCCGCATCCCGGCTGGCGAGTGCCGCCTTGAGGTCCGGGCCTGATGCGGCGGCCGGTTCGGCGTCGCGGGCGGAGAGGAGGTCCGTGAGCCGGGCGGCCTCGTCCTGAGCCCGGGCGAGCGCGTCTTCCAGACGCAGCCGCTCGGCGTCTGCCCGGGCGAGGGCGGAGGCGGGATCCTCCGCGGGGGCGGGAGCCGGAGCCTGCGCCGTGTCCGGGGCACCGGTTTCTTCCGCCGGACCGGATTGCGGAGCCGTCTGGGCCAGGGGTTGCGTCGCCGGGCTCGTCAGGCCGCCGCGGGTCGCCTGAAAGCCGATCACGGCAATCGCCGCTAGCACCATGCCGATCAGGGCCAGTTTCGAACTCATGCCGCGCCTCGTACGTCTGCGCCGCAACTCGTGGCCGCGGCTGCATTATTGGTTAACGAATCGTTAAGCGTTGCGTTTTGCAAAGCAATACCGATCGCACCGGGGCCGCGCGAATTCGCAGGGTGAGCCGCGCAGTGTGGTGGATCGATCACAACGCCGGTGCATCCGGGGCCCCAAGCGAGGGGCGCAGGCCTCCGGAGGGTGATTGACACGGCCGGCGCGCTCGGAGCGTATGGCGTGTCACAGGTGGGCGGAGGCTGCGCGCGTGTCCAGTCTCCGTTTAACCGCTGCGGCGGGAATGAAGATCGGCCTGCTCGGGGGATCGTTCGATCCGCCCCATGCCGGTCACGTGCACATCACCCGGTGGGCGCTCAGGGCCTTCGGGCTCGACCGGGTGTGGTGGCTGGTCTCGCCCGGCAATCCGCTCAAGGCCGACGCTCCCGCGGACATGGCACGCAGGCTCGTTGCGGCCCGCGCGCTCATGCGCCATCCACGGGTTGTCGTGACGGACGTGGAGGCGCGCCTCGGGACACGGACCACGGCCGAGACGCTCGACGCGCTCGGGCGGCGCTGTCCGTCGGTGCGGTTCGTGTGGCTGATGGGCGCGGACAACCTCAGGGGGTTCCATCGCTGGGACCGGTGGGACGAGATCATGGGCAGGGTCCCGGTGGGGGTCATGGCGCGGCCCGGCGACCAGCTGCGCGCCGGCCTGTCGCCGGCGGCGCGTCGCTATGCACGCTGGCGGATGCCGCCCGGCGACGCACGCAGGCTTGCCGGGGCAGATCCGCCGGCCTGGATGATGCTGACGGGTCGCATGCTCGATCTGTCCTCCTCGGAACTGCGGGCCCTCGGCATCTGGAAACGTTGAGTTGAAGGGCGAGCCCGAAGCGCGCATGATCGCCTCATGGTGGAGAAGGACAGATCCGGTCCGGGGACGACGCGGCGAACGGTGATGACCGGCCTCGCGGCCGCCCTCGCAGTGCCGGCGCGGGCCGAGGCGGCGGAGGCGATCCTCGGGCGGTCGGGTCTGGGCGCGCTGACCGGCTATGCCCTCGTCGATGCGGCGAGCGGCGCGCCCATCGAGGTGCATCAGGGCGATCTGGACCGCCCGCCCGCCTCGGTGGCGAAGATCGTGACGGCACTCTACGGGCTCGAGCGGCTGGCGGCGGGACGGCGGTTCGTCACGCGGGTCGTCGTCCACGGCCCCGTCGCGGGCGGCAAGGTGCAGGGCGATCTGACGCTGGCGGGCGGCGGCGATCCGCTGGTCGACACGGATGTCCTCGGGGACCTTGCGGCGGCGGTCCGGGCGGCGGGGATCGAGGCGGTCGCGGGGCGCTTTCTGGTGAGCGACGGGGCCCTGCCCCACACGATGCAGATCGAGGCCGATCAGCCCGTGACGGCCGGCTACAACCCCACCATCTCCGGCATGAACCTCAACTTCAACCGCGTGCATCTCGCCTGGCAGCCGGGCGGAGACGGGCCGAAGCTGTCGCTGACGGCCCCAGGCCAGCGGTTCTCGGCCCCTGCCCCCAGTGTCGCGGCCGAACTCGGGCCGTCCGGACCGAGCCACCGCTTCGAGCAAGGGCGCGAGATCTGGGCCTTTCGCGCGGCGAGCCTCGCCAGGCAGGGCAGCCTGTGGCTGCCGGTGCGCGCGCCCGCCGTCTATGCCGGCGAGGCGTTCCGCGCCCTGTCGGGCCTGAGGATGGGGCGGCCGCAGATCGTGGCGGCGGCGTCCCCGGGGCAGGAGATCGCAGCCCACGAGAGCCCGGCGCTGGAGCGGATGCTGCGCGACATGCTCGATTTTTCGACGAACCTGACCGCGGAGGCGGTGGGGCTGTCCGCGTCGGGGGCCGGCGATCTGGGGACCTCAGGACAGGCGATGACGGACTGGGCGCGCGCCCGGTACGGTCTGCGGCGGACGGTGCTGGTCAACCATTCCGGGCTGACCGCGCGCTCGCTGACGACGCCGCTGGAGACGACACGCCTGCTCGTGCGCGCGCAGGGCGAGGGCTTGCCGGGGCTGCTGGAGGAGCGCGGCCTGCGGGACGCGAACGGCAACGCGATGCGGGTGCCGGGGGTGAGGGTGCTGGCGAAGACCGGGACGCTGAACTTCGTCTCGGCCCTCGCGGGCTATATCGAGGGTCCGGATGCGCGCAGGCGGGCTTTCGCGATCCTTGCGGCCGACGGGCCTGCCCGTGCGGCGATCAGGCCCGACCAGCGCGACGATCCGCCGGGGGCGGCCGCCTGGGCGCGGCGCGCACGGGCGCAGGAACAGGCGCTGCTCCGACGCTGGATCGGCGTCTGAGCCGAAGGCTCTCCGAGCCCGCCGGTCAAGCCTTCGGCAAGCGGCGGTGGCGGGCGCTGGAGCCTTTTTCGATGGCCGCCGCATGCAGCCGGTCGACGTTCATCTCGTGGCGCAGTTCCAGCAGGAATTGCAGCTCCGCCTGAAAGGCGTGCCCGTCGGCGGCCGCCACGTCGCAGGCGAGCGCGTAGGCGGTTTCGCGCAGCGGCTCCGGCAGGGCGTCGCGCACGAGGCCGAAGAGCGCGTCGAGGCCGTCCTCCTCGGTGAAGAGGTCGAAAACTGTCTGACCGACGACGCGCAGGCGGTCCCGGTCGTAGCCGTCGAACACCGGAAGCGTCTCGACCATCTGGCTGATCGACAGCAACTCCTTCGTGGAGATGTTCTCGTCGGCGGCCGAGACACCCACCATCACGGCGACCAGGGCGTCCTGGGCCGAGAACGACGTGAGCGGGGCGGTGGTGGAGGACATGATCTCGATCCCATGGGTGCGTGCCTGCTATATTGTCACGCTGCCGCCCCGGCAATAGCCCTGCGCGGCGCGGCCCTCCGGGTGGCGTGTCTGCGCCGGTTGGTCGAATGCCCGGCCGTCTCGGGGCGTGGCCGGTTGCTTGACCAGGCCCGGAGGGGCGACTAGGACCGGCGATGCTTTTTTCGAGCGGAGACTGGGACATGGTTGAGACGCGCGCGGCCGCCCTTGCGGCAAAGGCCTGGCCATTCGAGGAGGCGCGCAAGCTCGCGAAGCGCTACGAGAAGGCACCGCCCGAGAAGGGCTACGTGCTCTTCGAGACGGGCTACGGGCCCTCGGGGCTGCCGCATATCGGCACATTCGGCGAGGTGGCGCGGACCACGATGATCCGCCGTGCGTTCGAGGCGATCAGCGACATCCCGACCCGGCTGATCTGTTTTTCCGACGACATGGACGGCATGCGCAAGGTGCCCGACAACGTGCCCGAGCCCGAGATGCTGCGCCAACATCTGCAGCGGCCGCTGACGGCGGTGCCGGACCCGTTCGGGGAATTTGCCAGTTTTGGGGATCACAACAACGCCATGTTGCGGAGGTTTCTCGACACGTTCGGGTTTGAGTACGAGTTCGCGAGCGCGACAGAGTATTACAAGTCCGGCAAGCTCGACGAGATCCTGTTGCGCGCGGCGGAGCGCTATGACGCAATCATGGAGGTGATGCTCGCGTCCCTGCGAGAGGAGCGCCAGAAGACCTATTCGTGTTTCCTGCCGATCTCGCCCATCTCGGGCCGGGTGCTCTATGTGCCGATGAAGGAGGTCAACGGGCGGGACGGCACGATCACGTTCGAGGACGAGGACGGGAGGGACGTGACGCTGCCCGTCACGGGCGGGAACGTGAAGCTTCAGTGGAAGCCGGATTTCGGCGCGCGCTGGGCCGCCCTCGACGTCGATTTCGAGATGTACGGCAAGGATCACGCGACCAACACGTCGATCTATGACGCAATCTGCCGCATCCTCGGGGGGCGGGCCCCGGAGCATTTCATCTACGAGTTGTTCCTCGACGAAGAGGGGCAGAAGATCTCGAAATCCAAGGGCAACGGGCTGACGATGGAGGACTGGCTCGCCTATGCCAGCCCCGAGAGCCTGAGCCAGTACATGTTCCAGAAACCGAAGACCGCTAAGCGGCTGCATTTCGACGTGATCCCGAAGGCCATGGACGAGTATCACGCACATCTGCGCGGCTGGCCGGAGCAGGACGCGGCCGCCCGGGTGGAGAACCCGGCCTGGCATATCCACGGCGGCCAGCCGCCGGCGTCGGACATGGAGGTGCCCTATTCGATGCTGCTCAACCTCGCGAGCGCCTCGGGCGCGGAGGACAAGGCGGTGCTCTGGGGGTTCATCCGAAAGTATGCGCCGACCGCGCGGCCCGAGACGCATCCGGGGCTCGATGCGGCGGCGGGCTATGCGGTGCGGTATTACCACGACTTCGTGAAGCCCGCGAAGGTGTTCCGCGCGCCGGACGCGAAGGAGGCCGCGGCGCTGCGCGACCTGCGCGACCGGCTGGCTGTCTGGGACGGGTCGGCGGAGGCCGAAGCCTTGCAGGGGCTCGTGTTCGAGATCGGCAAGGCGCATGGCTTCGAGCCGCTGCGCGCGTGGTTCTGCGCAATCTACGAGGTGCTGCTGGGGGCGTCGCAGGGACCGCGCTTCGGGGCTTTCGTCGCGATCTACGGTGTGCCGGAAACCGTGGCGCTGATCGATGCGGGGCTCGACGGCCGGCTCGGGGCCTGAGGCAGGAGACTTCGCGGGGTTGTGAAGGGCGCGCGCTCGGCTGTTGACTAGGCGGGGGCCCCGCCGTCAACGTCGCGCGATACACGCAGAGGTAGCCCCGCATGACCCTTTTGAGCGTAATCGTCGGCCTGTTGACCCTCGGGATGACGGCAACCCACCTGTCGAACCCCGAAGCCGTGCCGTTCTACGTGCTGCTGGCGGGTATGGTGATGACGGGCACCACGTATCTGTCGGGCCGGATCTTCGTCTTTCTGCGGATGTTCAGTGCGGGCTATGCGATCACATTTTCGTCCTTCGCGGTCGGGTTCATCGTCTTCGGGACGGGCGGTCTGCCGGACTGGGCACCGGGGTGGATGCAGACGTTGCAACCCAAGCCGTTCCTGGCGCTGGCGTTCACCATCTTTTCCGTCGTGCTGCTGCTGCTCGCGCGGTTGCCGATCATCGCCGAGACGATCGGGTTATCGGAGACGTTCTTTGCCAGCCGGGAGCCGAGCCGCTTGCGCCGGCTGGAAGGGCTGAAGCTCACGGAGGGCGGGATCGGGCGTGCGTTCCTGATCGGCATCATCCTGATCAATTTCGTGCAGACCTATTTCCTGATCCTGTTCAACACCTGGCAGGGTGCCTTGTTCGACAGCTTCCAGAACATGGACGAGGCCGCGTTCTGGCTCCTGATCACGACGTTCCTGTTCCTCGCAAGCCAGTGGGTCGTGATCGCCATCGCGGAATACCTGCTGGGCCAGTACATGCTGATCCGCTGGCGGCGGTTCATGTCGAAGGAGCTGGTGACGGACTGGCTGGCGGACGACCGGCACTACCGCATCCAGTTCCTCGGCGAAGTGGCCGACAACCCCGACCAGCGCATCGCGGAGGATATCCGGCTCTACGTCACCAGCACTTTCTCGATCGCCACGGCGCTGTTCTCGACGCTGCTGACGCTGGCAGCCTTCGTGCAGTTGCTGTGGGATCTGTCCGCACGGTTCGAGACTGAGGAGGGTGGGGCCTTCATGGTCTGGATCACCGGGATCCCCGGCTTTCTGGTCTGGGTGTGTCTCGCCTATGCGGTCTTCGCCACGGTCGTCGGACATCTCATCGGGCGTCCGCTGATCGCCAAGAATTACCACAAGGAGCGCACCGAGGCGGACTTCCGGTTCGGGATGGCGCGGATGCGCGAGTATTCCGAACAGGTGGCGCTGCTCGACGGCAAGGAGGCCGAGCGCGGGACGCTGTTCCAGCGCTACGACCGGCAGGTGGAGGCGACCTGGAGCCTGGTGCGCACGACGCGCAACCTGCGCATCTTCAGCTTTTCCATCGGGCAGATGACGGACGTCCTGCCATATGTCCTGGTCGCACCTGCGTATTTCGCCGGGGTCGGCAGCCTCGGGGGCCTGCAGCAGACCGCCGGGGCGTTCGGGCGGGTGCAGGGCGGGTTCACCATCTTTCTCGACCTCTACGAGACGCTTGCGGCCTACAAGGCGTCGGTCAACCGCATCAACGGGTTCCGCGCGGCCCTGCGCAAGGCGAGCGAGATGACGGACGGCGCGCGGCCCATCGACCTCGTCCCCGGACCGGGTGCGGATGTCACGGTCAAGGGTCTGTCCCTTGCGCTGCCCAGCGGACGGCTGATCGCGAGGATCGCGGATCTGCGGCTGCGCGCGGGCGAGGCCGCCATCGTGACGGGCGCGTCGGGGTCGGGCAAATCGACGCTGTTCCGCGCGCTGGCCGGCATCTGGCCGTTCGGTTCGGGGCGGGTCGGGACGCCCGAGGGGGCGCGGGTGATGCTGCTGCCACAGCGTCCCTATATCCCGCTGGGCAGTCTGCGCGGCGCGCTGGCCTATCCTGGATCGCCCGAGACCTACTCTGATGCGGAAATGGGCGAGGCGATGCGCGCGGTGGGTCTCGACCATCTGGTGGACCGGATCGACGACGAGGCGATCTGGACGCAGGCTCTCTCGGGGGGCGAGCAACAGCGCGTGGCGGTGGTCCGTGCGCTGCTCGACAAGCCCGACTGGCTGTTTCTCGACGAGGCGACCGCGGCCCTCGACGAGCCGATGGAGGCGAAGGTCTACCGGGTCCTGCGCGAGCGATTGCCGAAGACCACACTGGTCTCGATCGGGCACCGCACGACCCTGCTCGCGTTCCACGCCCGCCATCTGGAGATGACGGCGCAACAGGACGGCAGTTTCGCGCCGCGGGACGTGGCGCAGGTCGCGTGAGCCTGCCGGGCGGAGGCCGGCGAGGTTTTTGCCCGGCGCTCAGGACTTCGGCTCTTTCGATCCGAAGTGCCTGCGCAGAAGGCAGGTCCTCCAGGCGAGACTGCGGTACGGGCACAGCGTTTGACTTGGACGCCGCTCAATCCAAGTGTTTCGGTGAGACGACGAAAGGACAGGGTGATGCGGCGTTTGTTGATGCTCGGCGTTCTGGCGATCGGGCTCGGGTTCGGGGCCGCGGGGGCGCAGGACAGGAGTTCCGACATCCAATCGGTGATCTCGCGCCAGATGGATGCCTTCAAGACCGACGACTTCGTCACCGCATTCTCGTTCGCGTCGCCCGCGATCAAGCGCATGTTCGGCAGCGCGGACAGGTTCGGCGAAATGGTCCAGAGCGGCTATCCCATGGTCTGGCGGCCGTCGAGCGTC
>JBBQYB010000035.1:0-24771 GCA_038209095.1 Rhodobacterales bacterium
CGCGGCCTACGGCTTCTCGCGCTTCCCCTTGAGGGGCAACGACACCTACCTCTTCATCATCCTCACCACCCGGATGATGCCCGCCATCGTCGTCATCATCCCGATCTTCCTGATGTTCCAGGTGATCGGCCTCGCCGGCTCCTATCTCGGCATCATCCTGCTCTACAGCGCCTTCAACCTCCCCTTCACCGTCTGGATGATGAAGAGCTTCTTCGACGAACTGTCGCCCGACGTCGAGGATGCGGCGCGCCTCGACGGCTCGTCGGAGCGCGGCGTCTTCTTCAAGGTCTGCCTGCCGCAGGTGACTGCGGGCATCGCCGCGACCGCCGTGTTCGGACTCATCCTCACCTGGAACGAGTACCTTCTGGCGCTGCTGCTCACGGGCGTCGAGACCCGCACCGTGCCGGTCGCCATGGCCCAGACGATCGGCGGCGATATCGGCGTCCGGTGGGGCCTCCTGGCGGCCATCGAGACGCTGTTCCTCGTTCCCGTCATGGTGGTCACCTTCGTGCTGCAGAAATATCTACTGCGCGGCGTGACCTTCGGCACGATCAAACGTTGAGCACCACCTGATGTCGACGATCGCGCTGCGGAAACTGACCAAACGCTTCGGCGCTTTCGTCGCGGTGCGCGATGTGGATTTGAACGTGGCGGCGGGCGAGGTCGTCTGCCTCCTTGGCCCTTCGGGCTGCGGCAAGACGACCGCGCTGCGCATGATCGCCGGGCTCGAGCGCGCCACTTCGGGCGATGTCATCGTGGCTGGCCGGCGCATGAACGATCTTGCGCCCGAGCGCCGCAACATCGCGATGGTGTTCCAGTTCTACGCGCTCTATCCGGCCCTGACCGTGCGTCAGAACATCGCGTTTCCGCTGCCTGCCGAGAACATCGACGCGCAAGAGCGCAAGCGACGGCTTGAACGGGTAGCCAAAATCCTCCACCTCGAAGGCGTGCTCGACCGCCTGCCGGCGCAGATTTCCGAAGGCGAGAGGCAGCGGGTGGCGGTGGCGCGCGCCATCGTGCGCAATCCCAATTGTTTTCTCTTCGACGAGCCGCTCTCGCGTCTCGACGTCGAGCTTCGCCAGACCATGCGCGGGCAGATCAAGGAGGTGCTGTCGGGCCTGTCGAAAGCCACCGTGATCGTGACGCACGACCAGCTCGAAGCGCTCACCATGGCCGACCGCATCGCCATCATGCGCGACGGCCTCATCGAACAGCTCGGCTCCCCCCACGAGGTCTTCGCCAAGCCGGCCAACGTGTTTGTCGCGAGCTTCATCGGCACGCCGCAGATGAACCTGATCGAGGCCGATCTCATTCGCGTCACCGATGCCGTGGCGGAGATCCGCATGGAAGGCTTCACGGTGCACATGCCGGTGGATCCGGCCGTGGCGGGGCTGAAGCCCGGTCGCATCACGGTCGGCATGCGGCCCCGTTCGGTCAGCCTCGGATCGGAAGCAGCCCAGACAGCCTTTGCGGCGCAGGCCGAACTGATCGAGCCTATGGGTGCGGAGACCCTGATCCATGCGCGCACGCCTACCGGGGACGACATCCGCGTAGTCGTCCCGCGGGCCCAGCGCGTGCGGGTCGGCGACATCTTCCATCTGACACCGGAGATTGGGCAGACCCATGTCTTCGACGATACCGGACGGGCGGTGCGGGCATGAGCAAGAGACCCGAGCCGGGAATGTCGCCCCGCCTGGCGCTGCGCATCGAGCTGGGCGTGATCGGCTTGGGCGTGCTCGCCCTCATCATGATCTTCCAGCCCTTCGCGCTTTGGATCTTCTCCATCGGGTGCGGACTGGTCGTCCTGGCGGCGCTCCTCAACAACGTCCTGCCGATGGCACAACCGGGCAAGCCGCTCCGCGGCGTAATCTTCACGGCCCTGGTCGTGGCGCTGGTGTTCTGCGCGGCCCTTCTGGTGTCCATTGCCGCCGCGGCACTCTATGGAGCGGCCTTTCTCAATCCGCCGTCGACGCCATCGCTCGCACCGCCCAGCCCGCCGTTCTGGACCCACCCTCTCGTCTGGACGCTTCTCGGCCTGACGGTCGTCTTCGCGGCACTGGTCCGGCGCGTGGCGCGATCCTGACGCGATGAGCCCTCCGCACGCCGCGTTCATTGGCCTTTATATCCTCGATATCCTTGGCCGGCCGGTGACGGCCATCCCCGAGGGCGGCAACGTCAATTTCATCGAGGAAATCCGTCTGACCGTCGCCGGCACCGCTGGCGGAACCGTGATCGACGCGGCCAAGCTCGGCCTCGCGTGCCGCGCGGTGGGCGCGGTCGGGGAGGATGAAAAGGCCGATTGGGTGATGCTGACGCTCGAGAAACATCGTATCGACACCTCCATGATGCAGCGGATTGACGGCGTCCCGACGTCGGCCACCATCCTGAACGTCCGGCCGAACGGCGAACGGCCAGCCCTCCATGTCCGCGGTGCATCGGATCACTTCGACGTGGTGCCCGCGGATTATGCCCGGGCCTTCGAGGCACCGATCATTCATCTCGGCGGCACCGGCCTGCTCGCGACGCTCGACGGCCTGCGGTCGGTCGAGCTGCTGCGCGAGGCCAAGACGCGCGGGCGCATCACGACGTGGGATCTCGTCGGGGCACGCGCCGAGACCGCCGACCTCGTTCTGCCGCTCCTGCCGCACATCGACTATTTCATGCCCTCGATCGAGGAGGCGTCCATCATGTGCGGTCTCACGGAGGCCGAGGCGATCGCCGCCTTCTATCTCGGGAGGGGCGTGACCTGTTGCGTGCTGACCATGGGACCGGACGGTGCGTTCTACGCGCACAAGGACGGCACGCGCCTGCGGTCTCCTGCCTATGAGATCCCCATCGTCGATACCACGGGCTGCGGAGATGCCTTCGACGCGGGGTTCATCACAGCACTGCACCACAGGATGGACACGGCAACCGCGCTCAGGTTCGCCCAGGCTGCGGCCGGGCTCGTCGCCAGCGGCCTCGGGTCGGACGCCGGGATCCGGTCGTTCGACCATACGGTGCAGTGCATGAACAACTGGACCGTCCGGGCCACCTAAACGGAGCACTACATGGAACGTATGGCCCAGCTGATCCGCCTCAAGTCCGAGACGCTGGTCGAGTACAAACGCATCCACGCCGAGGTCTGGCCCGAGATCCTTGACCTCATCTCGGCCTGCAACATCACGAATTATTCAATCTTTTTGCGCGAGCCGGAGATGCTTCTGTTTGCCTACTGGGAATATACTGGAGCCGATTTCGACGCCGACATGGCGAAAATGCGGACCGATGCCCGCATGAAGGACTGGTGGGACATCACCGACCCGATGCAGGAGCCGCTGTACCAGCGCGGCGCGGAGGAATGGTGGGCCCGGCTCGAGGAAGTCTTTCACCACCCCTGACCGGAAATATATGGCAGCGAACTGGTCCCCCGGTCCGCCGCCTAATTCAGGTCTGGAGTATCAGGCGCGCGCAGCACCGATCGCCTTCCAGAGCGCCGGCACCAGAAGGGCTGCGAGCGCGAGCTTGATCGCATCGCCCATCAGGAAGGGCGTCAGGCCCCAGGCGAGGATCGGCTCGTTCCAGCCATAGAGCTGGCCCAGCCACAGCACGCCCGGCAAATAGATAAGCGCCGTGCCCGCCAGCATCGCCAGTGCCATACCGCCGACGGTCCGGTCCAGCCCGCGCCGCGCCGCAAACCCCAGCGCCAGTGTGGCCAGCACATAACCGACCAGGTAACCGCCGGTCCCGCCCATCATGTAGGTCAGCCCGTTCGCCTCCGCAGAGGATCCGGCGAAGACGTCCCAGCCGAATGCGCCGAGCGCCATGTAGGCGAGGATGGTGACGAACCCGAGGCGCGCACCGTAGGCCGCCCCGATGGTCAGCACCGCGAAGGTGCCGAGGGTGATCGGCACGGGCGATGGCCAGAGCGGCACCTTGATCTTTGCGGCAATCACGAGCGCCAGAACCCCGAGCCCGACCAGGACTGCACGCTTGACCCAGAGTGCGGGTCCCTCCGCGATCCAAAGGGTTTCCGTCAAAACCGCACGCTGTGTGCCCGATGCCATGCCGACCTCCGGAATTGCCATTATGTCTCAGGTGTGACGCAATCCAAAGCCGCTGTCCAGCGTCTCAGGCAGTGCGGTAACGGGAGGTCATGGCATAGTCCTTACGCGGTCCCGTGACGCGCCAGTCGGCTTTCCACCGCGGCCAGGCGGAGAAATCGTACCTGACGCGGTATTGATCCGGCGGGCAGGCATGGACCGCCGACGGCCTGTCCTCGTCGGCGTAGAACCGGTGAAAGAACCGGCCGTCCCCGAACTGCACCTCGATGCTGTTGGCCCCCGCCTCCCGCCAGAGATACCGCCGGGAGGCCGCCACGCCGGGCGCGCCGCCCAGCGACAGGAGGCCCTCCTCGTCATAGACCAGACCCTCCGCCGCGGAGGTGAACCGCGCCGTCCCGGTGAACCGCCCTGGATGCCCGGCCCGGATATCCTCGATGTCGCGCTCCAGAAGCCAGTCGCCTTCAAACGCCGCCAGCCGCATCCGCCCTCGCTTGTGATGGTTCCCCCTTCGGTCTATCAGACCCCGAACCGCCCGACAGCCCGCGAAAGGCCGCGCCATGATCCCCCGCTATCCCCGCCCCGGCATGGTCGCGATCTGGTCCGCCGAGACGCGCTTTCGCATCTGGTTCGAGATCGAGGCCCATGCCTGCGACGCCCAGGCAGCCCTCGGCGTCATTCCGAAAGAGGCCGCCGAGGCCGTCTGGAAGGCTCGCGATGTCGAGTTCGATGTGGCGCGGATTGACGAGATCGAGGCCGTGACGAAGCACGACGTCATCGCCTTTCTCACCCATCTGGGGGAACACGTGGGCAGCGAGGCGCGGTTCGTGCACCAGGGCATGACCTCGTCCGACGTGCTCGACACCTGCTTCAACGTGCAGTTGACGCGGGCCGCGGATATCCTGATCGCCGACATCGACGCCCTGCTCGCAGCCCTCAAGCGCCGCGCGATCGAGCACAAGGACACCGTCTGCATCGGACGCAGCCACGGGATCCATGCCGAGCCGACCACCTTTGGCCTCAAGATGGCGCAGGCCTATGCCGAATTCGATCGGGCCCGGGCCCGCATCGTCCAGGCTCGCGCGGAGGTTGCCACCTGTGCGATCTCCGGTGCGGTGGGGACCTTCGCCAACATCGATCCCCTCGTTGAAGCGCATGTCGCCGAGAAGCTCGGGCTCATCCCCGAACCGGTCTCGACCCAGGTGATCCCCCGCGACCGGCACGCGATGTTCTTTGCCACCCTCGGCGTTGTCGCCTCCTCGATCGAGCGCCTCGCCGTCGAGATCAGGCACCTGCAACGCACCGAGGTCCTCGAAGCGGAGGAGTATTTCGCGCCCGGCCAGAAGGGCTCGTCTGCGATGCCGCACAAGCGCAACCCGGTCCTGACCGAGAACCTCACCGGGCTCGCCCGGCTGGTGCGGATGGCCGTGACCCCCGCCATGGAGAACGTGGCCCTCTGGCACGAGCGCGACATCAGCCATTCCTCGGTGGAACGGATGATCGGACCGGACACGACGATCACCCTCGATTTCGCGCTGGCGCGCCTGACCGGCGTGATCGACCGGCTCGTGGTCTATCCCGCCAACATGACGCGCAATCTCAACCAATTCCGCGGGCTCATCCATTCGCAGCGCATCCTCTTGGCCCTCACTCAGCACGGTGTCAGCCGCGAGGAAGCCTATGCCCTCGTGCAACGCAACGCGATGAAGGTCTGGGACCACGGTGCGGATTTTGAGACCGAGCTTAAGAACGACGAGGACGTCCGGGCCGCCCTCTCTGAGGCCGAAATTTCCGGCCTGTTCGACCTCGCCCACCATACGCGCCACGTGGATGCCATCTTTGCCCGCGTCTTTGGCCCGGGCTGACACGCGCCAGCTTGATTAGTGGCTGCGCCGGGCTAAAGTGAAGGTCACAATCACGGAGACGTCGATGCTACGCCACCTGCTCCTCGGCCTCAGCCTCGCGGTTTTTGCGTCTTCGGCACCGTCCTTGGCGGCGGTCGGGGTGGCGTCCGGTTTCAAGTTCAAATCCATCGACGGCGGAGAGATCGCGCTGTCGGACTATGCCGGCAAGCCGGTACTTGTCGTCAATACGGCTTCGCGGTGCGGCTTCACCCCGCAGTATGACGACCTGCAAACTCTCTACGACAGATATTCTGCCCGCGGGCTCACGGTGATTGGGGTCTCGTCCAACAGCTTTCGCCAAGAACTGTCGAGCGCCGATGCGGTCAAGGAGTTCTGCGAGGTCAATTTCTCCATTACCTTCCCGATGACGGAGATCACGCCCGTGACCGGTGCCAACGCGCATCCGTTCTACGTCTGGGCGCGCGATCAGGGGGTCACCCCGAACTGGAACTTCAACAAAATCCTGATCGACGGCAGCGGCCATCTGACGGCCTCGTTCGGATCAACCACCCCTCCGCTGGCAACTCCGATGATCGAGGCCATCGAGGCGGCACTGGCGAACTGATTACCGGACGGGCGTAAGCCGGTAGATGGCCCCTTCGGTCTCCGCGATGAACCAGATTGCACCGTCGGGTGCTTCCCGGACATCACGGATCCGAGTAAAGGTTCCCTCGAACAGACGTTCGGCCTCGGTCAGACCGGAGGGGCCGACGTCGAGGCGCACAATGGCATCCGCCTGCAATCCGCCCGTCAGAAGATCGCCACGCCATTCCGGCCAGAGCCGCCCTGAATAGATCGCGAGGCCGGAGGGTGCTATCGAGGGCACCCAGACGTGCAGCGGTTGCTCGACCCCCGGAGCGCTCCTATCCCCCACCGGACGGCGGGAGACGTATTCAGCTCCGTAGGAGACCATCGGCCAGCCGTAGTTCAGCCCCGGCTGCGGGCGGTGGACCGCATCCCCGCCGCGCGGACCGTGCATCACCGTCCAGAGCGCGCCATCATTCGCGAGGGCTGCACCCTGATCGTTGCGATGACCGTAGGACCAGATTTCCCGCCGAGCACCGGGCTGGTCGACGAACGGATTGTCCGCGAGGGCCCCGCCATCGCGGGCCACGCGCACGACCTTGCCACGATGATCACCGAGGTCTTGGGCGGCATCACGCTCTCCGCGGTCGCCGAGCGTGAGAAAGACGCTGCCATTCGCACCCTCCACGATCCGGCCGCCAAAGTGCTGACCGGCGTCGGAGGTCTCGGCCATGCGAAAGATCACCCGCAGATCCTCGAGCCGCGCAGCATCCCCGCTCAGCCGGGCAACCGCGAGGGCCGTGCCGGCGCCCCCGCTGCGCGGCTCGGCGTAGCTGAGAAAAACCTCGCGGCTCCGTTCGAAATCCCGCGCGGGCACGATGTCGAAGAGCCCCCCCTGCCCGTTCGCCCAGACCTCGGGGACCCCGGCAACCGGCCGGGCTGCCCCGTCCGCCGCATGGATCAGCCGGCCACCGCGTTCGGTGACGAGGAAGCCTCCGCCGGGCAGGAACCCGAGCGACCAGGGCGTGTCGAGGCCGCTGAGAACCCGCGTGACTTCGACCGGTCCGACAGACGTCGTCTGGCGTTCCGCCAGTGCCGGTGGTGCAATCAAAAGTGCCGCAATGAATGGCACAATGCGAAGTCCCATGGCCCGTCCCCCCGTTTCGATCCTACTTCGAAACATAGACGGAAGCCCGCGTCGGACCAGACGAATTCAGAACGTGCGAAACGCCGCAGATCAGGCCACTTCGACGCGGCCCAGTCTGCCGGATCCCAGCCACTCGCTGAGGGTGGCGAGCAAAAGGCTGCCGTCCTTGCCGGGATCGCGCACCGCTGCCGTCAGGTCCGCATCGCCGAGCATGTCTGCGACCGATCCCAGAAACTGACCGCAATAGGCGACCGTCTCGGCATCCTGCGTGCGCACCGCATCGACGAGCAGGCTGTGCGCCCGCCGCAGATCCTCGTCGTAGGCGCTGACGACGGAAGCGCGACCAGCGACGGCTAGGTCGCGCCCATCGGGCTTGCGTGTCTGGGCATCCGGCAGGACGCTGAGGATCACGTCCTGAAACGCACGGAGCGAGGCAATGGGTTTCTCGAGGCAGGCCGCGGCCCCGGAGGCGAGGGCCTCAGCCTGCCAGGACTGTCGATCGAGCCCGCTCAGGGCGATGACCCCGCCGATGGGAGGCGTCGCGGCCGCCAGATGCCGGATCAGGGCCATGCCGTCGCCATCCGGCAGACCCAGATCCACCATCACCACGTTGGGGCGATAGATCGCGAGGTGCCGGCTCGCGGAATGCAGGCTGTCCGCCCGGCGGACCCGCGCGCCGCTTTCGGCCGCCATGAGCCGGATCGCCTCGGAGGCGCTCCGGCTGTCTTCGATCAACAGGATGGTCACGGCAAAGAGGCATTGCCGCTGAAATCTGGCCGCCTGCGCCGATCCTGGGTCTGTCTGTGTCGAGGCCATGGTCGCAAGCTCCTTGTCCAGTCGAGTTCATGGATAAGACGCAATCAACCCTAACAATGACTTAAGGCGCGCCATTGGCGCGCCTTGAGCAGTTTCAATCAGATAGCGGCGCGTGCGGGCTCAGGCGGCCGCCCCGACCGCCCGGGCCGTCAGCACGCCGATGAGATGTGCACGGTATTCCGGCGTCCCGAACAGATCGCCGATCATCCCGTCCGCATCCACCTTCAAGCCCTTGACCGCGTCGGGGGTGAAGGATTTCGACAGGGCGTCTTCCGCCTCCGTCCACCGGAACACGCCGCTTTCGGAGGCACCGGTTACGGCCACACGAACACCGCTCGTGTAATGTGCCACGAACACGCCCACGAGCGCGAACCGCGACGCGGGCTGGACGAATTTCTGATAGTTCGCCTTGGTGGGAACCGGAAACTTCACCTCCGTGATGATCTCTCCCGGCTCGAGCGCGGTCGTGAACATGCCTTGGAAATAATCATCCGCCGCGATCTGCCGGGTGTTCGTCACGATGATTGCCCCGGAGCCGAGGATGGCTGCGGGATAGCAGGCGGACGGATCGTTGTTCGCGAGGCTTCCGCCGATGGTGCCGCGGTTGCGCACCGCCGGATCGCCGATGTGGTTCGCCATCGCGGCCACTGCCGGATAGATCGAAGCCGCCTCCCGAGCGACGACGGCATGGGTCGTGCCGCCGCCGATCGCGAGATGACCGGCGTCATCCTTGCGCACGCCCTTCATTTCCTGGATGCCGCTCAGGCTCACCAGGATCGACGGGCTCGCCAGACGCTGCTTGAGCGTCGGGATGAGCGTCTGTCCGCCACCGAGCGCCTGAGCGTCCTCCGCCCTAAGCGCCTGGACCGCATCCGAGACGCTGGCCGGTTTCACGAAGTCAAATGCATACATGTCTTTTCTCCCTATGAGCCTCGCCCACCCCGCACGCGGGACGGGCTGCCCCTGACCTCAGCGTGCCGCCTCTATCGCCGCCCAGACACGCGCGGGCGAGACCGGCATGTCGATATGTTCGACGTTGATCCCCCCGGACTGGAGCGCATCGATCACCGCGTTGACCAGCGCCGGCGGCGAGCCGATTGCCCCCGCCTCGCCGCAGCCCTTCGCCCCGAGTGGGTTGTGAGTGCACGGCGTGAACACCGAATGGTCCGCGATCATCTGCGGGAAGTCATCGGCCCGCGGCATGGCATAGTCCATGAATGATCCGGTCTGGAGCTGGCCGTTCTCGTCATAGACCGCCACCTCGAGCATGGCCTGTCCGAGACCCTGTGCAACACCGCCATGCACCTGACCCTCGACGATCATCGGGTTGATGACCACCCCGAAGTCGTCCGCGGCGGTGAAGGCCACGATGTCGACCTTGCCGGTGTCCGCATCGACCTCGACCTCGCAGATATAGGCGCCGGCCGGATAGGTGAAGTTGGCCGGATCGTAGAATGCGGTCTCTTCGAGGCCGGGCTCGAGGCTTTCGAGCGGGTAGTTGTGCGGAACGTAGGCCGCCAGAGTCACGTCGGTCCAGGCGACCGACTTGTCCGTGCCGGCCACGGTGAACTTGCCGTTGGCAAGCTCCACGTCGCCTTCCGCGGCCTCCATCAGGTGGGCCGCGATCTTCTTGGCCTTGGCGATCACCTTCTCGGCGGCCTTGAACATCGCCGATCCGCCGACCGCCATGGAGCGCGAGCCGTAAGTGCCCATGCCCATCGGCGTCTTGGACGTGTCGCCGTGCACGATGTCGACCAGGTTTTCGTCGATCCCGATCATCGAGGCGATGATCTGGGGAAAGCTCGTCTCATGGCCCTGGCCGTGGCTGTGGCTGCCGGTCAGGACCGAGATCGACCCGGTGGCGTTCACGCGCACCGTCGCGCTCTCGTAGAGACCCGCGCGTGCCCCGAGCTGGCCCACCAGATGCGAGGGCGCGATGCCGCAGGCCTCGATCCAGGTGGACAGACCCCAGCCGCGCAGCTTGCCGCGCTTTTCGCTCTCGGCGCGGCGCGCCGGGAAGTTCGCGAGATCCGACAATTCCACCGCCTTGTCGAGCGTGCCGGGGCTGTTGCCGCTGTCGTAGACCACGGCGACCGGCGTCTGATAGGGGAACTGGTCAGGCTGGATGAAGTTGCGCCGCCGGATCTCCAGCGGGTCGATCTTCATCTCGCGCGCGGCCTTGTCGATCACCCGCTCGAGCTGGAACGTCGCCTCCGGGCGGCCCGCGCCGCGATAGGCGTCGACCGGAACCGTGGTGGTGAACACCGCCCGGACGTTCACATAGACCAGCGGCGTGAGGTACGGCCCCGCCATCAGCGTGCCGTGCAGCCAGGTCGGGATCGAGGGCGCGAATGTCGAGAGATAGGACCCCATGTTCGCCAGGGTGTCCGTGCGGACCGCGAGGAACTTGCCGTCCTTGTCGAGGGCCAGTTCGATCTTGGTCACGTGGTCGCGGCCATGGGCGTCGGACATGAAGGCCTCGGAGCGCGACGACGTCCATTTCACCGGACGCTGCACGATCTTGGCGGCATAGGTGCAGAACGCCTCTTCGGCGTAGTGATAGATCTTGGAGCCGAACCCCCCGCCCACGTCGGGGGCCACGACCCGAAGCTTGTGCTCGGGGATGCCCAGCACAAAGGCGCCCATCAGCAGCCGGATCACATGAGGATTCTGGCTGGTTGTGTAGAGCGTGTGGGTATCGTCGGCATAGTCGAACTCACCGACGGCGCAGCGTGGCTCCATCGGGTTGGCGCAAAGGCGGTTGTTGGTCAGCTCAAGCGTGGTGACGTGATGCGCCCCCTTGATCGCCGCATCCACCGCGTCCTTGTTCTCCTCGACGAAACCCCAATCGAAGCACAGGTTCGAAGTCAGTTCGTCGTGGACCTTGGTTGCCCCCTCGGCCAGCGCGTCATGCATGTTCACGACCGCAGGCAGCTCTTCGATGTCGAGCACGATGGCTTCCGCGGCATCCCGGGCCTGGGCGAGCGTCTCTGCGACGATGGCCGCGACCGGATCGCCGACATGGCGCACCTTGCCGTAGGCGAGGACGGGATGCCTCGGCTCCTGCATCGGCTGGCCGAACCTGTCAGTCACCTGCCAGCCGCAGGGTATGCCGCCGATGTCCTTGAAATCCTCGCCGGTGAAAATCTGCAACACGCCCGGCATCGCCGCGGCGGCCGACACGTCCACGCTCCGCAACTTGCCATGCGCCACGTCCGAGCGCAGGAAATGCACATAGGCCTGACCGGGCCGGTTGATGTCGTCCGTGTAGCGACCCTTCCCGGTCAGAAACCGGACGTCCTCGCGCCGCTTCGGGCTGGTGCCAATTCCGCCATCCATAGCCATTCTTAAATCTCCCTGTTTTTCTCGCGGTGCATATGCGTCTGTCCTATTCGAGACGATAGGACCGCAGCCCGGTCCGCGTCCTGCGCTATTCCGCCGCGACCGGTCGAGCGGACAGACTTGCCGCCGCCGCCTGGATCGACTTGATGATGTTGTGATAGCCGGTGCAGCGGCAGATGTTGCCC
This sequence comes from Rhodobacterales bacterium, assembly GCA_038209095.1. Classification (GTDB taxonomy): domain Bacteria; phylum Pseudomonadota; class Alphaproteobacteria; order Rhodobacterales; family Rhodobacteraceae; genus Amaricoccus. The sequence goes on from JBBQYB010000035.1 coordinate 11,960, forward strand.
TCGAGATAGGCACGGATCTCGTGCTCGGTCGGGTCGGCCGTCTCGTTCAGAAGTGCGGCCGCCGTCATCACCATGCCCGGCGTGCAAAAGCCGCACTGCAGTCCGTGATGTTCCTGGAACGCTGCCTGGATGACGCCGAGGCTGCCGTCCTTGTTCGCCATGCCCTCGATGGTGCGGACCTCGGCCCCCTCCAGATCGCCCGCAAAGACCGCACAGGCCTTCACGGCCACCCCGTCCACATGCACCACGCAGGCCCCGCACTGCGACGTGTCGCAGCCGACATGCGTCCCGGTCAGGTTGAGACTGTCGCGGAGCAGTTCCACCAGGAGCGTGCGCCCCTCGACTTCGCGCGAAACGGCCCGGCCGTTCACGGTCAGACTTACTTTTGTCATGATGACCTCCCTCGAAGCGTTTGTTCGCAATGTAACCCCGGCGCGACGCTAGGGTCGGGCCGGTCTTCGCGCCATAGGACTAAAGCCGTAGCCTACCATGCCGGCGGATGAAAGGTCAGTCCGTAGGAGGCGAACAGGCTGGCCATGCGACCATCGTTTATCGCCTCGGTCACGGCGTCCCCCACCGAATAGCCCAGGTCGCGGTGGCTCATGTGCACCGCCGCCCCGACGGTCCACTCGCCGATCGCAAGCCCAGGCAGACTTTCGTCGGACACGAGGATCCCCGGGGCCACCCCGTGCTCCAGTTGCCCCTGCGCGCCCATCACGGCGGTGACCTCGCCGACGCGCAACGCTTCCATCGCGAGATCCGGGCTGCGGTAGTGCCGCATCTTCGGGATCACCTGGCCGTTCGCCAGCGTCGCGAGATAGAAATCGGACAGGCTGTCGTTCTCGACGCCCACGGTCTCGTACCGGAACACCACCGGTTTGGGCGCCTTGTCCGGATAGACCTCCTCGCGGTACGCGATCGCGATCCGCTCGTTGGCGTATTGTCCGGTCATCACGACCTGCTCGATCCGGCATGCCAGCGTGGAGTTGTAGGGCACGCGCAGCATGACATTGCTGACCCGGCCGTCCACCACAGCACCACGCGAGACATAGTTGAGCAGATCTGCCTCGATGGTCTCGCCGGCAGGCACGAACCGGAACTTCGGCTCCACCCCGATGAAGCCCGCGATGAACTTGCCCACGCCGATGTCGACGCCGCGGGCCACGCCGTTCTCCTCCCAAGAATAGGGTGGAAAATCCTCGTAGATGGCGAATTCGATGAACCCCCGCTCGACGATCTCGTCGAGGGTCTGTCCGACGAACTCCCGGGCCGTGTTTTGCGGACGCTCGCCTGGCACGACGTCGGCGCACCGTTGTGCCGCGGCCGGTGAGACGGCCGCGGCTGCGAGGGCTACTGCCAGGACGATGCTGCGGATCATCACTGTGCTGCGGATATGCCCGTGGTCAGCGTGTCCGCTGCCGTCTGGAAACTGGCTGGCGTCCCGTCGATGCTATGGGATGCGCGGAACGCCACGCTGTCCGCCACCGGCGCGCCCGAGGCCGTCTCGATGCTGGCCGCGATCTCTGCCAGTTCCGCCTTGACCGCCTCGACACTCGCCGCATCGGCCGGCTCGGCGGCCCAGGCGTGCAGCTGGTCGCGCAATTCGTGCAGGCGCACCGAATACGCGTCCAGCGCGCCCTCATCCGGCCGCGTCTCGATATAGGTGCGGATCGCCCAGCCCGCCTTCTGCCCCAGCACCTCGCCAAAGCCCGGCATCTTCGTCGTGCCGTCCTGGGTGTAGCCGTGGACGAAGCGCTCGACGTACCACTCGTCTCCGAACTCGTCCGCCTCCAGATAGCGCAGGTCCGGCGCGAGACCGCCCGAGACGGCCCCGAGACCGTGGCACCGGGCGCAGTTCTGGTTGTAGCCGCTGTCGCCGATCTGGACCGCCGCCGCCCAGACCTCGTCGCCCATCGACCGGTACGGGTTCTCCGTCAGCCATTCCTCGCCGACGTCCGGCAACGCGTCCGTGTTGACGGCTTGAGGCGTCACGTCGCCATGTGCCCAGAGGGCACTCGCGAGCGCAAGCGATGGTAGCAGGCTCAGCGCACCGAGGCGCCGGGTCTTGGACATTCTGCGCGACATGACGCTTCTCCCGAACTGATTGCTGCGTTGCCGGAGGATTAACATGCGCCACCGGGCCGACCATATGCGACTTTCGCCTGAAACGGGGCCTCGGGCCTTGGGACATTAGTCGTATTCAGACAAGACTGCGACAACCCTAGGGTTGCCCGAGAAGAGGGAGCCGAGATGTCCGTACGCGCCGCAACTGCCGTCGCATTCGCCGCGATCCTGTCAGCCTGGCCCGGTACGGCCCAGACCGTCGTCGAGATCGTCTATCTCGAACGGGTCGTCGTCCGCCCGCCGATCCTGTCCAATCTCGATCCCGTGCCGGACGATCTCGGGCTCGCCGGCGCGCGCCTCGCCATTGAGGACAATGCGACCACGGGGCGGTTCACCGGCCAGGACTACGTTCTGATAGAACGGCGCGTGACCCTTGGGGAAGACTGGCCGGCCATTGCCCGGACCGTGCTCGCGGACGCGGATCTCGTGGTCGTGAACGCCCCCGCGGAGGCCCTGCTCGAACTGGCCGACCTCTCCGAGGCCGAAGGGGCCCTTCTCTTTAACGCATCCGCCGAGGACACGGTCCTGCGCAGCGCCGACTGCCGGACCAATCTCTTGCACACCATCGCCAGCCACGACATGCGCGCGGATGCCCTGATGCAGTTCCTCGTCTGGAAACGCTGGACCGACCTCGTGTTGATCTCCGGCGACAAGCCCGGCGACCTGGCCTTTGCCGAGGCCCTGCGGGTCTCGGCCGCGAAGTTCGGACAAAAGATATCCGCCGAGAAGACCTGGGTCTTCAATGAGGACATGCGCCGCAGCGCGCCGTCCGAGGTTCCCCTCTTCACCCAGGATCTCCCCGATCACGACGTGCTGCTGCTCTCGGACGAACTGGGCGATTTCGGCCAGTACGTGCTCTACAACACCTGGGAGCCGCGCCCCGTCGCGGGCTCCGAAGGGCTCTCGCCGCGGACCTGGTCCGGGGCCCTGGAGCAATGGGGGGCCGTCCAGCTGCAAAACCGCTTCCGCGAGGCCGCAGGCCGGGACATGCGTTCCGAGGATTACGCCGCCTGGGCCGCCGTGCGTGCTATCGGCGAGGGTGTGACGCGCACGGGCACTGCCGATGCTGCGACCTTGCGCGCCTATCTTTTGTCGGACGAATTCAAGCTCGACGGCTTCAAGGGGGCCGCCCTCAGCTTTCGGGGGTGGAACGGCCAGTTGCGCCAGCCCATCCCCCTCGTGCATCCGCGTGCCATGGTGACGCTCACGCCCATCGACGGTTTCCTGCACGAGCGCAATCCGCTCGACAGCCTCGGGCTCGACCTGACCGACAGCGCCTGTACCGCGTTCAACTGACGGAGAGATCATGAACGGAACGCTCGCAAGCCTCCTCGTCCTCACGCTGCTGGCACCCGCCGCGCAGGCGGGGTCGGGCGAGATCTGGATTTCGAACGAGAAGGACAACACGCTCAGCGTGATTGACGTAGCCACCCTTGAGGTAACGCGCACCATCGAGACCGGCCTGCGTCCGCGGGGGATCACCTTTTCCAAGGATCACTCCATCCTCTACATTTGCGCCTCCGACAGCGACACGGTCCAGGCCATGGATCCCGAAACCGGCGAGATCCTGTTCGAGCTGCCCTCCGGCGAGGACCCCGAACAGTTCGTGCTGGCCCCCGATGACGTACATCTCTACATCGCCAACGAGGACGATGCCGTGACCACCGTTGTCGACACCCGAAGCCGCAAGGTGGTGGCCCAGATCGACGTGGGAATCGAGCCCGAGGGCATGGCCGTCTCGCCCGACGGCAAGATCGCCATCACCACCTCCGAGACGACGAACATGGCGCACTGGATCGACACCGCGACCAACACGCTTTTCGCCAATACCCTCGTCGACAGCCGCCCCCGCCATGCCGAATTCGCCAAGGAAGGCACCGAGCTCTGGGTCTCGTCCGAGATCGGCGGCACCGTCACCGTCTTCGACGTGGCAACCCAGGTGGAGAAGGCCAAGATCTTCTTCGACGTCCCCGCGGTGCACCCAGATTTCGTGCAGCCGGTGGGCTTCGAGTTCACCCCGGACGACAAGACCGTCTTCGTGGCGCTCGGCCCCTCCAATCACGTCGCGGCCATCAACGCGGACACCTACGAAGTCGAGGACTACATCCTCGTGGGCAGGCGCGTTTGGCATCTGGCCTTCTCGCCGGATCACAGCCAGCTCTTCACCACCAACGGCGTCTCGGGCGACGTGACGGTGATCGACGTTGCCTCGCGCGAGCCGATCAAGTCGATCAAGGTCGGCCGTTTCCCCTGGGGCGCGGCAAGCCGTCCCTGATCCTGCAATCCCACCGGAGCCTTTGCGACATGCGTACCCTTATCCCGATCCTCGTCCTCGCCCTTGCCCTGCCCTTCGCCGCCGCGGCCCAGGAGGAGAACGATGACGATGCGGCCCCCCTCGCGGGGCTTCTCGCCTCGGGCAATCGCGAGACCCTCCCGGATCTGACCCTCGCCTCCGGCGTCCCGCTCGCCCAGGGCCCAATGAGGCTGAAGTCGGGCACCTACTACGTCCTCACGATCACCGCGGACGGCTCGGCAGAACTCGCCCTTACCGGACCGGAGTTCTTTCGGGCGGTCTGGATCAACGAGATCGTCATCAACGACATCGAGATCCGCCCGCTCGGCCTCGACAGCTTCGAGTTCGACGACGCAGGCGCGCTCGAGATCAGTTTCGTCGCCATCAAGCCCGGCACCTACAACCTCCACATCCCCGGCACCACCGGCGAGACCCAGCGCGTGGACATCACCATCGAATGAGCCCCCCATGTCCGGCGGCCTGACCGTCTCCGACCTGAGCTACGCCTACGGCCCCAAGACAGCCCTCGACGCCGTCAGCTTCACCGTGCCCGAGGGTCGCTTCTGCGCGCTGCTCGGCCCGAACGGCGCTGGAAAATCCACGCTCTTCGCCCTGCTGACCCGCCTGTTCATCGCACCCCGTGGCCGCATCGAGATCGCGGGCCACGACCTCGCCCGCACGCCGCGCGCGGCCCTGGCGCGGATCGGCGTCGTCTTTCAGCAATCCACCCTCGATCTCGACCTCAGCGTGCGCCGCAACCTCACTTATTTTGCCGCCCTCCAAGGCCTCTCCGCCCGTGCCGCGGCCCCTCGCATCGACGCGGCCCTCGACCGTCTCGACATGCGCGCCCGTGCGGACGAACGGGCGCGCGACCTCAACGGCGGCCACCGCCGCCGCACCGAGATCGCGCGCGCCCTAGTCCACGATCCCGCCGTCCTGTTGCTGGACGAGCCGACGGTGGGCCTCGATGCTGCGAGCCGCGCGAGCATCACCGCCCATGTCCATGCCCTCGCGGCCGACCAGGGCCTCACCGTCCTCTGGGCCACCCACCTGACCGACGAGATCACCCCCACCGATGCCCTCCTCGTCCTGCACCGGGGTCGCATAGTCGCGGATGCCAGCGCAGGCTCCATCGCGGGGGACATCCCCCTGACCGACCGGTTCCTCGCCCTCACCCGCGAGGCCGCATGAAACCGGCCGTCGTCTGCCTCCATGCCATCGTCACCCGCGAGGCCCTGCGATTCCTCCACCAGCGCGAGCGCTTTCTCGCGGCCCTCGTGCGGCCCCTCGTCTGGCTCGTCGTTTTCGCTGCAGGCTTCCGCGCCGCCCTCGGCCTCTCCATCACGCCGCCTTACCAGACCTACATCACCTACGAGATCTACATCGTCCCGGGCCTTTGCGGCATGATCCAGCTTTTCAACGGCATGCAGTCCTCGCTCAGCCTCGTCTACGACCGCGAGATGGGCTCCATGCGCCTCCTGCTAACCAGCCCCCAGCCGCGCTGGTGGCTGCTGACCTGCAAGATCGCAGCAGGGGCTGCCATCTCCATCCTCCAGGTCTATGCCTTCCTCGCGATCGCCGCCGTCTTCGGCATCACATTCCCCTTCGCAGGATACCTCCTCGCCCTGCCCATCCTGGTACTCACGGGCCTCATGCTGGGTGCCCTCGGGCTCGCCCTGTCGGCCACCATCCGCCAGCTGGAGAACTTCGCCGGCGTTATGAATTTCGTGATCTTCCCGATGTTCTTTCTTTCGACCGCGCTCTACCCCCTCTGGCGGATGGCGGAATCCTCCACGCTCCTGCGCGACATCTGCGCGTGGAACCCCTTCTCCCACGCCGTCGAGGCGATCCGCTTCGCCCTCTACGGCCAACTTGAGCCCGCCATGCTCGGCCTCACCGCGCTCTGGCTCGCCCTCTTTCTGGCGCTGGCCTTCTGGGGCTACGACCCGGCGCGGGGACTGACCCAACGAAAGACCTGACCTTCCCCGTTGCATGTGCTACGGTTTGTTGACACGAAAGGATCCCCATGCGCCACGCCCTCGCCCTGAGCCTGCTTTTGGCGGCCACGCCCGTGCTCGCCGAACCTCCCGAAATTGAGGACGGCGTGCTCAACCCGGACGAGTTGTCGCTCGACAGCGTCATTGGACGCGCCATGCGCGGCGACACCTCGATGATGGTCTGCGCCCAGGGCTATCTCGTGACCAAGCAGGGCAACCACGCCCTCGCGCGGGAGATCTTCGAGGCCTGCGCCGCCGCGGGCTATACGGGTGCGATGACCTGGATGAGCCAGCTCGACGGCAACGGTCTCGGCGCGCCCGAGGATCTCGAAGCCGCCGCCGAATGGGACCGCCGCGCGGCCGATCTCGGCGATCCGGTCGGCAAGTTCAACCGCGGGCTCGATCTGCTGCGCGGGCACGGCGTGGCCCAGGACCGCACCTCCGGGCAGCGCCTCATCGACGAGGCCGCCTCCGCCGGTCTCAAATCGGCCCAGACCCTGCGCGACGCGGAATACGACACGGATGTCGTGACCCCCGACTCCGACAACCACAAATACATGCGCCTCTTCTGAAAGCGCTTCTGCGTCCGGTCAGGACGGATCGCGCCAGCAGTTGACCATCGGATAGCGCCGATCGAGCCAGAAGGCCCGTTCGGTCAGCCGCGCCCCCGGGGCCGCCTGAAACCGCTTCCATTCGGAGCCGTAGAGCAGCCCCTCGACCTTCTTGACCACCGCCCTGTCGAAGCCCTGTGCGACGATTTCCGCGACCGAGCGGTCCCCTTCCACCAGCATCCCGAGGATCGCATCGAGCACCGGATAAGGCGGCAGGCTGTCCTCGTCGCGCTGATCCGCGCGCAACTCCGCCGTCGGCGGTTTGTCGATCACCCGCGCCGGGATCACAGTGCCCACCGGGCCTTTCATCCACGGCCGGTGGTTCGCGTTGCGCCACCGGCACGTCTCAAAAACCCTTGTTTTCCATAAGTCCTTGATCGGGTTGTACCCTCCCGCCATGTCGCCGTAGATCGTGGCGTACCCGACCGCCACCTCCGACTTGTTGCCAGTCGTCAGCAGCATCTCGCCGAACTTGTTCGACAGCGCCATCAGCATGAGCCCCCTCAGTCGCGACTGGAGGTTCTCCTCCGTCACGTCCTCGGCCTTGCCAGCGAACAGGGGCCCCAGCGCCCCCAGAACCGCCGCCCGCCCCGGCTCGATGGAGACCGTATCGAGCCGGCACCCGAGTGCCTCCGCCACGGCCGCCGCATCCTCAAGACTCTCGGCGGAGGTGAACTCGGAGGGCAGCATCACACCACGCACTGCCTCCGGCCCCAGCGCGTCGGTGGCGATCGCCGCCACCAACGCGCTGTCCACACCCCCCGACAACCCCAAAAGAACCCGCGCGAAACCGGACTTGCGCAGGTAATCGCCGAGCCCCTCGACCATCGCACGGTAATCCTGCTCCCAGACGTCGGGCTGGACGGCACGCGCCCCCGTGCGGGCCCGCCACCCGAGCGGTTCCTCATCGAAATCCACATGCACCACCGCTTCCTCGAACACCGGCAAGCGCACCGCAAGTCCGCCTCCGGGGTTGAGCACGAAAGAGCCCCCGTCAAAGATCTGATCGTCCTGCCCGCCCACCATGTTGAGATAGACGAGCGGCAGCCCCGTCTCGACCACCCGCGCGACCATGTGGTTCATGCGCACGTCGATCTTGCCGCGGGCATAGGGCGAGCCGTTCGGCACGATCAGCAGTTCCGCTCCGCTCTCCGCCTGCGCCTCCGCCACGTCCTCGAACCAGGCATCCTCGCAGATCGGCAGCCCGATCCGCGCGGGTCCGACCCGGACCGGACCCGAGACCGGCCCCGCGCGATAGAGCCGCGGCTCGTCGAAGACATCGTAGCACGGTAGATGATGCTTGCGGGCAAAGGCGCTGACCTTGCCGTCCGCGAGGATCGCATACCCGTTGTAGAGCCTGCGGCCCTCCACCAGCACGGCTCCGATCCCGAGCGCGGGACCCACGGCGCAATCGCGGGCCAGCGCCTCCAGATGGCGCGCGACATCCGCGACGAAGGCGGGTTTCAGGACCAGATCCTGCGGCTGGTAGCCCACGAGAAACATCTCCGGCAGCACCACGAGGTCCGCGCCCGCCGCGACCCCGGACCGGTGCGCCTCCAGCGCCTTGGCCCGGTTCCCGGCGAGATCGCCGACGACCGGATTGAGTTGCGCCATGGTCAGCCGAAATCTGCCGGGCATGCCCCGCCTCCGATCCTGTCATCCGCTTTCGGGCATAGGGCCCGGTCCATGTGCTGACAAGAGAGGCCCGTGCCCCACGCCTGTCCCGATACCCGTTGTCGCCGAACGCTCCGGCCCCTATGTTGCGCGCTTGCAGCGAGGGAGGCGGTCCAGTGTTCAGGAGTGCACGGTTGGTTCTGCTGGGCCTCGCCTTGGCGGCCCCCGGGACGATTGCGGCTCAGGATCGTGATCTGACCAAGGAATACGGCGACGGTGCGGTCTATGAGGGCACCTTCCTCGACGGTCGCCAGCACGGTCAGGGCACCTACCGCCGGCCGGACGGATACGAGTATACCGGCGAATGGGTCGCAGGCCGCATCGAGGGCCAGGGCCGGGCGCGCTTCGCCAACGGGGCCCTCTACGATGGGGCCTTCGTCGACGGTCGGCCCGACGGCCGCGGCAAGATCACTCACCCCGATGGCGGCACCTTCGAGGGCTCTTGGCGCGCCGGCAAGATGGAGGGCGAGGGCATCGCCACCTATGCCGACGGCGGCCGCTACGAAGGCGCATTCCTCGCGGGCCTTCAACACGGCCGCGGCACGTTCATCGCGGCCGATGGCGCAAAGCACGAGGGCGACTGGACCGAGGGCCAACTGTCGGGTTCGGGGCGCATCGCCTATGCGGACGGCTCGGTCTACGAGGGGGGCCTCAGTGCGGGCGTGCCGGACGGCGAGGGCACGCTGACACGTGCCGACGGCGTGACCTATGCGGGGGGCTGGAGTGCTGGCCAGCAGAACGGCCAGGGCGTCCTCACCCAGCCCGACGGTTATCGCTACGAAGGCGCGTTCGTGGCAGGCCAGCGGCAGGGGACGGGACGCGCCGTTTACCCCAACGGGGCCGTCTACGAGGGCGGGTTCGAGGCGAACCTCCTGCACGGTGCTGGCATCTACCGCCAGGAGGACGGCCTCGTCTTCGAGGGCACCTGGACCGACGGCCTGCTGACGGGCACCGGCAAGGCCACCTATCCCGACGGCGGCATCTACCAGGGGGCCTTTCGCGACGCCATGCCGCACGGCCGGGGCAAGATGACATATTCGGATGGTGCCACCTATGAGGGCGATTGGATCGAGGGTCGCCGCGAAGGCCGCGGCATCGCCGAGGAGCCCGACGGCGCGCGCTACGAGGGCGGGTTTCTCGCCGATCAGCGCAGCGGTGCCGGCCGCATGGACATGCCCGACGGCTATGTCTTCGCCGGGACCTGGAAGGACGGGCTGCTGAACGGCCCGGGCAGCGCACGCTATCCCAACGGTGATCTCTACACCGGCGACTTCGTCGACGGCCGCCCCGAAGGCCAGGGCCGCATCCGCTTCGACGACGGCGCCGAGTTCGAGGGCGAATGGCGCGACGGGCAACCCCTCGCGGCCGACCCGCCCGCCCAGAATATCCCCTCCGGAGCGCTCGAATGAGCGAGGCCTCGCCTCCGGACGCCGTCAGGACGTCCGGCACCGCGAGCCCTTCGCCCTGATGGATTTCGCCCTCCCCCCTGACACCGAAGACCTCCGCGCTCGCACCCGCACGCTCGTCGAGACAGCGATCATCCCGCTCGAAGCCGATCCCACCGCTTGGGACGCTCACGAGAACATCGCCCTCGACCGCCTCGAGACCTTGCGCGATAACGTCAAGGCCGCCGGCCTCTGGCTCCCGCAACTCCGTCCCGCTCACGGCGGTCTCGGCGTCAGCCACGTCACGCAGGCCATCCTCTACGAGGAGATGAACCGCGCCCTCTTCGGCCCCGCCGCCTTCAATTGCGCCGCCCCCGATGACGGCACGATGATGATGCTCGCGAAGATCGCCACGCCCGCCCAGCAGGCCCGCTGGCTCGCTCCAGTTGCCTCCGGTGCCGTGCGCTCCGCCTTCGCCATGACCGAACCCACCCCCGGTGCCGGCTCGGACCCGTCGATGATGCGCACCACCGCAACCCGACACGGCGATCTCTGGCGCATCGAGGGGCGCAAATGGTTCATCACCGGTGCCGGCGTCGCCCAGCATTTCGTGCTGATCGCGCGCACCTCCGACGACGCCCGCAAGGGCCTCACCGCCTTTCTCTTCGACCGCGACCAACCCGGCTGGCACATTGAGCGCCGCATTCAGATCATGGGCCCGGAGGAGCACGGCGGCCACTGCGAGATCACCTTCGACGGCCTTGAAATTCCGGATGAAAACCGCCTCCTGAACGTCGGCGACGGCCTCAAGGTCACCCAGATCCGCCTCGGCCCGGCCCGCCTCACCCATTGCATGCGCTGGCTCGGCCTCGCCCGCCGCAGCCTCGAGATCGCGCGCGACTACGTCGAGACCCGCACCGGCTTCGGCGTGCGCCTCGCCGACCGCGAAAGCGTGCAGGACAAACTCGGCGCCGCCGCCCTCGCGATCCAGCAGGGCCGCCTCCTGACCCTGCATGCCGCATGGAAACTCGACCAGGGCGACCGCGCCCGCGCCGAAATCTCGATGGCCAAGGTCGTCGTCTCCGAGGCGCTCCACCTCGCCGTGGACACCGCCATCCAGCTTTGCGGTGCCTGGGGCTATTCCGGCGACACACCGCTCGAATGGATCTACCGCTACGCCCGCCAGGCCCGTCTCGTGGACGGCGCCTCGGAGGTGCACCGCATGGTGCTCGCCCGCGAACTTGGCCAACAGGGCGACGATTTCTGGCGCTGGGGCGCCTGATGCGCGCAGCACTCGCCGCATGGCTGGCGGCGGAATGGGCGGCCCTCGCCGTCGAGATCACCGCCCTCGCCCCGCTCTCGGGCGGCGCCATCCAGGAAAACCACCGCCTCGACCTCACCGTCACAGGCGGCCCGATGGCGGGCGATCACGCCCTCGTCCTGCGCCTCGACGCCGCCACCACGCTCTCCATCAGCCATGACCGCGCCCGCGAATACGCCCTCCTTCTGGTCGCGCACGGCAAGGGCGTCACAGTCCCGGAACCGCTCGCTCTTTGCGCCAACCCCAAAATTCTCGGGCGTCCCTTCTTCGTCATGACCCGGGTTCCCGGCCGCGCCGACGCGCGCTTGCTCACCGCCGAGGCCCCGCTCGCGGGTCTCGCAACCGCCCTTGGCGAAGAACTCGCGCGTATCCACGCAATTCGCCCACCGGTCCCGCGCCTCGCCTTCCTCGGCCCGCCCCCCGCCGACCCGGCGCTCCATGAGATCGCCTGGATGCGCAGCGAACTCGACCGCCTCGGCGCCGCCGAGCCCGCACTCGAATGGGGCCTCAACCGTCTCGCCGCCACCGCCCCGCCCTCCGCCGCCCCGGGCCTCTGCCACCGCGACTTTCGTACCGGCAACTACATGGTCGAAGACGGCCGCATAACCGCAATCCTCGACTGGGAATTCGCGGGCTGGTGCGATCCCGCCGCCGACCTCGCATGGCTCACCGCGCCGTGCTGGCGCTTTGCCAGGCCCGACCTCGCGGCCGGCGGCATCGGCACCCGCGCCGATTTCTATGCGGGCTATGAGGCCCTCGCCCCCCTGCCCGATCCCGACCGAATCCGCTTCTGGGAAGCCATGGCTACCGCCCGCTGGGCCGTGATCGCCCTCATGCAAGCCGCCCGGCCCGAGCCGAGCCTCGAGCTCGCCCTCACCGCCACGCTCATCCCCGAACTTCTGCTCGATCTGCTGGAGATGACCCGCCCGTGACCGACCCGCTCCTCGCCCTCGCCCGCGACACGCTCAAACGCGACGTGCTGCCCCATCTGCCCCCCGACCGGCTCTATCCCGCGCTGATGGCCCTGACCGCCATCGGCTATGCCAGCCGCCGGACCGACGGGCGGCTGGCCCATGCCGCCCTCGCCCCCCGTGCGCCGGGGACCAGTGATCTGGCCGCGGCCAAGGTTCATATCGCCGCATCCCTGCGGGCGGAGCCCCGGAGAGCCGATCCCGCGCTCCATGCGACACTGCTGGCCGCCACCCGCGCCGAATGCCTCGAGACCAATCCGAAGGCTCGCGCCCTGGGCGGCCTGCCAACGGAGTAATAAGGACTCCGGCTGATTGACTCGTTACGGAGAGGATTCCCTGTGGGAATCGCGTCGGTTAGAATCCTGCCCAACGACAACAAAGGGGGCAGGCATGGTGCAGGTTGCGGATCATCTTGACACGGTCGAGTTGCAGGCGC
>JBBQYB010000036.1:0-24347 GCA_038209095.1 Rhodobacterales bacterium
CTAGAGAGCGGCGGCGAGGGCCGCAATCAGCCGGTCTTCGTCGGCGGCGTCGTTATAGAGATGCGGGGTGACCCGAAGCGTGTCGCCGCGCAGACTGACGTGGACCCGGGCCGTGGCGAGGCGTTCGGCGAGGCCGGGCGGTGGGCCTCCGGGAAAGCGCAGGCCGAGGAAATGGCCGGCGCGCAGGGCGGGATCGGGGCTTGCGAGCCCGAGGGCCCGCGCGCGGACCAGTCGAGCAGTTGGCCGAGGCCCGCCGCGACCATGGGCAGGAGCGCGAAATTCGGGAATTCGCCCATGTCGAAGCGCCGCGCACCGGGCTGGAAGTCGTCGCGGTAGGCGGTGAGGCCGGAAAAGTCCTCGGAGCCCGCGCGTCCGAGCCAGTGGTGCTCGAGCGGCCGGCCGGTGCGCAGATGGGGTGCCATCCAGAGGAAACCCGTGGTGTAGGGGCCGAGCAGCCACTTGTAGCAGGCGGCGGTGACAACGTCGGGGCGGACGGTGGTCGCATCGAAGGGGGCCGCCCCTGCGGATTGCGTGAGGTCGAGGACGAGGGCGGCACCCTGAGCGCGCGCGGCGGCCCCGACGCGGACGAGATCGACGAGGGCCCCGTCGGTCCAGCGGCACTGGGCGCAGGCGACGATGGCGGTGGACCGGTCGATGGCGTCGAGCAGGGCCGCGGTCAGGTCGCCCTCCGGACCGGGGGTTGCGGTGACGATGCGGGCTCCGGCTTCGGCGGCGCGGGCGCGCCAGGGGTAGACGTTGGAGGGGAACTGGTCGGCGGGAAGGACGACGGTCTGGCCAGGGCGCAGGGGAAGGTTCGCCGCGGCGGTGGCGATGCCGTAGCTCGCGGCGGGCACGAGGGCCACCCCTTCGGCATCGGCGTTGATGAGCCGGGCGAAGAGGGCGCGCGCGCGGTCGGCCTCGGGGAAGAAGTCCGCCGGGCGGATCGCCCAGGGCGTCGCCTTGCGGGCGACGGCGGCCTGGCCTGCCGCGACCGAGGCGCGGGGCAGCGGGGACATGTAGGCGCAGTTGAAATAGGCGACATCGGCGGGGATGTCGAAGAGCGCCCGCTGGCTCGGGATCATGCTGCGGGCCGGGAGAGGCGCGGGGCCGTGCCCACCGGGACGGGGCCGAGGAACATCAGGCCGTCGCGGAAATCGAGGCTGGTTTCGAGGGCGTCGCGGTCGCCGCCGAGGCTCGCGATCAGGCCGAGGCCGGCGCGCAGGGCGCTGGCCATGCCCGAGGAGAGGGTGCCCGCAGCCTCGGCGAGATCTATCATGCCGCGCCATTCGCGCGCGCGCAGATCGATGCGGCCGGTGGCGAAGCCGTTCTCGTCGGCGGCGAGATCGCCCTTGCCGCGCAGATCGAGCCGCCCGGCGGTGAGGACGAAATCGTGGAGGGAGAGGGACTGGAGGCGGGGCGGCGTGCCCTCGATGGCGGGGCGGTCCCAGGGGCGGTCGAAGGCGGCCGTGGCCTCGACGGTGAGGCTCTGGTTGCCGGAAACGGCGCCACGCAGCAGGTTTTCGGGCAGCCTCAGGCCCTGGGCTGAGAAGGACACGTCGTGGGAGAAGGGCACGCCGTCCGCCTGGCGGGTCGAGAGGAGGGCACTCTCCATGCCGATGCGCCAGTCGCCGGAGCCCGAGAGGGTGAGGTTCGCGATCTCGAAGGTGGAGCGGTCGAGGGCGAGATCGAGCCTCGGCTCGACGCCCAGCGAGGCGCGCAGGGTCTCGGCCTCGATGACCGTGGTGCCCAAGGGTGTGGCCACGGTCTGGCGGGGGGGAAAGATCGCGATCAGGTGGTTCGGCTGGGTCGCGAGGGTGAGGAACTGGAATTCCGGGGCGGACCAGGCCCAGCCCGTCGCGGGGTTGGCGAGATCGAGGCTCCGCACGGTGGTGTCGACGCGGTAGGGAAAGCCCTCGACGTCGATGGATTGCGCGTCCGCAGCCCAGCCCGCAGCGCGGCGTTCGGCGAGCCAGGCGTTGAGTGCCGCCTCCTTGGCGGTGGCGATGGCGAACCACCAGCCCGTCCAGGCGAGGGCCGCGAGGGCTATGATTGCCAAGATCACCCGCATGGACTACCCCTCCGAGCCAATCCGGCGCGTTTAGCGCAGGGACCGGAGTTGGGACAGAGCAAATGTCCGGCGATGCATGGGTGTTCGGCTATGGCTCGCTGATCTGGCGGCCGGGGTTCGAGTTCGCGGAGCGCAGGCTCGCGGTGCTGCGGGGGTATCACCGGAGCTTCTGCATGGCGTCGGTCAAGTACCGCGGCACGCCGGAGGATCCGGGGCTGGTGCTGGCGCTCGATGCGGCGGCCACGGCGCGGTGCAGCGGCGTCGCCTACCGGATCGAGGCGGCGGCGCGGGAGGCCGTGATCGCGTATCTGCGGGAGCGCGAACTGGTCTCCTATGCCTATGAGGAGATGGAACTGCCGGTGACGCTCGAGGACGGGCAGGAGGTGACGGCGATCTGCTACGTGGTCGACCGGAGCCATGCGCAGTATCGCGGCGGGCTTTCGCTGGCGGACCAGGCGGACGTGATCGCGCGGGCGGTGGGGCCGATGGGGCCGAACGTGGAGTATCTGCTGAACACGGTCGCGGGGCTCGCGGCGCTGGGGCTCGAGGACCCCGAGATGACGGCCCTCGCGGGGCTGGTGCGGCGCGCGACGGGGGCGGGGTGAGGGGCCCGCCGGAGGCGGGTTCGAGGCGGGCCGGAGGCGAATTGTCGAGCGTCGAAAGGCGGTTGGAAAGCGTGGCTGGAGGGCGTAGTATCGACCTCAGGACCGCCGATATGCGAGGATGGCGCAGGACATGATGCAAGGCCGCAAGCCGGAGCCGCATTTTTCGCAACCGGTCCGGCAGATCGTCATGATGCTCCTCGTGCTGGTGCTGGTGACGGTGGGCACGATCCTGCTCTATCCGACCGTGTCGGGGGTGTTCTGGTCGAAGCCGCTGTTCAACGGCTTCATCCTGCTCGTCTTCGTCATCGGCGTCGCGTCGTGCTTCTGGCAGGTCATCATGCTGATCGCGTCGGTCAGCTGGATCGAGGGGTTCGCGGCCGACCGGCCGGGGCACGAGCTGACCAAGTCGCCGCAGTTGCTCGCGTCGCTCGCGGCGATGCTGTCGGAGAAACGCTCGCGCAAGGCTTTGTCCTCCACCTCGACGCGGTCGATCCTCGATTCGGTCGCCACCCGGCTCGACGAGCAGCGGGAACTGACGCGGTATCTCATCAACCTTTTGATTTTCCTCGGGCTTCTCGGGACGTTCTACGGGCTTGCGACGGTGGTGCCGGCGGTCGTCGACACGATCCGCAGCCTGTCGCCCGATCAGGACGGCGGGGCGATCGCGGTCTTCGACAACCTGATGGAGGGGCTCGAGGGGCAATTGTCGGGGATGGGCACGGCGTTCGCGTCCTCGCTGTTGGGGCTTGCGGGATCGCTGGTGGTGGGGATGCTGGAGCTGTTCTCCGGGCACGGGCAGAACCGGTTCTTTCGCGAACTGGAGGAGTGGCTGTCGTCGATCACCAAGCTCGGGGTGGCGGGCATCGACAGCGACGAGCCGCTGTCGGCCGCGACCCTGCTCGCTGTGATCGAACAGACCACGACGCAGATCGACAGCCTGCGCGAGGCGGTCGAACAGAGCGTGGCGCGCTCGGCGCGGACCGAGGCGCGGCTGGAGGATCTGGCGAGCATCATGGCCGATCCCGAGACGCGCGCGGCGGAGCGGGCCATCCTCGAGCGGCTGGTGGTCTCGCAGGAGCGGGTGGCGGACATGCTGGCGGCACGTGACGACGAATCCGGGCGGCTCGATGCGGAGACGCGGGCGCGGCTGCGCTCTATCGACACCCAGGTGCTGCGGATCCTCGAGGACATGGCGGCGGGGCGGCAGGATCTGGTGGCGGAGATGCGGCTCGACATCGCGGGGCTCGCCGAGGCGCTGCGCGGCTACGGCGTGCGGGGGCGCTAGGCCATGGCGCTGTCGTCGCGGCGCAGGGGACAGACGCTGGTCTCGATCTGGCCGGGGTTCGTCGACGTGATGACGGCGCTGCTGCTGGTGCTGTTCTTCGTGCTCTCGATCTTCATGATCGTGCAGTTCGTGCTGCGCGACACCATCGTGGGACAGGACGTGGAGCTGGGCGAATTGTCGGTGCAGGTGGCGAACCTCGCGGATGCGCTCGGGCTCGCGCGGTCGGAGGCGGACACGCGCGAGGCTCTGATCGCGACCCTGACCGAGGAGGGGGCGGCGGCCAGCGCTCGCAGTGCCGATTTCGAGGCGCAGGTGGCGGCGCTGCTTGCGCGCAACCTCGATCTTGACGGGCAGCTGGGGGAGGCGCGCGCAACCGCGGCGGGACTCGAGACGGCGCTCTCCGCGACGCGGAGCGAGGCCGATGCCGCCGCCGAGGCGGCCCGGCTGGAGGTGGCCCGGCGAGAGGCGCTCGAGGCGCTGGCGGCGTCGTTGCAGGGCGACGTGGAGGGCCTGCGCGGCGAGGTCGCGGCCGTGCGGGGCGAGGTGGACAGCGCGGAGGCGGCCCGGCTGGCGGAGGCCGCGGCGGCGGAGGCCTTGCGCCAGAGGTTGCAGAATGCGGATGCGGAACTGACGGCCCTCACGCTCGATCTCGAGGCCCAGCGCCAGCGCGCCGAGGACACGCTGACCCTGCTCGCGGCGGCGGATGCGGCGCGCGATGCGCTCATTGGGGCCGAAGCGGAGGCGCTGACCGAGGCGGAGCGCCGGGCGGCGGAACTGGCGCAGGCGCGCGCGCTGCTCGCGGATGAGGAGGAGGTCTCGGCGGAGGCGCAGCGCCAAATCGCGCTCCTGAACCAGCAGACGGCCGGGCTGCGCCAGCAACTCGACGGGTTGCAGGGGTTGCTCGACGATGCGGAGGCGCGCGACCGCGAGGCTGACGTGCAGATCGAGCGGCTTGGGTCGAACCTCAATGCGGCGCTGGCGCGGGTGGCGGCCGAGGAGCGGGCGCGCGCCGAACTCGAGGCCCGCGAACGCGCGCGGCTCGAGGCGGAGGCGGTGGATCTGCGCCGGTTCCGCTCGGAGTTCTTCGGGCGGATGCAGGACATCCTCGGGGCGCGCGAGGGCGTGCAGGTAGTGGGGGACCGGTTCGTCTTTCCCTCCGAGGTGCTGTTCGCGCCGGGATCGGCCACGCTGGGACCGGCGGGCGAGGCGCAGGTCGCCCGGGTGGCGGCCGTGATCCGCGAGATCCTCGACGACATCCCGCCGGAAATCGACTGGGTGCTGCGCGTGGACGGGCACACTGACCGCATCCCGCTCGGGGCGGGCAGTGCCTTTCGCGACAATTGGGAACTGAGCCAGGCGCGTGCCCTGTCGGTCGTGCGCTACATGGCCGAGACCGAGGGCATTCCGGCCAACCGGCTGGTGGCGGCGGGGTTCGGCGAATATCAGCCGATCGATGCGGGCGACAGCCCCGAGGCGCTGGCGCGCAACCGGCGGATCGAGCTGAAATTCACCGAGCGCTGAGGGGGGAGCCTCGTGCCTCGACAAGAGGCATTGGGGTGCGACGTCCGCGGCGGCTTGGCACGTCGCACACGAAAACGTTGACAGATGCAACCACTACCCCGAAGGTGTGAAGGCGGACCCGGAGAGGTTCCACTGGCAACGATGACAACCGGAGGGCGTGCGGTGAACGAGGCGGTCGGTTCGAGCGATTTGGCCTTTGCAACGGCACAGGGACACGATCCCGTCTGTCTGCGCGACCGTACGAAGGTGATCCAGCGGGTCGTCGAGCGGCACGTGATCCCGAGACTGGCGCTGCGCAGTCCGTCGCTGGTGCGTCCCGAGCGGTTCGGCACCTCGATGAGCGACGAGGTCGCGAGCATAGCGCAACTGGCGCTAAACTCTGATCGCGACAAATCCCGCACGGTCCTGCACCGCCTCTACGAGGCGGGAGCGACCTTCTCGCAGTTGCAGCTCGGGCTTCTGGCTCCGGCCGCGAAACGGCTCGACGTGCTGTGGCGCGAGGACGAGGTGAGTTTCCTGGACGTGACACTCGCCACCGGCAACCTGCATCAGATGATGCGCTTCGTGGCGCTGGATCTCGCCACGATGGGACGGTCGAAATCGTTGCAGCGCACGATCGTGATCGCCCCCGCACCCGGAGAGGCGCACGGGTTTGGGGCCGCGATGGCGGCGGAGTTCTTTCGGCGGGACGGCTGGACGGTGCTGTTCGATCCGCGGCCTTCGGCGGAGGAGCTGGTGGCGCGGGTCGGCCAAGGCTGGACGGACGTGCTGGGCTTGTCGGTCGTGACGCGCCCCGACGCGGAGGCGCTGCGCCAGACCATCGCCATGGCGCGGACGGTCTCGCCGAACCCGGATCTGCTGGTGATCGCCGGCGGCGAGGCAATGGCGTCGGACCCGACGCTGGTGGCGGCCATCGGGGCCGATGCGACGCTCGCGGCGCTGGAGGCGGCCCCCGCGCGGACGCACCGCCTGGTCAGTGCGCTGTTCGGGGCGCGGCAGGGACAGGCGGCGGGTTAGCGGCCGGCGGCGCGCCGTCTGAGGCGGCGCTCGAGGCCGCGCAGGGCCAGTGACAGGCTCAGGGTCATCAGAAGATAGACGAAGGCCACCACGTTGTAGGTCTCGAAGAAGCGGAACGAGCCCGCGGCGTAGATCTTGCCGAGTTGCGTGACGTCCGCGACGCCCAGCACCGAGACAAGCGAGCTGTCCTTGACGAGGGCGATGAAGTCGTTGCCGAGGGGAGGCAGGATGGTGCGCACCGCCTGGGGCAGGACGACGTGGCGAAACCGCCCCCAGGCACCGAGGCCCAGCGCCTTTGCCGCGTCGATCTGGCCCGCATCGACGGCCTGGATGCCGGCGCGGAACACCTCGGCGATGAAGGCGGAATAGGCGATGGTCAGCGCGAGGATCGCGCGCCAGAGCAGCGACAGATCGCGCGTCAGCAGCGGCTCCGCCCCGAGCGGAACGACGGCGGCGTTCCAGCCCGCGACTAGCGCCGGTGCGCCGACGAAGGCGATGTAGAACAACAGAACGAGCACAGGGATGCCGCGCACGATCTCGATGTAGAACCGCGCCACCTGGCGCAGGACGAGCGAGTGCGACAGCACGCAGACGGCGAGGCCGAGGCCGATGGCGGAGGCGAGCGCGAAGGCGGTCAGCGTCACGTAGATGGTGACGCCGATGCCGCGCACGAGGGTCGTGGCGATCCGGGCGTAGACCTCGTCCCCGGCGATGCTCCAGAGGAGCCAGAGCGCGATGAGGACGACTGCAACGAGCCAGTAGGGGAAGTCGCCGTCGCCGCCGGATTTCGGCGGGACCACGGGGCCTATTGGCCGAGCGTGTAGTCGAGAAACCATTTCGTGTTCAGCGCGTCGAGGGTGCCGTCCGCGCGCATCTCCGCGATGGCCGCGTTGACGGGCGCGACGAGATCGGAGCCTCTGGGGAAGATGAAGCCGAACTCCTCGGAGCCCATGGGCTCGCCCGTGAGCTTGAAGGCGTCGGGGTTCGCGCGGACGTAGCCCTGGCCGGCGGTGCCGTCGGTGAGCACGAGGTCCACGTCGCCGCTGCGCAGGGCCTGGACGGAGGCCCCGAAGGTCTCGAACAGCTTGACGCGCGGGTTGGCCTCGTTGCCGTCGAGCAGGTCGTAGACCGCGACGTAGAAGGGCGTGGTGCCGGCCTGGGCCCCGATGAGCGTGTCCTCGAGGGCTGCGAAGGTGGCGGCGTCGGTGAAGCGGGTCTCATCGGCGCGCACCAGCATGAACATCTCCGAGCGCATGTAGGGGTCGGAGAAGTCCACCATCTCGCGGCGGTCGTCGCGAATGGTGATGCCGGTCATGCCGAGATCGTACTGGCCGTCCGAGACGGCGGGGATCATCGCGTCCCAGCTGCTGTTCTGGTAGGTGACGGTCATGTCGAGCCGCCGGGCGATCTCGGCCATGGCGTCATATTCCCAGCCGATGGGCTCGCCGGTGCCGGGCTCGACGAACTGAAGCGGCGGGTAGGCGTTTTCCGTGACGACGACGACCTCGCGGCCGTCGAGATCGGGCAGGTCTGCATGGGCGGCAAGCGGGAGGAGGGTGAGGGCGGCGATGAGCAGGTTACGCATGGGAGGACCTTTGCGACCGAACGGGGATGGCGCAGCATGATGCAGGGCGGCGTCTGCGGCAAGGCCGCTGGGCGAGATCAGGCGAGCAGGCCGAGGGCCGTCTGTTCGTCGGTGACGAAGGTCGAGGGGGTCAGGAGGCGGAGGGCCGCGCGCAGGACGGGGACCTTTTCGGGGCCGCCGGAGACGAGGACCTTGCGCGGGATGCGCGCGAGGCGCTCGAGGCTGACGGAGATGGCGCGGGCGTTCACGGGGTGGTCCACCCTGCGGCCTTCGGCGTCGATGAAGTTGTAGAGGATGTCGCCCACGGCACCTGCGTCGCGCAGGGCGAGGCGCTCGGTCTCGGACAGGTGGCCCGAGCGGTAGGAGGTGGTGAGGGTCGAGATGCCGCCCGCGCTGACGATGGCGACGTCGCAGTGTTCGGCCATCTGGAAGATCTGGTCGAGGCCGCAGTGTTCGAGCAGCGCGTGCTTGGTCTGCGGGCTGTCGACGAGGGCGGGGGCGGGCACAAGAAAGCCCTCGCCGTCGAACAACTCCGCGAATTGCCAGGCGAATTCGGCGGGGTTGAAACGGCGCGCCTGGGCGATGCCGCCAAGGAGCGAGATGACGCGCACGCCGGCGAGGGGGCGGCCCTCGATGAAGGGAAGCGTCGCATGCAGGGTGCGGCCCCAGCCGACGCCCACGGTCATGTTGGCGGCCATGAGGTCGGTGATATGGCCGCCGGCGGCGACGGCGATGACGCGGCTGGGGTCGGCGTCCGGGTCCGAGAGGGGGGCTACGATGGCCTGGGCGAGGCCGTAGCGCGCCTCAAGGCGGCGCTCGAGCGCGATGACGGCCGTGAGGGGCGAGCGGATGCGGATGGAGACCTCGCCGCGCCGGCGGGCCTCTGACAGCAGACGCGTGACGGCAACGCGGTTGATGCCGAGGGCGAGGGCGACCTCGTTCTGGGTGCGGCCCTCGACGTAGTAGATCCAGGCGGCGCGAACGCGCAGGGTCTGGGCGGCGTCCGGCGGCGGGCCGGGGCGCGCCTCGGTGGTTGGGTCGTCGGGGGGCCGTATGGTGTCCGGCACGTGTGCTCCCTTCGTGGCAGGCGCCTCAGCCGGCGGGGACCGGGATGCGCGCTCTCTCGAGGAGGAGCATAGCGACTTCGTCCGCACGCTCAATATGGGGCAGGTGCCCGGTTTCGGGATAGAGGTGTAGCCCGACGCGGCCCGGTGCGCGCAGGGCATGGCGCCAGGCGATGACGGCGTCGGTGCGGCCCCAGAGAATGCGCGCAGGGACGGCCACGCGCGCGAGGGCTGTGGTGAGATCGAAGGCTTGCGTGCCGTCAGGGAAGAGGGCTGTGGCCATGGCGATCTGGGCAGCGCGCAGATCTTCGTCGCTGCGCGTGGCCATGGCGGCGCGGGCGTAGGCGTCTGTGACGAGGGACGGGTCGTGGACGAGGCGCTTGAGCCAGGGCGCGAGGCTCGCGGCCTCGGTGGCGCGGGTTAGTCCGGCGAAGGTGGGGCCGTCGATCTCCGGGCCGAGGCCGGCCGGGGCGATGAGGGTGAGGCTCGCGATGCGTCGGGGCCTTGTGTCGGCGAGGGCGAGGGCCACAGCGCCGCCGAGCGAATGGCCGGCGATGTGGAAGGGCGCGTCCGGCAGGGCGTCGAAGGTCTCGCGGGCGGCCGCTGTCAGGGCGCAGAAGCCGGGGACGGGGCGGCGGGGGCCGCGGCCGTGGTTGGGGAGTTCGAGGTGGAGGACCGGGTGGCCTTCGAGAAGCGGTTCGAGCCCGGCGAAGGTGCTGCGGTCGGCGGCGAAGCCGTGGATGAGGAGGATGGGGGTCCGGCCGCCGGTGCGCAGGGCGGGCGGGGCCTTGCGTGTGCGGGCGGCCTCGACGTCGGCGCGGGTGATGCGGCCGTTGAGGGCGGAGCCTGCGAGGGTCGCGAGGTCGAGCCCGGCGTCGCGGGCAAGGCTGCGGGCGAGGGGGGTGGCGCGGAGCTTGCCGGTCGGGGGCGGGGCGGAGGGGGCGGCCGCGGGCTCCGAAGGCGGGGCGGGTGTGGCGTCCGGCGCGGGGGCGGCATCGGGCGGGGGGGCGAGGGGCTCGCCCTCGGCGTAGAGCCAGGCAACGGCCTCGCCGACGGGGATGTCCCGGCCTTCGGCGGCGCGGATGTGGTGGAGGCGGCCGGTGGCGGGGCCTCGACCTCCATGGTGGCCTTGTCGGTCTCGATGTCGAAGAGGGCGGCGTTCTTCTCGACGAGCGACCCTTCGGCGACGTGCCATTTGGCGATGCGGCCGGTGGTCATGTCCATGTCCACCTTGGGCATGATGACCTCGACGGGCATCAGAGGCGGCCCTGGACCAGATCCCGCGCGGCGGTGACGATGTCGGGGGTCTGGGGGACCACGGCGCGCTCAAGCTGCGGGTTGTAGGGGATGGGGGCCTCGGCGCCGTCGAGGCGCTTGATGGGGGCGTCGAGGAAGTCGAAGGCGTCGCTCTCGGGGACCATGGCGCAGATTTCAGCCCCCATGCCGAGGGTTTTCACACCCTCGTAGATGGTGATGAGGCGTCCCGTCTTGCGGACGCTCGCGAGCGGTTTCGCGGTCGATGGGGCGGATGGTGCGCAGGTCGATCACCTCGGCCTCGATCCCCTCGGCGGCGAAGGTTTGCGCGGCCTCCAGCGCCTTGTGGACCATGATGGAGGTGGCGACGAAGGTGACATGCGTGCCGATGCGGCGGATCTCGGCGCGGCCGATGGGGGTCTCGAAATGGCCCTCGGGGACGGGGCCGCGCATCTTGTAGAAGAGCCTGTGCTCGAAGATCAGGACGGGGTCGGGGTCCGCGAGGGCGGCGAGCAGCAGGCCCTTGGCGTCATGGGGGGTGACGGGCTGGACGACCTTGAGGCCGGGCACATGGGCGAACCAGGCCTCCAGGCTCTGGCTGTGCTGGGCGGCGGCGCCCGTGCCGGAACCTGCGGGCAGGCGGAAGACCACGGGCACGGAAACCGCGCCCCCGAGCATGTCGCGCAGTTTTGCGGCCTGGTTGACGATCTGCTCCATGGCGAGGGTCGCGAAATCGGAGAACTGGAATTCGTAGATGGGCTTGTGGCCGGTGAGGGCGGCGCCCACGGCGACGCCTGCTCCGCCAAGCTCGGCGATGGGCGTGTCCATCACGCGGTCGGGGCCGTATTTGTGGACCTGATCGCCGGTGACCTGGAAGGCGCCGCCGTAGACGCCGATGTCCTCGCCCATGAGGATGACGGTGGGGTCGGCGGCCATGGCGAGGTCGAGGGCCTCGCGGATGGCCTCGGCGTAGCTGAGTTCGCGGGTTACGGGCGATTGCGCGTTCAAGGGATGGGCCAGGCGTAGACGTCGCGGGTGGCCTCGACGGGGTCGGGATCGGGGGCGGATCTGGCGGTCTCGATGGCGGCGGTGATCTCCGCTGTCGCCTCGGCCTCGATGGTGGCGGCCTCGGCGCCGGTCAGCACGCCGTGCTCAATCAGGGTCGCGGTGAGGCGCGCGATGGGGTCGCGGGCCATCCAGCCTGCGATCTCTTCCTGGGTGCGGTAGCGGTTGCGGTCGGATTTTGAATGGCCGCGCCAACGGTAGGTGACGCTCTCGATGAGGGTGGGGCCGTGGCCGCCGCGGCCACGGCAATAGCCGGTCTCCTTGCCGAAGAACTCGGCGAACATGCGCGAGACGTCGGCGCCCTTGGCGATGCAATGGCCGTGGCCGCGGCGGGTAGAGGTGATCAGGGCGCCCTTGGGGATGGGGGCGGTGACGGTGGCGCCGGTTAGGAGGCCGCAGGGATGGGCACCGGCGGCGCGAGCGTCCTCGGTCGTCATGATCCAGGCGCGATAGGCGTATTCGCCGATCTGGTCGAGAGTGTCGCCGGGCCTCAGGTCGCGTTTGGCGAGTGCGGCCACTTCGGCCACGGGGCGGTCGAGGGGGACCATGTCGGCCTTGCCGTAAAGGACGGCGCGCGCGCAGGTGAGCGGCACTTCGAGCGAGGTGAGGTGATAGGGGCGCAGAAACGTGAATTAGGGGCCCTCGCCCATCTTGAGGTCTTCCATGCGCTCCGAGATGCGCGGATGGCGCATCTCGGCCACGACGAAGACGCCGGGGGCGACGCCAGCACCGATGGAGAAATCGACGCGGCCGATGCCCGAGAGCACGCCGCCATCCGTCTCGGGGATCAGGACCTTCGCGAGGTCCTTGGGGCCCGCCGAGGGCCCGTGCATGCCGGGCTTGTCGGGGACGAGGCCGGTGGCGTTGGCGATGGCGGCCAACTCGACCATGGTCCTGGAGCCGTCGACGAATTCGACCAGCATGCGCGCGGTCATGTTGCGGCGCGCGGCTTCCTCCGCGTAGGCGTCGGGGGTGGCGTCGATGTTGTGCGGGTTGTTCTTGCCCCTGCCCGCCGCGACGATGGGGTGGCCCATGGCGGAGACGAACTCGATCAGCTCCATGCACGACGACGGCTCGTCGCCGGCGCCGAGCCTGTAGACGACGCTGAGGCGCTGAGCCTCGGACTTGAGGTAGGCACCGATGGTCACGTCCGCCTCGTCGTTCATCATCACGAGGTGCTTGCCGCGCTCCATAGCGGCGAGGCCGAGTTCCGCGCCGACGGCCGGAATGCCGGTCGCGTCGATGACCACGTCGATCACGCCGCTCTCGAACATGGAGGCGGTGTCGGTGATGGCGGCGAGGCCGGATTCGATGGCGGCGTTGAGCGCGTCGGTGCCGGTGGCGTCGCGGGAGTGGCCGGGGGCGCCGTGGGCGATCTCGACGGCCCTGTGGGCGGCCTCCGCGCGGATGTCGGCGATGGCTGTGACCTCGATCCCGTGCATGTGGGCGGCGCGGGTGACGATGTCGGTGCCCATCTCGCCCGAACCGATCAGGCCGATGCGGATGGGCCGGCCGGCATCCTGTCGTTGGGCCAGATCGCGGGCGAGGCCGGTCAGGGCGATGTTCTACGGCATGGAGAGGGCTCCGGTCGGATTGGGCTCGCGGAGGGAGAACGCTGAACCGGTTGTAATCGGTCAAGGCATATGTTCAACATTGGGCGGCTTTCGTTCGCAAACGCAGCATTATCAGGCAATACAAGAGTGTTGACACGGTATCGAATTGAACTTTAGGATTTGATCCAGGACCGATGTTCAAGCCATTCCGGGCCTTCAGTACCAGGGTACCCGGGCCTGGCCTGCAAGGCCCCGGAAGGGTTGGCGTTTCTTGCGGCTGGCCATTAGACTTGCGGAACAACCAAAAAGGACGGCGCGGATCGTCCGGACTTCACAGGAGGAACAGACCAAATGACCAGACTTTCAGGGCTTTCGCGTCGATCCGTGCTGCGGGGCGCTGCTGCGGCAGGCGTCGCTGGTGCGGCCCCCTTCGCGCTCGGCGCGCGCGCGCGGGCGCAGGATCTGCCCGATCCGGCCAGCGTGCTCGACACGATCTCGGTGGATCAGTACGTCCGCGAGGATTACCGCACGCTCTACAATCTCGACAACACGCCGATGTGGGACCCGAACAAGGACTGGATCCGCACGGTGGACTGGGAGGCGGTGCGTGGCGAACAGGCCGGCAAGACCGTGCGCTTCGCGATCGGGGCCGCGGACCAGGAATCGGCGGCCGAGGCGCTCGTACCGTTCGAGCAGCTCTCGGGGATCGCGGTGGAGCTGGTGCCGATCCCCGACGACAGCTTCTACGACAAAGCAGTGGCGGAGTTCATCTCGGGCAATGCGAGTTTCGACGCGCTCCAGTTCTTCTCGCCCTGGCTCGGCGATTTCGCGGCCCCGGGGTTTCTCGCGCCGCTTGATGAGTATGCGGCGAAATGGGGCCTGCCGCTCGATGATTTCTACGACACCTACCGGTTGAACTACGGGTATTTCAACGGGCAGATGTACGGGATTCCCTTCGACTGCGACATCCAGCAGGTGCATCTGCGCAAGAGCTACGTCGAGACGCTGCTCGGCGGGCCGATCGACCGATGGACCAGCGTGCCTTCCTATGACGAATTGATCCGCATCTCGGCGGAGTTGAACAACGTGGCCCCCGGTGTCGCGGGCATCGGCATCATGGGCGGGCGCGGCTTCTGGTCGACCTACAGCTGGGAGCACATCGCAGCCCAGTGCGGGATGGACCTGTTCGATGCGGACTGGAACCCGATCTTCAACGGGGACGCGGGCCAGCAGGGCATCGACATCCTGCTCGCACTCGCCAAGAATTCCGGCGAGGGCACGGTGGGGGCCGGCTGGGGCGAGAACCGCGCGGCCTGGCTCGGCGGCCAGGTGGCCAGCAACATGTCCTGGCAGGACAGCGGCACCCAGGCGATGCGGCCGGACCAGTCGACCATCGTGGACGATTTCGTGACGATCTACACGCCGCGCGTGGCGGGCGGGCGGTTCGCGCCGCCCAATATCGCGGGCTCGACCTCGTGCGTCGCCTCCACCAGCCAGAACCCGGAAGGCGCGTTCCTGATGCTGGGGTTCCTGACCACGGCGTCGATCATGGCGATGAACGAGGCCAACGCGAATGGCGTGGCACCCGGCTATCGCTCGGTGCTGACGAACCCGGTACTGCAATCGGTCTCGCAGCCGGCGGAGGTCTGGTCCACCAGCCTCGACTATGCCTGGTGCGCCCCGCGCCTGCCCGGCATGTTCGAGATGGAGCAGGCCATCGGCAACGAGATCAACCGCGCCATCGCGGGCCAGATCTCGGGCAAGGAGGCGCTCGACAACGGCTCCGCCGCGGTCAAGGCAATCATGGATCGCAACGGCTTCTACGGCGGCACGCCGCCGGTGGATTTCGCGGCGACCGCACCGGGCCTCTGGATCGGCAAGGACAAGCCGCTGCCGTTCTGAGGCGGGCTGCGACCCGAGACGCACCGACCGGCCGGGTGCTGCGCCCGGCCGGAACGCCAGCGAGGCCCTGGAGGCCCCGACCGCCAGAGAGGAGACCGGACCATGTTCGGAAAGATCGCGACCGCCGTCAGCCTGGCCCTGGTGCTCGGGGTGATGCCCGCCACGGCCCAGGAGGCGGCCACCAAGAATGTGCTGGTCTTCGGCGACAGCATCACCTGGGGGTGGAAGCCGGTGGATCCCATCGTGCCCACGACGCGCCATGCGCCGGAGGACCGTTGGCCCAACGTGATGGCCGAGGCGCTGGGGGACGGTTATGCTGTGATCACGGAAGGGCTGAGCGGGCGGACCACGAACGTGGAGGACCCGGATGCGCCGGGGCTGATGAACGGCGCGGATTACCTCGACGCCGCCCTCATGAGCCACGAGCCGCTGGAGCTCGTCATCATAATGCTTGGCACCAACGACACGAAACGTCATCTGGACCGCTCGCCGCTGGAGATCGGGCTCGGGATGGGCGAGTTGATCGACATCGTCCAGCGGGGCTCGGGCCTCGGGTGGTACGCCTATGATGCGCCCGAGGTTCTGGTGGTGAGCCCGCCGCCGCTCGGCGACGAGATCGACCCCGGTGCGGCGGAGAGTTTCGCGGACGGCCCGGAGAAGCTCGCAGCCCTGCAGCCGATCTTTTCCGCGATCGCGACCGCGGCCGGCGCGCATTTCTTCGACGCGGCGGGCATCGTGGACAAAGGCGGCGTGGGGGTGGACGGGATCCATCTGCTCGCGGAGGCGAACCGGTCGCTCGGGGACGCCGTGGCCGCCGAGGTGAGGAAGATCCTGGAATAGTGCCGGGTCGGGACTGAAGGACAAGGGACGGCGAGGCCAGTGGCAACCTTCTCCACGACAGAAGACCGATTGGTGCCGGCGGCGAGACCCGCGGTGCGCCGCTCGCGCCGGCTGCGCAAGGCGTTCCCCTATCTGCTGGTCGCACCGGCGGTTGGGTATCTGCTGATGATCACGCTCTATCCTGGGATCTATGCGATCTATCAGAGCCTGTTCCTGGTGCGGTTCAATTCATGGACCTTCGTCGGGCTCGAGAACTACCGCGACCTGCTGGGCGACCGGGAGTTCTGGCAAGCGCTGCGCAACACCGCGATCATCGGGAGCATAGCACTTGCGACGCAATGCGCGCTGGCGCTGCTGCTCGCCTATCACGCTTACCGCGATCCGTTCATCAAGGGCTGGCGGATCATCTTTCTGGTGCCGATGCTGTTCATGCCCTCGGCGGTCGCGTTCATCTGGAAGCTCGCGTTCAACGACGGGCGGGTGGTGTCGGATCTGCTGATGCGGGCGGGGCTGATCGAGGCGAACGTCAGTTTCCTGTCGTCGATCTGGCTCGCGCGGCTGTCGCTGATCGTGGCAGACGTTTGGCAGTGGACGCCGTTCCTATTCATCATCTTCGTCGCTGGCCTTCAGAGCCAGGACGAGGAGATCGAGGAGGCCGCGCGCCTCGACGGGGCATCCTGGCCCGCGATCTTCTGGAACATCTCGTTGCCAATGATGATGCCGGTGGTGGCGGTGGCCGTGGTGCTGCGCGGGATCGATATCACGACGATGTTCGCGAACGTCTTCATCATGACCCAAGGGACCCCCGGGGGGGCGACCGAGACCATCAGCTTTTTCATCTACCGCACGGGGTTCAAGACGTTCAACTTCGGCTATGCCTCGGCGGCCTCGGTGCTGATGCTGATCCTGACGATCATCGTGGCCCAGACGGTGGTCAAACGCGCGTTCCGGTCGGGGAGGGAATAGGCATGGCCGCAGCCAAGCGCCGCAAGAAGGGTGAGAGCCGGGTTCTGCGGTATCTGGTTCTGGGGGGGTGGGCGCTGTTCTGCATCCTGCCGGTGCTGTGGTTCCTGTCGATCGGGTTCCGGCCGCGCACCGAGATCATCACGCCGCAGCCGATCTATTGGCCGACCTTCTCGCTCGATGCCTGGCGCATGATCTGGAGCGACTGGCCCATGGCGCTCTATCTGCGCAATTCGGTGCTCGCCATCCTCGGGTCGGTGGTGATCTGTCTGGTGCTCGCGATCCCGGCGGCCTATTCGCTCAGCCGCTATCGCTATCGCTATCGCGAGGACATCGGGTTCTACATTCTGTCGACCCGCATGATGGCGCCGGCGATCGTGGCGATCCCGATCTTCTTCCTGTTCCGCGACATGGGCCTGCTCGACACGATCTGGGCCCTGATGCTGATCTATGCGGCGATCAACCTCAGCCTCGTGACCTGGATCATCCGCTCCTACATGCTCGACATCCCGCCCGAGTTGGAGGATGCGGCCCGCACGGACGGGGCGTCGGATCTGCGCATCCTGTGGGAGATCATCATCCCCGCCTGCCTGCCAGGCATCATCACCGCGGGAGTTATCGCTGCGATCTTCGCCATCAACGAGTTCTTGTTCACCCTGCTGATCGCCTCGACGAGCCGGGCCTATACCCTCTCGGTGGCGCTTGCGAACTTCACCGGCGGCTCGGACGGGGTGATCTACAATGCGATCGCCATGGTGGCGTTTCTCGCCTTCGTGCCGGTCTTCGTGGTGGTGGTGGCCATCCAGAAACATCTGTCGCGCGGTCTGACCATGGGCGCAGTGAAAGGATAAGGCGCATGGCGCGGATCGAGTTGAGCGGGATCCAGAAGAAATGGGGCGCCGTCTGGGGCGTGCGCGACGTCAACATCGACATCGCGGACGAGGAGTTCGTGGTGTTCCTCGGGCCCTCGGGCTGCGGCAAGACCACGACCATGCGCATGATCGCGGGTCTCGAGGAGCCGTCGATGGGCGAGATCCGCATGGACGGCGAGGTGATGAACGACGTCGAGGCGCGCGACCGCGACGTGGCCATGGTGTTCCAGGGCTATGCGCTTTATCCGAACATGACGATCTACGAGAACATCCGCTTTCCGTTGCGCATGCGCGGCGTGCCGCGCGCCGAGCAGGACCGGATGGTGCGCGAGGCGGCGGAGATGGTCGAACTCGGCAGTTATCTCGACCGCAAGCCCGCCGCCCTCTCTGGCGGGCAGCGCCAGCGGGCGGCGCTCGGCCGGGCCATCGTGCGCCAGCCGCAGGTGTTCCTGATGGACGAGCCCCTGTCGAATCTTGACGCGAAGCTGCGCCAGGCGATGCGGGTGCAGATCAAGCATCTGCAACGGCAACTGCGGATCACCACCGTCTACGTCACCCATGACCAGATCGAGGCCATGACGCTCGCCGACCGGATCGTGGTCATGCAGGGCGGCCTGATCCAGCAGATCGGCACGCCGGACGAGATCTATGCGGATCCCGCGAACACCTTCGTGGCGGGCTTCATCGGGTCGCCTCCCATGAACCTGATCGAGGGCGAGGTCTCGGGCGGGGTGTTTCGGGCCGCGGGGATCGAGGTGGCGGGCGTGCCCGTCGCGGGCGATCGGCCGGTGACGCTCGGCGTGCGGCCGGAGGATTGCCACGTGGGGGCGGAGGACGCGCATCTGCGCGGTCAGGTCTACGGCGTGGAGCCGACGGGCGAGTCCACGTATCTCACGATGAAGGCGGGCGAGAAGCTGATCGAGGTCAAGGCCCGGCGGGACTACCGCTCGGCGCTCGACGTAGGCGAGGCGGTGACGTTCGACCGCTCCCGGCTCTATTTCTTCGACGCGGGCTCTGGCCGGCGGATCGGGTGAGCGGCATGCGGTTCGACTATACCTCCATGGGGTTCATCACGTTCGATTGTCTCGCGCGGCCGGTGACGCAGATCCCCCCGGGGGCCGGCACATTCTATGTCGAGGATTTCACGCTGGCGGTCTCGGGGGCGGCGGGCAGCGCCGTGATCGTCGCGGCCAAGCACGGGTTGCGCGCGCAGGCCGTGGGCGGCGTGGGGCACGACGACATGGGCGACTGGGTGCTGATGAAGCTCGGGCGCTTCGGCGTCGACATTGCGAACATGGAACGCTGCGCGGGGGCGTCCACGTCGTCGTCGATCGTCGCGACCCGGCCCGACGGGGCGCGGCCGGCCCTGCACAAGCGCGGAGCCACGGCTGCCTTCTACGTGACGGACGAGCAGGTCGAGAGCGTGCTCGATACGCGGATCCTGCATGTGGGCGGCGTGGGCCTGATGGACCGGATGGACGGCGGGCGCACGCTGGAGATCCTGCGGGCCGCGAAGGCGCGCGGCTGCATCACGACCCTCGACGTCTTTGCGAGCACGCCCGCGGACATGGCGCTGATCGCGCCCCTGCTGCCGTTCACGGATTACTTCCTGCCGTCCGAGGAAGAGGCCGCGGCGCTGTCGGGGATGTCGGACCTGGAAGCGATCGCCGCGTTCTTGCTCGACCACGGGGCGGGGGCGGTGGTCCTGACGCTGGGCGGGGAGGGCGCGCTCTATCGCGACGGCACGGGCGGGTTTCGTGCCCCGGCCTATGACATCGACGTGGTCTGCACCTGCGGCTGCGGGGACTGTTTCAACGGGGGGTTCGCGACGGGGCTGAGCCTTGGGCTGCCGGTGGAGGACTGCGTGGCGCTCGGGCAGGCGGCGTCGGCGCAGAACGCCATGGGCCTCGGGTCGCAGGCGGTCATCACGTCGCTCGAAGGGACGCGGGAGTTCATGGCATTGACGCCGAGAAGGGATTATATGTCGTGATATACCGGGCGGTCGCCGGGGCGGCTGCGGGGAGGATGACATGACGGCATCGTATACACCGCCGAGCCTACGCGAGCTGACCCTGCCGGCGCGGGATCTGGCGCGCGGCGTGAGACATTCGGTGGAGCAATCGAAGCGTCTCGCGGAGCCGATCCGGCAGGCGCTGCCCGAGCCGGTGCTGTCCCTCGCGCGCGAACTCATGTCCGATTTCGAGGGCATGGCGGCCTCGGCGCGGGGGCTCGTGCGGCGCGGGGCCGGCGGCCGGATCAACGGGCTGGAGGAGATCGCCGCGGCGAAGGATCCGGGGCCCGCCTTCGCGCGGGCGGCGGTGTTCGGACTCGAGGCGGCGCTGGAGCGGCTGGGCCGGGCGGATCTGATGGCGAGCGAGACGCTCGCGGCGGTGGCCTGGCGGGCGGCGGGGCCGGGGCAGGCCTCGGCGGAGGCGGCGGCGCGATTGGTGCTGGCGCTCGAACAGGGCGACGTGGTGGGGCTGGTGCCCGGGACGCCGTTCGGCATGGGGCCTGCCGAGGGCCGATTGGTGCGGCAGGCCGCGGTGGCGACGATGTTGTGGATGCTGGTCGCGCGCGAGACACCGGAGGACGAGGCCGCCCTGCTCGGGCTCTGTGTCGACGTGGTGGGTACTTTGGAGGCCGAGGCGGCGGAGGCCGATGCAGCAGGGCTCGCGCGGTTGCTCTCGACCTATGCCGAGGCGGTGTGAGGCGGCATGAGCAAGGCGCTGAAACGGGACGACGCGACGCACCGGCCGATCCGCAAGTCCGTGCGCAGGCTGCGGTGGTTCCGCACGTCCTTTGCCGAGCAGGTGGAGAAGATCGCGGCAGAGACCGGCGTCGACTACGCGCTCGACGACGCGAAGGTGGCGGCAGCGTTTCTCGACTGGCTCCGGGCGTTCGACGCGCAGAAGGGCGGGGCCGCGGAGGACCGGCGCGCGTTCGTGGGGTTTTCCGCGGGTCTGATGCTGCGCATGCTCCTCAAGCACCGGCCCTTGAGCGCGACCGGCCGGCCCGAGGGGGCGGACATGAGCAACCCGGCATATTTCTGGCCCGAGGGGTATGTCTACGTCGCCTATTGCCTGAACATCCGCTCGGCGGTGCTGGAGCAGGATTTCCACGAGGACCGGCGGGTCGTGCCGGCGCTGGGCGAGATCCGGGCCTGGTGGTCGTTTCGCGAGAATGTGTCGCAGGACCCGAGCCTCGGGATCGCGTTCCTCGATCTGTTCGCGGGCGAGGAGCCGGACTGGGAGACGCCGGAGGTGTTCCAGGCGAAGAACCTGACGCTGGCGGCCCCGCGGTTCTATGAGCGGCGGGTGATTGCAGAGGAGTGAGGCGGGGTCCGCAGTTTGTCCACGCGTGGACAAAATGGTAAGTCACTGTAATAAAATGGTATTCCGTATTTTGTTAACCTGATGGAAAGTTGGGTTAATAGCTTTGTCGAACGCGCGCGACAGGCACCGGCTTGCTCCGCCGCCGTCTGTGATGTCATCGCACGTTCTTTCGTGGTTCCAGTCGATTGAACGAAAAAGGGCGGCCGAGCAATGCACGCACGCTGCCAGATGTGTCGAGGCGCACGCCTGGAAGAAGTCACAACCACTCTCTCGGTGGGAGACCGTCCCTGCACAGAAATTTGCATGGACGCTGTCGTCTGGATGTCGGTTCTGCGGGCTAGGGTGTCATCCAATGAGATTCGACGCTTGACGGTTGAGAGCCCAGAACGGCGGATGCGACGCCTCGCAGGAGCGCCATCAGTTCGTTGAAAATGGTCTTTGCAGATCCGCACTGGAAGGCCACGCACCGAAACTTTAGAATCCGTGTGATTTTTGGGCAGCAAGCAGCCAAGACCGGAACGCAAGACGGTTTCGAGGTTGGCGGTCTGCTCGATTTCAGATTGCTGCCTCGATCAAGAACGGACCTTCAGTCGCGCTGGCAGTCGCAAGAGCAGATGCTAGAGCCTCTTCCGTGTCAACCCGAATACCGGAAACGCCGTGACCCGCTGCCAATGCGACCCAGTCAAGCAATGGATCTTCGATGTCGAACATCATGCGGGCGTTTCGACCGGCCTTCGGCGCGCCCTGCGCCTCAAGCTCCCGATGAAGAATTTGGTAGCCACGGTTGGCAACGATAATGAATGTGATGTCCATGCGTTCGCGGGCGGCGGTCCATAGGCACTGGACCTGATACATTGCGGAACCATCCCCAGAGACCGCGAATACCGGACGATCCGGGCAGGCGACTGCGGCGCCGAGCGCATTTGGCAAGCACAGACCAATCGACCCGCCGGTGTTGTTAATCCGATCGTGCCGGGTGGACGCGTTGACATGTGGGAAGATGGCGAAGCTCGCCGTGACCGCTTCGTTGGAAATGATTGCGCCGGCTGGTAGAGCGCTGGCCAATGCCCGCCCGATACCCTCTGCCGTCAAGGGGCCGGTCCGTGCGTCGGGTACAACCTGCTCGACGCGCGCTATAACTTCGGTTCCGTCCACTCCAAGAGTATCGGCCAAAGCCTGGAGTGTCCAAAGAACGTCCCAATCTTCATAGCACAATCGGTCGATCGCACACCCCGCTGGTTCGGGCGTGGAAGGCATTTCGGGATAGGCAAAAAAATTCACCGGCGGGTTCTCTCCCACCAGAACGATCCGTGTGACGTCCCGCAGAAGTTCCGCATTGTGAGCGCCCGCGTAGAACAACTGTTTAAACTTCACCGCACCCTCGCCAAATTCAATGCGCGGCGCGAAGAAGGGAGCGAGCATGCGGCAACCGCTGCGCGCTGCGATCCGACCTACCAGTTCCGCGCCGACACCGTACAAGGCAGGTCCGCTAGGGAGCAACGCGGCCCCCGGTTCTGCGAGCGCTTGTGCCGCCGCGGCAATCCTGTCGGGCGCCGGCCGGTGCCTTTTGGGAGAAGGGGCTGCTTGCGCCGGGCCCGTGACGCTTTCCCCCCACGCAGCATCCGCTTGGAGGATGAGCGTCGCAATCTGACCGAGGTGCGCTGCCTGGATGGCGTCGGCGCCCGCGCTTGCCACCATCGAGCTGTCGGTCGCCCGCCGCATCCAATGCGATATGGACCCCGCAACGCCATCCAGATCAGATTGCAAGGGCGCGTCATGTTTCAGGTGATATCCGGCGTGATCTCCGACGATATTGACGATCCCCGACCGGCCCTTGCGCGCATTGTGCAAATTGGACCAGCCATTGGCAAATCCTGGCCCCAGATGCAGCAAAGTTCCCGCGACCTTACCGCTCATGCGCGCGTACCCGTCCGCTGCGCCCGTAGCACCGCCCTCGAAAAGGCATAGGATGCACCGCATTTCCGGATGGGTATCCAACGCGGCAACAAAATGCATTTCGGAAGTACCAGGATTTGCGAAGCAAACGTCCACATCGGATGCCAGCATGGTTTCTACCAACGCTTCCGCACCGTTCATCAAGAGCCGTCCTTAGTGAGTGCGCTAGATTTCATCTTACAACATGCATCCAGAGTTCCAGAGCCTTTGTCAACGCAAGTTTCTTCCACTCCGTCCCAAGTGACTTTGAGCTGGTGATGGCAACTTCGTTTGCGACTTTGGCATAGGTATACTCGGGTCAATTTGTGGCGGACGTGCATGTGCCAGTTTCATGAAGGTAGGCACCTCGCGGTCTTGTTCGGTGAGCTGACTGTCAGATGCGGAGTTGGCTCAGAGAATTGCAGATTTTGACCTGAAGCGGTCAAGGGCTCACTCAGTGATCGCCTCCGCATCGTGGCGAGATGATGAATACATCTGGGTACGGGTTTGC
This sequence comes from Rhodobacterales bacterium, assembly GCA_038209095.1. Classification (GTDB taxonomy): domain Bacteria; phylum Pseudomonadota; class Alphaproteobacteria; order Rhodobacterales; family Rhodobacteraceae; genus Amaricoccus. The sequence continues at coordinate 23,373 of JBBQYB010000036.1, forward strand.
GCGCAGCGCCGACGTTTTGTGGGTGGGCGGGTGTCGGTCGGGCCATCGCGCGGCTTGGGTCACTGCTTCATGGTTTCGCGGACCGGGCCGGGGATTGTCCTTTTCTGACCTGCGGGCGAGAAGTGCGGCGTGATGCGGAGGTCCGGAATGGAGCGGGTGGATGTGGTCGTGCTGGGGGCCGGGGCTGCGGGGATGTTCTGCGCCATCGAGGCCGGGCGGAGGGGGCGGCGGGTGGTGTTGCTCGACCATGCGCGCGCGCCGGGGGAGAAGATCCGGATTTCGGGGGGCGGGCGGTGCAATTTCACCAATCTGCATGTGACGCCGGAGCGGTTCCTGTCGGGCAATCCGCGGTTTGCGGCCTCGGCGTTGAGCAGGTTTACCGCGCGCGATTTCATTGCGCGCATCGATGCGGCGGGGATCGCCTGGCACGAGAAGACCCTGGGGCAGTTGTTTTGTGACGGCTCGGCGAAGGAGGTCGTGGCGATGCTGGTGGAGGATTGCCGGGGCGCCGGGGTCGATTTGCGGCTCGGCGTCTCGGTCGAAGGCGTGGAGCGGGGCGACGGGTTCGTGGTGCGCACCGGGGCGGGGCTGATCGCGGCGGCCTCGGTGGTGGTTGCGACGGGCGGCAAGTCCATTCCGAAGATGGGGGCGAGTGCGTTTGGCTACCGGATCGCCGAGCAGTTCGGGCTGGGGCTGGTGGAGACGCGGCCGGGGCTGGTGCCGCTGACCTTCACGGATGCGGAACGGGCGGGGATGGCGGAACTCGCCGGCGTGTCGGTGCGGGCGCGGGTGCGCTGCGGGCGGGCGGATTTCGCGGAAGGGTTGCTGTTCACCCATCGCGGGCTGTCGGGGCCGTCGGTGTTGCAGATCTCGTCCTATTGGCGCGAGGGGGAGGCGATCGAGGTGGATCTGGCGGACGGGGTGGATGCGGGGGCCGTGCTGGCGGGGGTGCGGGCGATGGCCGGGCGGATGTCG
>JBBQYB010000037.1:0-23726 GCA_038209095.1 Rhodobacterales bacterium
AATGTCTACAACAACAGCTTCCGCGGCGCTTCGGCCCTCGGGCTCCACAAGGGCTTCCAGAGTATCGGCGCGGACTACAACGACGTTATCATCACGTCGGAGTTGCTGGATTCAAAGTCCCTGTTCCTGACCGGGAATGCCAACACCGTATACTACCTGTCCGTCATCGACCTCTCGAACGGGCCGATGGTGATCGAGCAGCCCTCTGACGCCGTCGGGACCATCAACGACATGTGGTTCTCTTGGATCATCGACATCGGCAAGCCGGAACCCGATCGCGGTCTAGGCGGCAAGTATCTGATCGTCGGCCCGGACTACGACGGCCCTCTGCCCGAGGGCGGCTACTTCGTGGCCCACTCGAAGACGAACCGGGTCCTCTACGCCTCGCGCGCCTATCTGGTGGAAACCGATCCGAAGCCGGCGGTCGCGAACGTCAAGGCCAACATAAAGATCTACCCCTATGCGGAGGGCGGTTTCGGCACCAGCATCGCACAGGCGCTGACCGGCGAGGTTCGCCTCGGGGCAGGACCCGAAGGTCCCCGACACGACGTTCGTGGAGGCGAGCGACGTGGCGTTCAACACGGTCCCGCCCAGCGATTACGGCTTTTACGAATGGATCAACGAGAACGTCCAGGCCGAGCCCACCACCAGCTATGACGTGGAACTCGCCGGTCAGCTCGCCGCCATCGGCATCGTCAAGGGCAAGGATTTCGCGCCAGACGACCGGATGAAGGCCATTCTGACCGACGCCGCCGCCGTTGGCCAGGCCCCCGGGCGGGTGCTGAACTGGCACCCCTTCGAGCGGCATCCGGACTGGGCCTACTACGAGGATTCGATGTGGGGCAACATGCTCTGGGACGGCGGCGCCTTCTTCGAGACCCCGCCGCCCGCTTTCGCGGATGGCATGTTCAAGCCGCTGCCGCCGACCGGCGCGTGCACCCTCGATAGCCGCACCGCGTTCTATTACGGCTACACCCTCGACAGCCCGGGCATGATCATGACCATCCCGGGCGTGGGCTCGCAGTACCTGATGGGCTTTCTCGATGCCGCAGGCGCCCCGATGGATGGTGCGAAGACCTACAAGGTGACGCTGCCCAAGGACCTCCCGGCAAAGGCGTTCTGGTCGCTCACCGTCTACGACAACCAAACCCGTTCGATGTTGCAGACGCCACAGAGATACCCGCGCGCTGGCAGCCAGAGCTATCCTTCGCCGGCGGCGACGGCCGATACGGACGGCTCCACGACGGTATACTCCGCGCCCGAACGGCCCGACGGCGTCGAACGCGGCAACTGGATCCAGACCGACCCGGACAAGGGCTGGTTCACCATCCTGCGCCTCTACAGCCCGCTGCCGTCGTTCTTCGACAAGTCCTGGCGGCTTTCCGAGATCGAGGTGGCATGATGAGCGTGCGCGAAACCCCGTCCATGCCGCGCAGGGCTTCGATCCCGCCGATACAGACGGAGCACGGCCTTCACGCCGCCTCGCAGCTACCCCGGCGGCATGTACTTGCCGCCGGAGCGGGCCTTCTCCTGGCGCTCGGGACAATCCGCCCCACCAGGGCGCAGCCCACCGACGATGCCCAACCCAAGGCCGATTTCCTCTACGTGCAGACCGCCACGGGACTGGCGTTCGACGCGAACCGCAACTGGCTCTCCCTCAACGGGGTCAGTCCGGTCACGCTGTTCTTCAGCGACAGGCCCGAGCGGATCGCCGGCGATATGACCACCGAGGCCTTCGTGCCGTTCTGGAGCGAAGGGACCGACAGCTTCCTCTCGGATCCGCCGAACGCCGATCTTTCGATCCTCCTGGACGGCACGCTGCGCGAGGTGGTCGTCGAGTTGCGTGATCCCGAGATCGATGGCGCGGGTCTCCACTACACCGTGCGGATCCTCGACGTTGAGATGCCGGTCGAGGGCGGCGCGGTGTCGCTGTTCATCGACGTGATCGGCATGCCCCTGACGCCTCTTTCCGTCGCGGGCGTGCGCAGACGCGGCTACAGGCGCGCGGTGCTGCGGTGAACCGCACGGACAGGTCCGGCGGGCCTCTGGTCGCGATCGCAGCGGCGTTGCCAGTGGCTTCGGTTGCGCAGGAGACCGACTGGACCTTCACGCTGACTCCCTACGTCTGGATCCCCGGCGTCACGACGGCGTTCGGCACCGAACGCGGATCCTTCACCGCCGACAGGAGCGGCGGCGACGCGCTTTCCGACCTTGATTTCGCGTTCATGGGCACCTTCGAAGCCCGCCGCGGCAAGTGGGGGATGGTCGTCGACCTGATCTACGCGGATCTTTCCGCGAAAGAGGACACACCCTTCGGCGTGCTGTTCGACGGCGCGACGGTCGAGACCAGGGTCGCCACGCTGAGCGGTTACGTGGCCTATCGGGTCTATGAGGACGCAGCGGTCGCCGCCGATTTGCTTGGCGGTGTCCGAGGCTATTCGGTCGAACTCGACCTGTCGCTGGATGCTGGCAGATTGCCCGGCGAAGGGACCCGGCTGAGCGAGGATTGGCTCAATCCGCTGATCGGCGGTCGCGTCGGCTTTCGCTTCAACGACAGGTGGACGGTCGTCGTGGCCGCCGATGTCGGCGGTTTTGAGGGCGGGGCCGACTCGACCTGGCAGGCGCTAGCGACCGTCGGCTACCATCTCGACGATCACTGGGCGGTCCGCGCCGGGTGACGATATCTCGACAACGAGAAGGAGATTGACGGCGTGGACGCGTCGGTCAAACTCAACGCCCCGTCTTCGGGGTCCAGTACGCTTTCTGATCCTCTCCGGCGGCCGATTCCAGCCGGGCCAAGGGCGCCGCCAATAGACTCGGAAGGAAACACCCGATGACATGCTCCCGCTCTCTCGCCACCGGCCTCGCAGCGTTGGCCTTGAGCCTGGCGCCACAGGCCGCACCGGCGCAGACCGCCGCCGCCGCGCAGGCCGGCGCCGGGTCCGGCGATGCCGCCGCGCTCGCCAAGAAGCTCTCGAACCCGATCGCCGAGCTCATCAGCCTGCCGTTCCAGCTCAATTATAACCAAGGCTTCACGACCGGCGACAGCGACCAGTGGACCCTCAACGTCCAGCCGGTAATCCCGATCTCGATCAGCCCCGACTGGAACGTGATCTCGCGCACCATCGTGCCGGTCGTAAGCCAGGATGGCGTGATCCCCGGCGCCGGCTCGCAATTCGGTCTTGGCGCGACAACGCAGAGCCTATTCTTCTCGCCCAAGGCCCCGACCAGCGCCGGGATCGTCTGGGGCGTCGGGCCGGTCTTTCTGATCCCGACCGCGACCGACGGGATCGCCACCAACCAGTGGGGGGCGGGCCTCACCGGCGTGGCGCTGCGTCAGAAGGACGGCTGGACGATCGGCGGCCTCGCCAACCACATCTGGTCGCTGAACGGCGACAGCGAGGACGGCGACATCTCGGCGACGTTCCTGCAGCCCTTCGTCAGCTACACCACGCCGAAAGCGACTTCGTTCACCCTCAACACCGAGTCGACCTACAATTGGGAGACCGAGGAGTGGTCGGTGCCGATCAACGCGGCCGTGGCACAGGTGGTGAAGCTCGGCAACCGCCCCGTCCAGTTCAGCCTCGGCGCCCGCTACTACGCCGACTCCGCCGAGTTCGGCCCGGATGGCTGGGGCGGGCGCTTCCAGATGACGCTGCTCTTCCCGGAATAGCCTTGAAACCGGGCACCACGAAGGAAGCATCCGATGATGCGCGCGTTTCGGATACCGAGGTGACGCCGCCGACCTCCCGAGCATATTGGCTCAATTGAAAGGTTCCCGACAGATGAGACTTCCGACCACCCTCCTGCTGGCAAGTGCGGTCTCCGTACTCTCCGCGACGGCGCTGGTCGCCGCGGACGCGATCACCGTCAATGTCGACAATTTCAACCGCGCGCAGACCGATTACGAATTCGACGGCATCGTCAAGCTCGCCGGCGGCGTCAACGCATTGCACCACAACCACGCGCCGGTGGCGATCGCCAAGCAGAACGTGATCCGGATGAACCGCGACACCCTCTACAGCCTCGGCGTGGTCGACATCTCCAGGGGCGCAACGGTGACCCTGCCGGATGCCGGCGACCGCTACATGTCGCTGATGGTTATCAACAACGACGGCTACGTGAACGAGGTATTCTACGGCGCCGGCGACCATGAGCTGACCGTGGACACGTTCGACACGCCCGTCGTCGGCCTCGTCATCCGCACCCTCGCCAACCCCGAGGACCAAGCCGAACTCGCTGCGGCACATTCGCTCCAGGATCAGATCGTGATCGAGGCCGGATCCGACACGGCCTTCGTCATGCCGGATTACGACAAGCCAAGCTACGAAGCGACGCTGGAACCCGTTCTCGACCTCGCCAAGGGGCTGAAGCGCTACATCCACACCTTCGGCTCGAAAGAGGAGGTCAACCCGGTCCACTTCATGATCGGCACTGCCTCGGCGTGGGGCGGTCTGCCGGACAAGAACGCGGTCTATGTCAACGTGCAGCCCGACCTGCCGGTCGGCGAATACGAGATCACGGTCAAGGACGTGCCGGTGAAGGGCTTCTGGTCGATCAGCCTCTACAACGAGAAGGGCTATTTCCAGTAGAACGACCTCAACGCCTACAGCCTCAACAACCTGATCGCCAAGCCTAGCGCCGATGGCTCCTACACCATCCGGTTCGGCGGCTGCGGCGAGGGGGTGGAGAACTGCCTGCCCATCATGGAAGGCTGGAATTACGCGGTGCGCATGTACGAGCCGGAACAGCCGATCATAGACGGGACGTGGAGCTTTCCCGGGCCCCCGACGCCGCGAACCAACTAGTCCGGAGACCTCATCGGCGCGCCGATCGGTTCGGCGCCCGTGACCACAAGCACCGCCAACTCCGAACCCCGTACTGAGGAGCATCCATGACCCTTCGATATTCCCTGACCGGCGGCCTCGTGAGCCTCGCCGCGCTGGCGTCGCCGACCCTTGCCGAGGTCTCGCAGGAGACCCTCGACGCGATCTCGATCCCAGACTCCGTCGAGACGTCCATTGGCACGCTCGACTTCTTCGACGGCGTGCCGACCGACGCCACCGTCGCGACGCTCTACGACAACCTCGACCGTATGCGTGGCATGGAGGTGTTTCTCGACAATGTCGGCGCCGTCTCGATGTACAACGTCCGGACGGGCCTCGCCGATGCCGGAGCCGAAGGCGCCAACAGGATCGCGCTCTTTGAGAACCTGATGGACAGCCAGACGCTCGTCGTCACCGCCAACACGTCGACGCTCTACGCCTACACCTACACCGATCTCGCCAAGGACGGCCCGACCGTGATCGAGATCCCGCCAGGCATGCTCGGGTTCCTCAACGACGCCTGGCAGCGCTTCGTCGGCAACATGGGCGTGACCGGACCCGACGAGGGCAAAGGCGGCAAATACCTCGTGGTGCCGCCGGGCTACGCGGGCGATATCCCCGAGGGCTATTTCCTGCTCAAGCCGCCTACCAACCGCAACTTCATGTTCCTGCGCGGCTCCATCGCCAAGGGGCTCGAACCGGCGGTCGAGAACATCACCTCGAAACTCCGGGTCTATCCGCTGAAGGAGGCCGCCGCTCCGGCCGCCACCGAATTCGTCAACATGTCCAACGAGGCCTTCAACACCGTCTTTCCCAGCGATTTCTCCTATTTCGAAAACCTCGACGCGGTGATCCAGGAGGAACCGATCGATGCGATCAGCCCCGAAGTCCGCGGCGCGATCGCCTCCATCGGCATCGTCAAGGGCCGGCCCTTCGCCCCCGACGACCGGATGAGAAACCTGCTGACAGAAGCCGCGACCCTGGCGGACGCCACCGCCCGCGCCATCACATTCCATCCCCGGATCGACGGCGTCCGGATCTATCCGGACAATCCTGACAGCGTCTGGTCCACCGCATTCGCCAACAACAACACCAGCTTCGAAGCCGACGGCACGATGGGCCTCGACGCGCGCGTGCTCTACTATTTCAACGCCGGCGGCGTGACCCCGGCCATGGCCGCGACCCGGGCGGGCGAAGGCTCGGATTACGCCCTCGCCCTGCTCGACTCGGACAAGAAGGCGTTCGACGGCGCCAAGACCTACAGGCTGACCCTGCCCGCGGACGTGCCGGTCAACGACTTCTGGGCGCTGACCATGTACGACACCCAGACCCGCTCCCAGCTTCAGACCGGCCAGAGCTTCCCGACCATCGGCAGCCAGACCGAGGGCATGACCGCTAACGCCGACGGCTCCTATGACGTCTGGTTCGCGCCGGAGGCTCCGAAAGGCATGGAGGGCAACTGGCTCCAGACCGTCCCAGGCAAGAGCTGGTTCACCATCCTGCGCATGTACGGCCCGCTGGAGCCTTGGATCGACAAGACCTGGCGCCCGGGCGAGATCGAGCTCGTCGAATGACCGTCCCCGGTAGGAACTCGCGACCCTGACCTGCGTATTTCTCACGGGCGCCGTCGCCGTCCTGCTGGCCCTGTCACCGGCGGCGCGGGCCGAGGTCTCGGCGGACACCCTGAACGCCATCCCGATCCCCGACAGGGTCGAGACCTCCATCGGCACGCTCGAGTTCTTCGACGGCGTGCCGACCGACGCAACGGTCGAAACGCTCTACGACAAAGCCTTACGCCAACACGAACACGTTCTTCGAGGCGGACGGCGCGACGGATCTCGACGCGCGGGTCCTTTTCTATTTTAACGCCACCGCCGTGACCCCGGCCGCGGCGACGACACGGGCAGGCGAAGGCTCGGTTTACGCTCTGGCCTATCTCGACGCCGACAAGAAACCCTTCGACAGATCCAAGACCTACGGACTACACCTGCCCGAGGACGGGCCGGTCAACGATTTCCGGGCCGTCACCCTCTACGATACCCAGACCCGCTCGCCGCTCCGGACCGGACGGGAGTTTCGACCGTCGGAAGCCAGACCGAGGGCATGACCGCGAACGCCGACGGCTCCTATGACGTCTGGTTCGCGCCGGAGGCTCCGAAAGGCATGGAGGGCAACTGGCCACAGACCGTCCCCGGCAAGAGCTGGTTCACCATCCTGTGCATGTACGGCCCGCTGGAGCCTTGGATCGACAAGACCTGGCGCCCGGGCGAGATCGAGAAAGCCGACTGAACCCATATGACGTGCTCAAACCCCGCGATCCATGAGCACTCCGGACATGCACGGTCGTCCGCAAGGCGGCGGACTGCACCATGGAAGGTTGAAGGATGAGGTCGTTCGCTATTTGGGTTTGGACCTTAATTTCCATCTCGTCGCCCCAAAGACCGCTACCGCGCGCTGCGAACGATCTCGGGAAGGCCGAGCCAATTCCTCAGCCCATGACCGGACTCATCGGCGCGGCGCGCGCGACCGGTGGGGAAGTATCCGCGCGCCGCGCCTGCCAGATCGCCTCGTGCCTTCACCATTTGGCGCCGCTTCGTCGTGACACCCGAGTTTTCCGGGAATGGTCGACTGTTTCTTTTCAATCAGTTAGTACGCTGAGAGCATAATATGGGGTCCAAACAGGGCACCAAAATGGCCGGATAGGGCTGTTTATGGGGGCCTGTTCAGCCTGATTGTCGAATTCGCCAATAATAGCCCTTTCGGACGCGCCGGAACCCTTGTTTTTATGGGCTCTCGAACGCGATCGGCCGACAAAACGTCCTTTTCGTCCGCCTGTTGCCGCCCTCTGCTGACACGGACATGCCGGCCCTTGCGATGGCCGCTTAAAAGACAAAAAAAAGCCGCCCCAAGGGACGGCTCTTCGAGATTTCACTGTAGGCTTTGGCGTCAGAGATCGGCGCGACGGTAGACCAGCTTTTCGAGCCTTTCCCACGAAAAAATCGGCTCGATCCCGTCATCATTAAGTTGTCTGCGAAGTGCGTTCGGGGAGATTCCGCGCTCCTCGGCGAGCGTCGAGAGATCGACGTGACCCGCGGCAAATTCGTCGAGATCCAGCGGGTCGAACCAGTAGGTCTCGGTGCTCAACGGATCGCCTTTCACGAACGCCCGCAGATACGGCCGCGCGTCACGGTCCCGTTCCGTCACCAAGGCGCGCACGCCGCCGTTCTTGAGACGCAACCGCTCGGCGGCCTCGCGGATCGGAAGCCTGCCGCGCGCCTCCCGCGCGTCGAGCAGCCGGCCGACCTCGTCCGGATCCACGAGAACCGATTTGAGCCGCAGATCTTCGTCGAGGAGCTCGACGCGCGCGAGCTCCCCTTCGAGCACGAGGCGGACGACGTCGATGACTTTTCGTTTCGCGACCTTGGCCGCGTCGATGCCATTTCGCATGTTCGCATCGGAACTCTCCACGGGCACGCCCGTTGCGCGGAACCTGACGAGAAACGCGTCGACATCCTCATTCGCCACCATGTTCGACATCGTCTCGTCCGGCCCGGTCCTCCCGCAGATCCGATCGATGAATTCGTGGCGCACCAGCTGCTCGGCCTGGGTCCGGGTGCAGCCGAGCTGATCGGGAATCCGGGCGACCGAGGTCGCGTCGGCGAGCCTGTCGGCCAGAAGCTCTCCCGTCCGCGCCTCGACGCTGAGGTGCCCGTCGACGCGATCGGGATCGCCCTCGGGCACGAGGCCGGTCAGGACGAGAGCGCGGTTGAGGGTCTTGGGATGAATCTCCTTCTCGCGCGCGAGGCTCGACGCCGAATGCCGTCGCCGCCGCAACAATGTGTTTGCAGGGTAGCGCGCGCCGGGTTCGATCGCCATGCGGCCGACAATGAACTCCCGCAGACTCTCCCGGATCGGGCCGCAAGGGCGGCTTGGTTTCGGGACCCGCACCCACGCAAAAAGGCTCCCGAAGATCGCCTGCGGACCGCCGACGCCCTGCCGCGCCCGGAAGCTCCTAAACATCTCCTCGAAGGCCTCGAAGAGCCCCTCGTCGCCAAGCGATGTCGCCCCGAACCCCTCGGCCCCCGCCGCGTCCCACTGGTCCTAAGTGAACGCGCGCCGGGCGAAGCGCGTGCCGTGGAGCACGGAGGCTCCGACCATCTCGGAGGCGATCGCCGCCTGGTCGATCCGCTGCCCGTCGAGCCATGCGGGGCTGGCGGCACCTTCCAGACGCGCTTCGACATAGGCCTGCAGAGGCGAGACCATGCGCGGAAGCGCCGCGGCGGCGAGCGCCTCGAGGTCGGCGTCCGCCGGAACGACGGCGTCCATATCCTGGAATTGCCGGCCGGGGGAGGCGTTCGGGAAGCGGACGAGAGGGATCCGGTGGACGGCGCAGGTGCGGACCGGCGAGAACAGCCAGGCCAGCCTTCCTACGCGACGTCCTCGGCTCGGGCCGTACGGCCGCGCGTCATCGAGAAGGCAGGACGGGCAGAACGTCGTGCGCCCGCGTCCGGCGAAATCCCCGTGAAAGCGCTCGCCGCGACACGCCTGCAGATGACGGTCGATCGTAGCGCAGCCGCCCCGTTCGAGGCTCTCGCGCGAGACCTCGCCGACTTCCGCGAGCCGGTCGAGGCAGGCGGGCGTGCCCGCGATGACGTCCCGTCTGGTCAGCCCCACGAGGTCCAGGAACGCCGACGGATCGAGCCCGGTCCGGTCGCGTCCCGTGCGCGCCACCCACGACATGAGGCTCTCCCCCGACAGAAGCGGCGTCGTCTCGCGCGACCTCGTCATCGCGCCCTCCTCCGCGGCTCGGTCCAGAGCACCTGGGGAGCCGTTACTGCCTGCTCCGCCGCGGCCTCCGGATCGAGGCCCGCCCAGTCCGCCGCGACGAAGACGTTGTCCTCCCAGTCGCACCCTTCTTGCACGCCCCAGGCTTGGGCGAAATGCATGCGTGTCAGGGTCGGGGCGCCATCCTCGAACGCCCGCCCGATCGCCGCGATCACGGTCTCCACCATCCGGCCGAAACGGCGCCGGCTGGCATGGATCAGACGGCCGGGCAGCGCGTCGGCGACAACGACCGCCAGTCCGGCGCGCTGCGCGTACATCCGCATGACCTGCTCGACGTGATCCTCGCTCGCACCCGGGATCAGCGCTTTCGGGACGATCCGGGCCAGCCGCTGGTCCACCTGCGGAACGCGGGCGATGATCTCCGCGAGCTGGTCCGTGCCGCTGAGGATAAGCACGACGGGGCTCTCGCACTGCATCAGCGACTTGAGCATGTTGAGCATCGCGTCGGTCTCGCCCGGGCCCTTGCTGTGAAAGAGATCGTGCGCCTCGTCGATCCAGAGCACCACGATTCCGCCGGCCGACAGCCGGTGACGGACCACGCTCCAGATCCGCCACGCTGTGGCCCGCTCGGCGACATCGCCGAACCCGGTCGCCTTAAGGATCTCGAGGCCGAGGCTCTTGAGCGTCGCCGGGCTCGGCACCTGGGCATGGAGATGCCGCGGCGCGCCCCAGGGCGGGCTCAGCGCCAGGTCCGTCGCGAGCGCACGGCGGATGCACGTCGTCTTGCCGCCGCCTGGGCCATCGATCAGCGCTATGCCCCGGGTCTCGAGCCCGCCCGCGTGGCGCACCGGCACCGGCGCGCCGCCCGCGTCGATCTCCAGCAGCCGGGCGAGCTGGCTCCTGACCGCCGCGTCCCGGTCGGTGGGCACGTGAAGCCGGCGCAGCTCCGCCATCCGCGCCGTGAATTCTGATCTGTCCATTCCCGTCGATCCTTCTTCTTCCGCGACCCGTTCCGCGCGACGGCAGGCTCCGGGTCTGGAGCCCGCCTCCGCGAGATCGGATCATCGCGCTCGCATGGGAGATCCATCCGGAGGTTCCGAAGCGAGATGTCCGACGCCGAGGGGCCTCGTGAGTTCGCGCGTCTGGAGGATCTCCCTCCCGGACGCGGGACGCGACGCTCAGGCAGGCCGGTCGGCGGCCCCGCCCTGTTCGGCGGCCCGGTCACTCCACAGGACGGCGACGGCTGCCTCGGCGGAGACCAGATCGGCCACGTGGTCACGTCGGGCGAGAAAGAGCCGCAGAGCATCCGCGACGAATACCAGGCCCTCGGCCTCCGGCGTGCGCTCCGCGCGCGTCCAAGGCTCCCATTCGGCGACGTCATCGCCGCAAACGGACTTCGGCATCCATTCCGTGCGCATCTCCGTGCCCTCGGCGACGAGCACGTCACAGACGGCCAGCAACTCCGTGACGTCGGCGGCGACGATCTCCGTCAGGGCGACGCTTCGCGAGAGCGCCCCGGTGAGAATGTCGAGGTCGGGTGCGGCGGGCGGCCGGATCGGGTCCGAGGCGAGAGACCGGAGCAGCTTGGCGGCGGCGCGGCCGGCGCCGAGGGCCTCGGCGGCGGCGAGTTGAAGGGCGGAAAGGTCCTGGGTGGCATGCATCGGATGATCCTCATCACGGAGCGACGGCCCGAAGGTGGCGCGTCAAGCGCCCGCGCTCCCCGCGCGGGCGTTCCGTTCAGGCCACGTTGCCGAACCTGGCCGGAGCCGGATCGGTGGCCCGCACGAAGAACTCGTCTTGCGCCGCGTCCATCCGGACGAGCAGGCCGCCGAGCGCTGCCCTGAGCCCGGCGGTCCGGCATCGAAGACCGGGATTTTCCGTCGCGAGCGCATCGAGAACCTCCGCGACGGGCCAGCATGCCGGTGGCGTCTCGGGGTCGAGCACGATGTCGCGAAACGCCCATCCCAAGGCGACGCCGTCTTCGCCGCCGACGAGACGCAGGGCTTCGATAAGGCGCGCGCCGGACCGGATCAGAAAGACCTCGGCCACGCGGCGCACCGCGCGCTCGCCGGAATCGGCCCGCTCCGCGTGAGTGAGAGAGAATGAAACGTGCATGTCGAACCCTTTCGCAGGACGGCCGGTCTTGATCCGTCAAGAGAGGGCGCGGCGCGGCATGACGGCGCTTCCAGAAAAGAGATTCGCCCGAATGCGCACGGCGAAGGGGATTTGCGAAAAAACATCTGCCTTGCGATCCCACCCATTCCGGAACAGGTCGAAATCGACCTGGATCGACCGACACGCTGCCTTGTCGAAGTCGGCCCGGGGCTGCCGTTCGCTCTGACGTCTGGATGGTGCGGCTCAACCTTTCGAAGCTGTCATTCATCGCAGTTGCGATACGATCGCAGAACGAGCTTCTATCGTGCGAACTAGCGGCCTAAACGCATCTGGGTGACCGCGACCACGGTCATCATCGCGATCCTGTCGTTTCTTCCTACCATGATCAACGTGATGTCGGGTATGTGGATGACGCGGAGCGCACTCGTCGAGGTGCTGAAGACGCTCGGCGCCAGCCGCTGGACGATCCTGTGGCGGACGGAACTGCTCTCGGCGCTGCCTGCGATCATGGCCACGGTGCGGATCGCCGTTCCGGCCTCGATCCTGGGCGCCGTGATCATCGAATGGCTGGTCACGGGTGTCGGCATGGGGAACGCGATCCTCTCCGGAGTTTTTATCAAGGCTAACCCAAGTTAGTACGCGTCCGTACGACAGCGTTACCCATGCATGGAAATCAGGATTGACGAAACGCACTTACGCAGGTTGTGACGCCGTGGTGTTGAGCCGGGACTTCGCCGAGCTGATCGACAGAGGGACTGGCGAGCGGTAGGGGCGGAAAAAGATCATCGGGAGCGATTCAGCCAAGCCGAGGCCGAAGCTCTCGCCAATTATCGCAAAGCCTTGGTCTGGAGTGAATGGTGGCATGGACCGAAGCGGCGACGTCCTGCAGACGGCGCGGGAGGCGATCGGAAGCGGCGGGAGAGACATGCGGACAGTCGGGCGGAACGCGTTCGAGCGGCTGTGGATGCGATGGGACGACGTCACTCAAGGGCGTCGCTCAAGCCCCGCATCAGGCCTGATGACGCTTCAGGGCGAGGATGTCATCAATGGATCGGCGGTCAGGAACGCGGCTGAAAACCCGGGCTCCTGAATGGCCGGGAGAAGCGGGATGAACGCGGCACGTTTGGATAGCTTGTTCGGGAGCGGCCTCGACAGCATGCTGTCGGCTCCGACCGGGCGGGTGACGACCGTGTTCCCGGAAAGCGCCGCCGCGCCTTTTGGCGAACCGCGCCGCGTTCCGGTCGAAGCGTTTGGCCGCTGCCGTCGGGTCGCCCTGGCCCTTGCGCATCGGGGTGTCGGCAACAGCGATGCCTTGTTGGCAGTCGCCACCGACATCCGGTTGAAGTTCGACATGGAGGCTCCTCGGCCATGGATACGGAGACGCCGGATCCCGCGCGACAGCGGATCGCGGAGGACAAGATCGACAGTTTCCGAAGGGCGCTGGGACCGTTCGTGACCGCCGCTGAAACGACGCGGATGCCCATGGCGTTCACGAATGCGAAAGTGGCCGGCGATCCCATGATCTTCGCCAACGACAGCTTGCTCGCGCTGACCGGATACGAGCGCGACGATCTGCTCGGGCGCTCATTCGATGTTCTGCTCAAGGACGGGAGCGGCATCCCGCTCGAAGCGCATGAGGCTTCAGTCGACGGGACGGATCCGGCGATGTGTTTCGTCCGAAAGGACGGCGAGCAGTTCTGGGGCTCTCTTTTCGTCACGCCGGTCTCCGATCCCGAGGGCGTGGTCGTCCAACATTTCGTCTCGATCGTGAACCTGACGGGCTACAAGCTCGAACAGGAACGTTCCCGGATGCTCATCGACGAGTTGAACCATCGCGTCAAGAACACGCTCGCGACCGTCGAGTCGGTCGTCTGGCAGGCGTTCCAGCACGCCTCCGATCCCGCGGAAATTCTCGACGCCATCGGTGCCCGGATCACGGCGCTGGCGGCGTCGCACGATTTGCTGTCGCGCGGAAATTGGACCGGAGCCGCGATCCGGAGCGTCATCGCCGAGGCGTTGATCCCCTTCGGCGGCTCCGGCAGCGAGGCGGGGCGCTTCACGCTCTCGGGCGCGGAGTTCCGGCTCAAGCCGCGGGCCGTGATGCTGCTCGGCATCGCGTTGCATGAACTGGCGACGAACGCGACGAAATACGGCGCGCTCTCGAACGACGCTGGAACGGTCGAAGCCGATTGGACTACCGAAACGACCCCAGACGGCGACCGGCTCGTTCTGCGATGGCGCGAGAGGGGCGGGCCTGTCGTCACGCCGCCGGTTCGCCGAGGTTACGGCTCGCTCGTCCTCGAACGCGGTCTGGCCCACGAACTCGCCGCAAAAGTGGATCTGTCCTATCCGCCCGACGGGGCGATCTGCACGATAGACCTTCCCGGGTCCGCAAACCTCGTCAGCCTACCGTAGGACCGCCCGCCGACAGCGCCGGAACCAGGCCGAGGCCTCCAAGAAACGCGACGATCATCGATTCCCGGATCGGCTTGGGAAGATACGGCCGATCGCGGTATTCCTCCGGCAGCAAGGACATGGCGCACCCGGTCGAATAGGCGAAGGGGATCCGCTCGGCCTGCAAGGCACGCGCGACGAGAATCGACGTGTCGCCTCCAAGGTTCACGTCGAGGATGGCGCCTGACAGATTTCCATCCCGCATGGCCTCGAGAGCCCCTTGGACAGTCCCGACCGGACCGACGACCTCGCAACCGTTCCGTTCAACCATAAGCTGAACCTGCATCGCTACCAGCCAATAGTCTTCGACGATGAGTATTCTCGGCTTCGGTTCCAAAGAATCTCCATTTTCAATTTTGTGCGAATATTTTTTTATAAACCATGATCTAAATAACCAAATTAGCAAGCTATTTCAAAGATTATTAGATAATCGCTGGGCGAGCGGGCGCTCCGGCCCAGCGTGATCGACCGGCAGGTGCAGGCGCTCGGCCGCGTATCCGATCATTTTTCGCTATTCAGCGGCAAAGCGAAGTCAGATCGATAAAAGGTACGGCCCCACCCTCGCGCAGGGAATGATCCAGCGCGGGGGCGATGCGCCGTCTCGACGTTCCCGCCCGAACTATGCCGCGGTATTCGACCCTGGTTGGTGCGTTGCGCCGGACCGTGTCAGACCCCAGAAATCCGCAATCTGGCGCGTCGAGGATATGCCAACCTCCAGCATGTACTTGCCCGCTTCCCCTAGGCCCTCGTCTCCCTCGGCACTGATCGGCGTACCGTGGCCCATTTTCCCGATAATGCATTCCTCGATCACCACCCGCCCGTCCGGGTCACACCAGACCTTCCGGGAAAAGCTGTCGACCGTCTCCACACGTGTCGGCGGCCCATCGACCTTGTGGATCTTCTGCCACTGCCCGACGATTGAACCGGCATTGGAGCTTTTGACCTTCGTATCGCTGCCGCCATGCCAGACCGAAATTGTCGGCCAGGGGCCGGTGGAATTCGATGCTCCTCGTACGAGTGCGTCGAGCCGGTTGTCCGACGGAGTTCCGAAGCCATTCATGCGAAAGATCGCCTCCATCATGTTGGTAGCACTACGGTAGGGCAGTCCCGCGATAATCGCCCCCCCCGCGAAAACTTCCGGATAGGTCGCAAGCATCACGGATGTCATGGCGCCACCAGAGGACAGCCCCGTAATGAAGACACGCGATAGGTCTATGGCATGATCCTCAACCACCTGTTTGATCATCTGACGGATCGACAGCGGCTCGCCGCCGTCACGTTGGCTGTCGCCGCTCTCGAACCAGTTGAAGCTCCCAAGGAGGTTGTTGGCCGGTCTTTGCCCCGGAAACAGGAGCGCCATGCCGCATTCGTCGGCGAGAGTAGACCAGCCTGATCCGGTGTCGTAGCTCTCGGCCGACTGGGTGCAGCCATGCAGCACGACGACAAGCGGGCCGTTCTTCGCGAAATTCTTCGGAATATAGGTGTCGGCACTCAGCGAGCCGGGGTCCGTTCCGAATTCTTCCAGGACGGAGAGGCGATCGCTGGCATTTGAAGATGTTGGCATGGAAACCCCTGCGTGCGGGCCGGTATCGGCCACGTAAGAAGACGCCCCGGCCCAAGATTCTTCGGGCCGGGACGCTGCGAGAACCCACCGTTCACGGCGGAAACCATGAGACCTGTCTTGCCCGCGTCAGGTGAGTGTCATCAGACGCACACGCCAAGTGTCCCGGCGATCATGTTGCACCTTGCTGGAGTCCCGGTCCGCGCGCACAGACGCAGGTTAGTCCGCGCGTCAATAATTTGGAGGCACTTTCCCTGGGAGCCGAGCGCCTGGCTGACGCGGCGGTTCAGCCTTTGCCCTTCCCGGCAAAGAAGACCTGATCATGGGTCGCGTCGCTTCGCTTTCGGACGGTCCGTTTTGGCCATAACCACCACGAACTCACGAACATGAACCGTCGTATCGGGGTCTTGACGACAAGAAGCAGAATTCCGATCGACAACAGGCACCAGATCGCCGCGATTTCATTGGGGTTGCTGGTCAGAGAATTGGCCAATAGCGGTCCGACGAGAAAGTGGTACGCGGTGAACCGCCAGGAGCCGTAGGCGAGGGGCAGTAACATCCCGGCGACGAAATAGCTGGGATAGAGGCTCAGGAAAGATGTCCACGAATTGCCGGTCAAGAAGTTCAGCATCCCGTTGGTCGGCAGGTCCCAGGCGATATGCCAGTCTCCCGACACCGAACAAAGCCGATCGGCACACAGCCCGCGCCCAAGCGGACACGACCCCGCCCATTCGAACGGGTACAGCTGCAGAAGCATGATGATCGCCGAAACGAAACAGACCGCATAAACCGGCCATTGAATTTTCTCGCGCACGGAATTCGGGATGAAGTACATCGAAAGCATGTTGATGAAGAACGGCTGGAACGCGATGTGCAGATAGCCCAGCACCGTGGCGATCTGATTTGAGGGCAGCGCGCATTGGTCGATCACCGAGTATGTGAAAGCCTGCAGAACCTCCATTGACGAGAAATAACCGAGGGCCATCCAAAGCGGAGCAGGTTCCTTCTTGTATGCCGCATACGCCGTCGTCCCCAAGCCTATCGCCGCGAGTGTTACCGACGCTTCACCGCTTCAACACATCGGGTCTCTTTCTCGCTGGAAAGAATGGCCGAACTGACATCGCGACTTCCGGATCGGGCGTGGCGGCCCTTCGGGAGCGCCAGTCAGACACCCGGGTCAGCTCTCGCTTTTCGAATGTGGTGCGGAGGGAGTCTGCGGGACGGGCGGTTTTTCGCGAGCCCCGTCCGTTACACGGGATTCGGGGCCGCCCCAGCGCGGGATCGTCAGCTTGTCGTCAGGGCGACGCCCGGGAAGGCTTCTCTCGCCCGGTTCGTCGAAGGCGTCATCGCCAAGACCCAATCCTGTACCTGCATGCGTGTCGCCGGAAGACCCGCCCAGATCAAAGCCGGGTCGGTCGATCTCGCGTGTGCTGTCATCGACCGTGCGGGGCTCGTCCTGAGCCGGTTTCTGCGGGATCTTCTTTTCGGAATCATCGGTCGCTTCCTGCGATCCGGACGACGTGGACGTTTTCTCTCGGTGTTCCATGGCTCGCCTCCTTTGCAGGGCTCTGGGGGTTACGTCTTGCGGCTCAGCCTGGCGGCACCACGCGTGGCCGGGTCCACGATGCGTCCCCGGCCTTCGAATGTATCCCCTGTTTTAGATCGTCCGCGCGGCCCGAACGCTGATCCAGATTAGGGAGACGGACGCAATATCGGTCGGCGGATGGCCCGGAGGTGATGATCCGCGCGCGATCTCCGCTCCATGAAGGGAGTAGCCTGTCGCAAGACCGGCGCAGCGGACCCTGACCGGAACATGTCGCTACCGCAGCAGCGGGCCTTCCTGATCTAGATAGGAGCGGTCGAACTCGGCGAGATCGACCAGCCCGTCGAAGTCGTGGATCGTCACCTGCCCCTGCTGGAAAGTCAGCAGCCCGTCCTCGCGCAGCACGCGCAGAGCGTCGGCCAGCATGTATTGCGTGAGCGGACAGGCGAAACCTTCGAGTGTTCCGCGGCCGACCAGCGTCAGCCGGGCGCTGAGTTCGAGCAGGAAATGCGCCGTCCGCTCCAAGGCGTTCCGCCGTCCGATTCCGACCAGATGCTCCACCACCATCGCCTCATCCCGGGACGCAGCCCAGAGAACCGCCGTGGCCAGGCGCGGTGTCTTGGCGAAAGCCTCCAGCAGGTCGCTCTGCAGAACCTCAGAGGCCTCGACCGCCGTCACCGGCTCGATGTTGTGGTCGCGGTTCGGAAGAGCACCGACCGCAACCCCAGAAAGTCGCCCGGGATCTGGAAATCGACGATCTGTCGCGAGCCGTCGCGCAGCAGCTTGTAGGAGCAGACCCAGCCCTCGGCGAGGATATAGGCCGCCTGATGGGTCTGGCCTTGGTGCACGAGATCGCGGCCCGCGGCGAAACTGCGGCGGCGTCGGTGCAGGCCTGCGAGTACAGCCAACTCGGCCTCTGACAGGGCGACGAAGTTGCCCAGCTTCCGGGCGAGTGGGCTGCGGGTGCTGAGCATCGGATACCTTTCGACCCCGGTTCCGCGGCGGGGGCGGGTTCTGACAATTGTGGATTATCGGGTATCGCTCCCGACGATCCTGCCGTGGATCAGTTCATACTACGCGCGATGTGCGACAGTTGCGACTACGTTCTCCGAGGCCCCACATGCCGTGGCCGCCATCAGAAAGAAACCCACCCAATGACAACGCAAATGCCTTCCAAGCCAGTGATTTTGGGAACACCACCCGGCGCCGAGGTGACGGCCGCCGCCGCACTAACGATTTGCGAATCGCTTTTGCTGGCCCTCAATGATCGAGACATCTTGCCGGAGCACCAGATCGTCGGCGTCCTGCGCGATGCCGCGGCGGCTCATTCGAACGACCCGGGCGAAGACGGGCGGGGGGAGATGCATTCGGCAGTGGCCGACCTGATCAACCGGATCATCGATGGCGGCAATTCGGTGCGGCGGCCATAGCGTTCGGCCAGCCTGCGGTGCCGGAGCCCGGGGTAGCCTCCGCTCGGTCTCGCCGCTCTCTTCTGAACCCGGTCCCCTCTTGTGAACCCAAACCCAGTTGAACCCAGGCCCGGTTGCAGGCGGGCGGGAGAAGTACGGACCGAGCCGGTCACGGGCGATGTCCGGCGTTCAGACCGCAGGTGTCGTCGCCATCTGACCAAAGGTTCTCAAATCGACCTTCGGCCGGCAACGCCGCGCCAGGAAGCTTGACGTACCCGGAACCACGCCATTTCCCACTTCGGCTTCCTCAGGCGAAATCCTGACCGATAGGGGCGACGGAGTTGAGATGCTCATGTTCGGAACCGCCTCCATCCAAAGTTGGAGCAGGATGCCCGGTCACGCGAAATGCAAGGATTATGAACCCTACTTCCGCACGGCAGTCCCGGTTCCACCCCGCACGCCTGCGAGCACGTCAAGTTACCCCCGAAAGAACGGCGCATGCGACACCGGTCCGGTCAATTCGGCGGAATGCAGGAGACCGGACATGATCGACCGTGATGCCCAGTCGAACGCCTGTCTGGTGGCCGAAGCGGATCACAGGATCGCAAATCATCTGGCCCTGCTGGCCTGCTCCGTCCGCCGCGACGATCCCCCCAGCACATCCGATTTTTCGCTGCTCCTGGCGGCGATCGAAGCGCAGATCATGGCGATTTCGCAACTGCACCGGTTGCTCTCGTCAGAGGGGACGCAGGGCTCGGACGATCTTGGCCATCATCTGCGCACGGTCTGCTCGGCATTCAGGTCGGGCGCATCGCGTCATGTCGTCATCGTGGAGTCGCTCGCCAGCGATTGCAGGATCGCTCCGCATCGGCTGCTTCCCGCGGCGCAGATCGTCACCGAGGTTATCACCAATGCCATCAAGCACGGTCGCCGCCCTGGCCAGTCGGGCAGGATCGAGGTTTCCTGCGGCAAGGACGCAAGCGGGACAATCCTGGTCGAGATCCGCGACAACGGACCCGGCTTGTCGGCAAACGGATCGGGAACGGCGACGCGCGGACTTGGCTCGCGCCTCATTCGGGCGCTGGTCGGACAGATGGACGGAACCATTGACCATCTCTCGACGAAGCAGGGACTGACCGTGCGCCTGTCGCTACCCCGGGAAGAAACAGCGGGCACTTCGACAGCCACCAAGGTCAGTGCCCGTTCCGAGCTGACTGAACTCCTCGTACTCGTTCAAAATCAATGATTTGCGGCCGGAGAAGGTCAGGCGTCAGGCCCATCCCCTCCGCGGGCCGGTCTGCCGTCGCGCCGATGAACATGCGGATTCACGTTCGCCGCAGAGTCCTGAATGGCCGGTTCACCGCCGCGCCGCGGGCGAGCCCGACCGAGCCGAAAGGGAGTTTCGGGCCGTTTCTTCGTTCGCCCCGTCGCTGCAAATGCGAAATGCCGCAACCGCCTTCTCGATTAGATGGTGTCGGACCGGACTGACGCACTGCAGCATGGACGGCCAGTCTAACGGCCCGCCGAACGTCCGCAATGGAAGCGAGCGCCAATCAGTTTCGCGTTCGCGACGAAAGTAAGCACTCCGCCCTTCACGATGGCGTAAGGTGTGTGCGGTATCGGAATATTGATTGACACCGTCATGTTCTGCCCGTCCCCTCCGCGCGGGAAACATGCGGCGCTCCCGGACCCTGTGGGAGCGCCGCCCCTTTTCTCACTCTTCGAAGCGCAGAGGCCCGCCGCCCCGGACGGACGGTGTCGGGACACCGAGGCCGGCGGGCGCGCCCGTGTCCGGCGCCTGCGGCGTGATCGCCCGCCCGTGCCCGTCGTCGCAGGCCTTCGTCGTCGGCACGGTCGGCGTGATCCGGAAGTTGGCGAAAAGCGACGCCTCGAGATGGCTGAGCTCCTTCTCCGTCCAGGTCTTGTCGATGAGCCCGAACTGGAGCGAGCGGTGCGCTCCCATCGCCTTGATGTCCTCGATGGCCTTGAACACCACGGCCTCTTCGGTGCTGCCCGCTCGGGGACCCTGCGCCTTCAGGGCGCGGCGCGCGGCGATCCAGACCTGGGTGTGCAGGCCGACGAGGCCCGGCTGGATCGCGGGAATCTCCCGCCGGGCACCGTCGAAGTACGCCTCGATCGCGCCGATGTCCTCCTCGTCCCAGCGGATGTCGATCGCGCGGGACCCGTTCCGGACGACCGATTCCGCCAGATCGGCCCCGTGATACCGCACGCCCATGCAGTTGATCCCCTCCCGCGTCGCCTGACGCGTGGTCCGCAGCCCAAAGGCGCGACGCCGGGCCGGAGCGTCCGGAATCCCGCGGACGGGGAAGTTCCCCTCCCGATGATCCGCCTCCCATTGCTGGAGCGGCGTGCGGCCGCCCAGGCCGTCGTGCGGCGAGTTGTGGTAGATGTCGGTGACCCATCGGACCATGGCGAAGCAGAGATCCTCCGGCCCGAGACAGGCCCGCGCCTCAGAGGGATGGTCGCCGCGCGTAAGAACGTCCGAGAAGGTCAACCCCGGGAGCCGCGACAGCAGCCCCGAGCCGAAGGTGCCGAAGAACCGCTCGATCGTGCCCCGCATTGCCGGCGCGCCGGTGATCGTGCGCTCCAGGGTCACGCCGAGGTCGTTGCAGGCGTCCGTGAACCGGATCGACTTGAACGCGGAGCCATTGTCCGCGACCAGAAGCTCCGGCAGGCCGTACTGGGTCCAGCGCGTGAGGGCACCGGTCGCATCCGAGATCCCGCCCTTGTCGCTCAGGATCATTCGAAGCACGTTCTTCGCCGTGCTGGTGTCGGGGTTCCGCACCAGCCGCATGCCGAGGATGACCCGGGTGCGGCAATCGATGGCGGCGCAGAGACACCACCGCGCCTTTTTGTCGTCCAGACCGAAGGCAACCAGCTCCTCCGGCGTAAAGAGCGCCAGGAGCCCGGCCGAGGCCATCTCCGTGATCAGATCGATCCGGCACTCGTCGATCACGACCCTCTCGAGGGGCCGCGAGACCTCGAGCCCCGGCCCGACCGGCCGATGGCGCTTCACGGCCTCCTGCGGGCCGAAGCGCGCGACGTCCGCATGGAACGGCTGGATCGCCTTGATGGCGGCCCGGACCGCATGACGCGCAGGGACCCGGAGCGGCGGAAGGCCGGCCGCCTTCCGCTCGGCGTTCGCCGCCGCGAAGGCGATGCGGACGTCCTCCAGAACGCGGGTCTTCGGCGGACGGTTGATGTTCAGCCAGCTCTTGCGCACCACGCTGGCCAGGAGCGCCGTCTCTTCGACCTTGAAATAACCCATGCGGTTGCCGCGCCCCGCGAAGTCGTCCGCGAGGCCTGGCTTGCCACCCTTCTCCCGCCGGCGCGTCCAGGCCAGCAGCGTGCGCGGATGGACCGGGTCGATCGTCGCCTGGATCGTGCCGCCCCTCCGGCGGCGCCCCTCGCCGCTCCGCGCCCGCGCCTCGCGGTCGGCCTCGGCGAGATCGGCGGTCTGTCGCAGATAGGCCCGCGCCGCCTCGCAGATCTCGGGCATCAGGGACCCGATCGAGGCTTCGGTCTTCTTCACCCAGCCCGCGCGCCAGAGTTCGATGAAACCCTCCACCAGCGCGTTGCGGACATCGAGCCGCGCCTTGCCTTCGGGCGGCAGCCGGCTCACCGATGTTGCCGCGCCGCCCGACACGGCGGGCGCGCGCATCGACGGCGGCAGGAAGTGCTCCACCCTGTGGCGCACCCTGCCCGCCGCGCTCAGCGCGTTGAGGTGCGCGAAGGTGAACGTCTCGGCCACGGCTCCGCCATCGGCGGGAATGAGGACGAAGCTCTCCTCCATCTGCTGCACGACACGGAAAGCCCGGCCATCGATCGTCGCCCGGTCGTGCGGACCGAGGCGGAAACGCGGGAAGCGCGCGTCGAAATCGAGGCTCATCGGATGCCTCCCTTCCGCTGGACCAGGGTCGTCGGCGTGATCGCCTCGCGCCGTGTCGTCTTGAGAACCCCCGTCCGGATGAGACGCAGAAGCGCGCTGTAGCCCCGGGCCTCGAGCCCGGTCGCGACGGTGAGGTCCCGCAGACTCACCGCGCCGGTGATGCCGGCCGCCGCTTTCCGCGCGGCCGTCTCGGCCTCCGGATCCGCCTCGCGCACCGCAGCGATCAGCTTCGCGTTGTGCAGCGCCACCGAATCGACGTCCGCATCGCTGAGCAGGCGCACCTCGGCAGCGAAGCGGGTCTTCGCAACCCACCACGCCACCTCCCGCATCTCCGCGAGGAACCGCCCCGAGGCCAGCCGGACCTCGGGCTTGACGGCGTAGGCGATCCGCGTGCCGTCCCGCCGCGTGGCGAGCATGTCGAAGACATGGACCCGTTCGGCCCCGCGCGGGCCGTAGCGGAAGCGCACCTGCTCGCGGAGATCGGCGATCGCCGGCTCTGCGTTGAGGATGAAGAGTTGGCTGAGTTCGAGATGGGACTCGGCCTGCATCCGCACGCCGGCGCCGTCTCCGAGAACGGCGAAGGCGGTGCAGTGCTCCTTCGAGGCGTTGGCGACATTGCGGTCGGCGCGGCTCGGCGCGGGGCGCGAGATCTCTCAGTGAAGCCTCCGCGCGCCGCGCCTGCCTGCTCGTCATCTGCTCTCACCGTCCGGTGCCACTTCGTCGTGACACCGACCTTTCCCAGGAAAGGTCACCTCAAACTTTTCAATCACGTAGCTGGTTGAGCGTGTGATATAGGGTTCAAACAGGGCACCAAAACGGCCGTGCAGGGCTGTTTATAGTAACCGCTTCAGCGGGGAACCCTTTCAGACCCGCCAACGAAATCTGCATCGAGGCGACAAAATCACAAACAAATGACGGAGGTGCCTCTTTCGCGACACCTCCCTATCTTTCAAATACTTACCTACCAGAGGGCGCTAATTACCAGACCAAAGGGTGCCGAAATCACCCCAAAAGGGCTATTAATGGCGGACGGATCACCTGATCAATGTCAGATCCGCCAATTACAACCCTGCGGAAATCCATAACCCATTGATTTATATTGGTCGGAAAACTGGTTCGGCCG
>JBBQYB010000038.1:0-23725 GCA_038209095.1 Rhodobacterales bacterium
AGCGCTGGCTGCCCCGTCTATGCTCACGGCGAGCGGTATCATTCCACGGCATCTGGTCCCTCCTTCTTCTCGACAAAGACGGAGAACCACAAAAGCCTGATATCGCTCAACTTCTTTTCGGGCAGGCCCTTAGGCAAGCGCCGTTTGAAGCTCGTCGAGGAGCCATCGGATCCCGGGATCGCTGTCGGCCCGAACATGCCAGGTCGTAGCGACGGTGAATGGGCGCAACGCAAGCGGCGGTGGGTGGCAGACGAGACCGAAATTGTCGGCCTGTAGCGCCGCGAGGCGGGATGGAACGGTGGCGATCAGGTCGGTGGTCCCGACAACGGCGAGTGCGGGGAGAAATGCCCCGGTACGCACGGCGATCCAAGCAGACCGGCCGAGGCTGCTCAGCGTCAGGGCCACGAGGCTGACGGCCGTTTCGCCAGGGGCGGCGACGACATGTCCCTCGGCGCAGAATGCGTCGAGATCGAGCAATACGGCGATCCGCGGATGCCCGGCTCGTACGATCGTTGTATAGGTCTCCTCAAAGAGTGAGACGCTCTTGTAGGCCGCTGCCGCGGGAGGCCGGAAACCGATCGCGAGATCGACCCTGCCCTCCTCAAGCGACTTGATCGCCTCGGCGCGGGCGTAGGGTCGAAAGAAGAAGTCGATACCGGGGCCTTCGGTCGTCAGTCGTCCGAGCAGGTCCGCCAGCAGCGCGGATTCTTAGTCCAGTGTGGCAATCGTGAAGCGCCGTCGCGCCGTGCGGGGATCGAAGGGCGTGCGATCGGCAAGGAGCTTGCCCGCGTCCCGCAGGATGCCGTCGGCGATGGCTGCCAGCTCGATGGCACGCGCCGTTGGCTAGACGCCGTGAGGGCGGCGCAGGAACAGCTCGTCGCCCAGGATGTCGCGCAGCCGGGAGACGGCATGGCTGATCGCGGCTTGGGTAACACCGAGGGTTCTTGCCACTTCGGTCAGCTTGCGCCGTCGCACGCCCTCGCGAAGAACCAACAAGAGCATGAAGTCGAGTCGGCGGATGTCCGTCTTGTTAATATCAGTCATAAGGCAATTTCATTAGCTCTCATGTCCTAGCCCGGCGATATGAATTTGGGACGAGAACGATCGGATCACAATCGAAGAGCATCGGATTCCGCGCGCCGCCTGCGCTGTCGTCGTTAAGAACTGATGGCACTCTCACCCCGATCCGGAGGATAGACATGACCGACGAGGCCCGTTCCCCCCGCGTGCTGATGCTCTGCTCGAACACGGCGACCTCGCCGATCACCGGCTGGCCGATCGGATTCTGGTGGGCCGAGCTGACGCACGCCTACGAGGTATTCGAGGAGAATGGCTACGACATCACCATCGCCTCGCCCGATGGCGGTGACCTGATGGGCGACGGCTACTCGGACCCCGAGGACGCGAGCGGCTATTCGGCCGAGGACCGCATCTCGCTTGCCTTCAAGAACGATACGGCCAAGGCGGCGCTGCTGAAGGGCACGCCGGCTCTCGACGATCTCGACCTCGGCTCCTTCGACGCGCTCTTCGTCGTAGGCGGTCAGGGGCCGATGGTGACGATGATCGACGACGACCGCGTGCACCGCGCCTTTGCCGACCACCACGCGGCGGGCAAGCCTGCGTCCGCCGTCTGCCATGGCACCTGTATCCTGCTGAAGGCGCGGACGTCCGAGGGCGACCTCGTGGTGAAGGACAAGACCTGGACCGGGTTCGCGAACTCCGAGGAGGAGTATTCCGAGCATGCGGCAGGGCAGAAGATTCAGCCGTTCTGGATTGAGACCGAGGCGCGCAAGATCGAGGGAACAACCTTCGTCGTGAAGGACGCGCTGACGGAGCACGCAATCACCGACGGCAATCTCGTCACCGGCCAGCAGCAGGTATCGAGCGCGGCCGCCGCGCGCCGCGTGGTGGCGCTCCTCGATGGTTAACCGGCCAATCGCCCCATCCAAACGCCCGTTCATTTAACGAAAGCGAAAGCCATGATTCGCAGAAGCCTCGCCTCTCTCGCCATCGCCGTGGGCGGCCTCGCATCGCCCGTCGGCGCCGAACCCATCGTCCTCGTCCACGGCGCTTTCCAGACCGCCGCCGCCTGGAGCGAGGTCGAGACCCGGCTCGAGGCGATGGGCCACGACGTCGTACGCGTCGACCTGCCAGGCTGGAACGCGGAGGGCGAGGCGGCCCAGGCCGTGACGCTGGACGCCTATGTCACGGCCGTGAGTGACGCCGTGGCGGGCCTCGACGCGCAGGTCGTTCTGGTCGGGCACAGCTTCGGCGGCATGGCGATCTCGGCCGTGGCGGAGCGGATGCCGGACGCTGTCAAGCGCCTGGTCTACGTGGCGGCCTACCTGCCTGCGGACGGCGAGAGCATGGAGGCGCTCTCGGGCACGGACACCGACAACGCCTTCCGGGAGGGCAGCTTCGTGCTGGGGCCCGACCACTCCTATGCGGAGATCCGGATGGAGGACCGCGCGGCGATCTTCATCGGCGACGGGACGCCCGCGCAGCAGGCGGCGGTGATGGGTGCCATGGTGCGCGAGCCGCTCGGGCCGATCGGCACGCCAGTCGCGCTGACGGACGCCTTCGACGGCGTGCCCAAGACCTACCTTCGCACTACCCTGGACGGCGCCGTCTCCGCGCCGCTGCAAAGCAGGATGCTGGAGCGCGCAGGCGTGACCGACGTGACCGATATCGCGTCCGGCCACAGCCCGCAGGTGACGCAGCTCGAGGCCCTCGTGGCCGCGCTCGACACCGCGGCGCGTGCGCCATGACGGATCTCTCTGCAACGTCGCGCCGAACGTCCCTGACCGGCGGAGCGGCGCATTCGGTACTCGAGCGCCAAGCCTGGCCGGTACTTGCCCCTGATCTCGTGGCGCGGCTACGCGATGAGGGTTCGCTGCGAACGCTCTCCGACGGCGACGTGCTCTTCGAGGTGGGCCAGCCCTCCTATGACCTGGCGCTGATCCTCCGCGGCGGCATCGACATCGTCGACCGCGCCGGCGACCGGGTGGTGGTGACGATCGAGGCGCCCAATTTCATCGGCGAGCTGGGCATGCTGATGGGCCAGGGCACGTTCCTTGCCGGCGTGGCTCGGGGCGAGACGGAGGTGGTCGTGGTGGCGCAGGACCGGCTGCGCGAGCTGGTCGCGACCGTGCCCGAGATCGCCGACATAGTGGTGACGGCCTTTGCCGCGCGCCGCCGGCTGCTGATGGAGTGGGCCGAGGGCGGGATGACGATCGTCGGGCGCGAGAGCGACCGGGACACCATCCGGTTGCTAACTTTCGCCTCGCGCAACCGCATCCCGCACCGCTTCGTCGATCGTGACGACAGTGCCGAGATGGCGCGGGTGGGCGCGACGTGCAGCCTGCCCGAGAGCGGCACCGCCGTCGTCACCGGGCGCGCGGAGGTACTGGTGCGCCCGAGCCCGCGAGCGCTGGCGGCGGCCCTCGGCATGGACCTTCCAGTGGTCCACACCTTAGAGGCCGAGGGCGACACTACGACCGGCGGACGGGTCCGCGACCTCGCCATCATCGGCGGCGGCCCCTCCGGGCTCGCCGCAGCCGTCTACGGCGCGTCCGAAGGATTCTCGACCATCGTCATCGAGGACGCGGCCATCGGCGGGCAGGCCGGCACGTCGAGCCGGATCGAGAACTATCTCGGCTTCTCGACCGGCATCTCGGGCAGCGATCTGGCCTATCAGGGCGAGATCCAGGCGGTGAAGTTCGGCGCGCGCTTCGCCGTGCCGCGCCGGGCGACCGGGCTCGGCGACAAGTCAACAAGCGCCTTCCCGCACATGGCGATCGAGCTGGACGATGGGTCCTGCGTGCGGGCCCGGGCCGTCGTGCTTGCCATGGGCGTACAGTACCGACGCCTGCCGCTCGAGCGACTGGAGCATTTCGAGGGGGCGGGCATCTACTATGCCGCGACCGAACTTGAGGCGCGGTTCTGTCGAAACACCGACGCGGTGATCGTGGGCGGCGGCAACTCGGCAGGCCAGTCGGCGATGTACCTGTCGCGCTACGCGCGGCGCACCCATATCCTCGTGCGCGGAGAGAGCCTGGCCGAGACGATGTCGTCCTACCTCGCCGGACGCATCGAGTGCGATCCCGCGATCGAACTGCACCCGCGCTCCGAGGTCGCGGCGCTGCACGGCGACGACCGGCTCGACGCGGTCACGGTGCGCGACAATGCCACCGGCGCGGACATGCGCATCGATACGCACGCGCTCTTCGTGATGATCGGCGCCGGGCCCAACACGGGCTGGCTGGGCGAGGGGATCGACCTCGATCGCAGCGGGTTCGTCGTCACTGGCCATGATGGCGATCCGTTCGCGACCTCGCGGCCCGGCGTGTGGGCCGTCGGCGACCTGCGCGCCGGATCGGTCAAGCGCGTGGCCTCCGCCGTGGGCGAAGGCTCGGTCGTGGTCTCGGCCGTGCACCGCTACCTCCGAGACCTGGCGCTGCCGGTCGTCACCGTCGCGACGGGCGGCCCGTGAGGCGCCGCGCCGCATCGAACGGTAACACCGGAGCGCCGTGGTCCCCGTACGCCGGCCGCGATGTCGGCACATCTCCCACGACGCGAGTCGAGGCGTTCTCCGACGGGGTGATGGCGATCGTCATCACGCTCCTCGCCTTCGGCATCGCCCTCCCGCATCTTCCGGCGGCGTCCGATGCGATGCTCTGGCAGGCGCTGGCAGGGCTGCTGCCCAAGATCGGCGCCTGGGTCGTCAGCTTTGTCTTCGTGCTGGTGTTCTGGATCTCCCACCACGCGCTTTTCGCCACGCTGCGCCAAGTGGATCGCGGGCTCCTGTGGCTCAACGGAACGTTCCTGCTCTGCATCAGCCTCGTACCGTTCCCGACCGCCCTGGCGGGCGACTATCCGCTGCGGACGCCACCGCTCCTGCTCCTGAGCGCAGTGATGCTCGCCGCCGCCGCGAGCTTTTCGTCGATGCGGGGCTACCTTCTTCGGGCCGATTGCCTTCTCGTGGCCCACGACCCCGCACAGGCCCGCGCGGCGTTCCGGCGAAGCCTGCTGACCCCCAGATGCTGCGCGCTGGCCCTCGTGCTCGCGGTCGTGGCACCCGCGTTGTGCGTCGCGGTTCTCATCATCGTGCCGGCGATGTTCTCCCGCCCCACCCCACTCGCTGAGCTTGCTCAAGGTGGACCCGCGTGACCACGCCGGGACATCCCCGTCACAGGCCGGGGCGTGTCGTACGCACCTGTCCCAGGCCCAACCACGAAGGAGAGACAGCATGAAGATCGCGATCCTCGGTGCCGGCCACATCGGCAGCATGCTCGGTGCGGCGTGGACGCGCGCGGGCCACGACGTCGTGCTCGTCGCCCGCGACGCGGCGGCTGTGGCAGCGACGGCGGCGCGCATCGGCGCCACCTCGGACCGGCTCGGGACGGCCGCGGCGCAGGCCGACGTGGTGGTCGGTGCCGTGCCGTTCACCGAGTGGCCGACCCTCGCCCCGGACCTCGCGCCGCTCGTCGCGGGCAAGCCGGTCGTGGATGCGACGAACCTCTACGCCCTCCCGGACAGCGCGATTGTGCGGGCGGTCGCGGCCCAGGACCGCGGCTCGTCGGGATACGTGCAGCGCCTTATGCCCGACGCCCGAGTGGTCAAGGCGATGAACATGCTGGCCCAGGCCGTCCTGCTCGGGCGTGCCGGAGAGGGGCTTGGCATCGCCCTCGCGGGCGACGACGCATCCGCGCGCGACGTCGCCGCCCGGCTGGTGACGGATGCGGGCTTCGTGCCGGTCGTGCTGCCGGCGCTCGCGGACGGGATGCGCTTCGCCCCCGGCACGACGGTCTACAACGCCCCGCAGCCCGCCGCCGACCTCGCCACGGCGCTCGGCATCACGCTGGAGCCGGCCCGTGATTGAGCCCGCTCACGTCGACGCCGAGGGACCCGTCACCGTCGTCGCTCGCCGCCGCGTGCGGAAGGGCTCCGAGGCCGTCTACGAGGCCTGGCTCGCGAAGCTGCAGAACGACGCCCACGCGCTGCCCGGCTACCTCGGCGCGCAGGTCCACCGGCCCGGGCCGGGCGAGGCCGAGTACGTCAGCGTGTTCCGCTTCGACAGCCTGGCGAACCTGGAGGCGTTCGAGACCTCGGACCTGCGCCGTCGTGCGCTCGAGGAGGTGGCACTGCTGAGCGAGGTCGATGCCGTCTGGGACCGCACCACCGGGCTCGAGCTGTGGTTCGATCCGCCGAAGGGGACGGTTGTGGCCCAGCCGGTGCGCTGGCGCATGGCGAGCGTGCTCATCGTGGTCATCTTCGCGCTGGTCCTCTCGATCGGCACGGTAGTGGGCTGGCTGGTGCCGGGCTGGCCCTATCCGCTGCGCCTGATGGCGACGATCGGGATCGAGGTCACGCTCCTGACCTACGTCATCATGCCGCCGCTTACGCGGGCTATGGCATGGTGGATCTATCCAAGGAGCCGCGTCGCATAACCGTCGGAAAGGCGATGCCGGTCGGATGCCTTGCTTTCGCGGAGAGGGCGTCTGACGTAAGGTAGTTACTAGCAGCCGCTTGAGCGAATGGAGGACCATGCCCGCCGAGATCACGACATACGCCGAGCACTACGCCAGCTCGCCCTATGCCGCGTTCGACCAGGAATGGCGGCGGGGCGGGTCGTTCGGCGTGGAGATGATCTATGCCGAGCAGGACGGCCACGAATTTGTCGATCCTGCATTGCCGTACCTTAGTTTCGTTGCCGCTCTCAAGGTGGGGCCAAAAGCGGAATTCGACTTCGGGGAGGGATGGAAGCGCCATTCGGACCTGCGCTCGGGGCAGGTCGACCTCCAACCCGCCGATCAGGAGTGCCGCTTCCGCATTGGGGATCCCCATACGATCCTGGTCGCCTACCTGGGCATCGACCGCGTCACGCGCCACCTCAACGACGTTGGCATCCACGCCGATCCCTTCGTGCCGCTCTACGCCGCGATGGCCGGCGGGCCAGACGCTCTGCACCTGATGCGCATGATGTGGACGGCTCTCGAGGCCGGCGGGCCTGCCAACGACCTCCTCGTCGACGGCTGCGTCCTCGCACTCCTCGGTCAGTTCGCCGCGCTGGCCGGACGAAGCGATGCCTGGCAGCCCCCCGCCCTCGACGACCAGCGTCTCGCTCGCGCCATCGACTACGTGGAGGCCTATCTCGCAGAGCCGATCCGCATGGACGTCCTCGCCTCCGTCGCCTGCCTGTCGCTCGTCCACTTCTCGCGCGCCTTCAAAACAGCCACCGGCCAGTCGCCGCATGTCTACCTGACAGGCCGCCGCGTGGCCCGCGCCAAGCGGCTGCTGGCGGAGACGCCGCTCACGGTCATGCAGGTCGGGCACGCCTGTGGCTTCAACTCGCCCGCGCACTTCGCGGCGACCTTCCGCGCCCGCACCGGCGCGAGCCCGACGGACTACCGAGCGCAGACGCAGGCCTGACGCATACCGGGTCCTTTATCGCACCAATCGGCTCGAGAGCGCGAGACCAGATGGCCGCCGACAATCGACGCAGACCCATCCCGCCGTCGCCGAACGGCCCATCGAAAGGACGACACCATGACGATGCAGACCCCGACGACGATGCAGACCCCGACACGCGCCGTAACATACGGTCTCCTCGCACTCCGGCTGTCGGCGGCCACGCCCGCCATCGCGCAAGATGCGGTCGTCCGCGAGGGCGAGATGCGCCAAATCTCCGTCCATCAGGGCGCGATGACGTCGCCGCACCAGTCCGCCCAGGATACCCGCGAGGAGCACGACGCCATCCGCTTCGAGCCCATCGAGATGATCCAGGACCTCGTGACCCGCAGGGACCTCGTCTTCCTCGTGCAACACGGCCCCACCGACTGAGCCACCCCGACGCCTACGACGTTGCCCCGACCGACTGCGCCAACCAGCGCATCCAGAGCGACCAGGGCCGGATCGACATGCTGAACCTCGGTATGCTGCTTGCCGACAAAGCGCTGGAGCCCAGGATGATCGCGGTCAGCGAGTGGTGCCGCAACCAACAGACGGTCGAGAACCTGGTTGCGGGTATGCGGGTAGTCGATCCGGGCTACACCGCGGAGGTCGTGACCGATCCGGAACTGAACCTGCCCCTGTCGCTTCAGGGGGCGGCGGACGTGACGGCCCTGCGCGAGCGCATCTCGTCCCGGACCGGCGAGGGTGCATCGGGCCCGCTGCTCATCGTCGCGCACTACACCAACATCGACGAGCTGACGAACTACAGCATGTACGAGGGCGAAATGCTCATCATTGACACCGAGCGCGACAACCGCGTCCTCGGCTATCTGCGCTTGCGCAGCGCCGGGCCGGATGCGGGCCAATTCGCGATGGCCGCCAACGCCGTGTCGCCGGCGGATGTGGTCTCCGCGAACGACGAGATGAACTGCCCGATCCCGCCGGTCCGGGACATTGGGGAATAGCGGTATCGGGCAAGATGTTCGTCATGCGTCAGCAAGCGGGCTGATGTCGGGGGGGCATCATCTCCTGCGATCCGCAGCCTGGCATCCGATCCTTCTGTATCGGGATCCAATCCAGTTCGGACCGGAGGCGTTGGCAAACGCTGGCAGGCGTTTCAGATTGAAAACTCAATCCTTTTAACGAAAAAGGCAAGAGGTGAATCCATGACCTGTTCGCTCTCTCGACGGGCCGTGCTGGCGGGGGGGGCCGCCCTTCTCGTTGAGCCGACCAACGCTCAATCCAACGATGCAGAGACGGAGACCCAAGAGATGACAGCCAGATCGTTTACCATCGACGTTTCCGACGACGTCATCGCCGACCTCAAGGATCGGATCGCGGCCGCGCGCCTACCTGACCAGCTGGCCGGGACCGGTTGGAGCTACGGAACCGACACGGCCTATCTCGCCGATCTGCTGGACTATTGGCGGACGGATTACGATTGGCCGGCCGAGCAGGCGCGGCTGAACGCGTTCGACAACTACAAGGCGGAGATCGACGGACTCGACATCCACTTCGTCCACGCAACGTCCGACCGCGCGGATGCGATCCCGCTCCTGATGTTGCACGGCTGGCCGTCATCCTTCGTCCAGATGCTCGACATCATCCCGATGCTGACCGCGCCCGAGGGCGACGGGCCGGCGTTCCACGTCGTGGCGGCCTCGCTGCCCGGCTACGGCTTCTCGGAGATACCGACCGAGCCGGGGATGAGTCCCGGGGCCATCGCCCCTTATATGCACAAGCTGATGACCGACGTACTCGGCTACGACCGCTACGGCCTGCGCTCCTCCGACCTCGGCGCGGGCGTCGCCGCGACGATGGCAGGCACGTATGGCGAGGCGATCGTCGGCTCGCACACTGGCGGCACGAACCCCTATCTGCAAGGTCCGATCCCGGACGACCTGTCGCCGGAGGAACAGGCTTTCGTGCAGAACGCCCAGGGATGGATGCAGCAGGAGATGGCCTATGCGATGCAGCATTCGAGCAAGCCGCAGACGGTGGCCGTGGGGCTGAACGACTCCCCCGCAGGGCTCGCCTCCTGGATCGTCGAGAAGTTCTGGCGCTGGACCGACAACGACGGCACGATCGAGAGCGCCATCGACCGGGACGCCCTGCTGACGAACCTCACGATCTACTGGGCGACCCAGACGATCAACCCGTCCATGCGCCTCTATGCCGAAGCGGCGCGTGCACAGGATGGCTGGACGATGCCGCAGGTGCCCGTGGGCTACCTCATGCCGACGCACGACATGTTCGAGACGCCGCGATCCTGGATCGAGCGGCAGGGGCCCGTCGGGCACTGGACGGTCAGCGAGGCAGGCGGGCACTTCATGGAATGGGAGCAGCCCCGGATCGTGGCCCAGGACCTGCGCGCGTTCTTCGGCGGCTTGCAGCAGCAGTGAGCGCCGGGGACGGTATCGCGCGGATCGAGGTCGCGTCCGAGGCGGACCTGGGCGACTGGCTGGCCGAGCACGGGTCGTCTACCGGCAGCCGCTGGCTCATAACCTATAAGAAGGGAGACGAGCGCTACCTGCCCTACGACCGGATCGTCCGGGTCCTGATCGCGCATGGATGGGTCGACAGTCAGCCGAGGGCGCTCGATGCCGGTCGGTCGATGCGGCTGATCTCTCCCCGGAAGCCGGGCAGCAACTGGTCAATGGCCAATCGCGCGCGCGCCGAGGACCTGATCGGCAGGGGTCAAATGACGCCGCGCGGCCGTCGCGCCGTCGAGGCCGCCAAGAACGACGGGTCGTGGACCGCGCTCGTCGACATCGAGGCGGGCGTGGTTCCTGACGACTTGGCCGCCATGCTCCAGGACAGAGAGGGAGCGCAGGCGAACTTCGACGCGTTCCCCCCGTCGTCCAAGCGGCTGATCCTCGAATGGATCGCCGCCGCGAAGTCCGTCGGGACCCGCGGCAAGCGCCTGCGCGAGACGGCGGACATGGCGGCGCGCAACGAGCGGGCCAATCACTTTCGGAAGTGAGGCAGGGTCGGTGCAAGTCTCATGGTTGCTCGCCCTCGACTTCCTGTCTCAAGAAGAGCGGTCACTGGCTAGACGTCATTTATGGTCCGCTCTGTCCCGCAGAGCCGACCTTTCGAGGGTCGGATTGCTGCGCCGCGCGGCGAAAGGTCGTTCTGGGCTGATCGTTACGTGTTCTTGAACGCGCAAGATCGGCAAACCTTCACTTCGAGATGGTGGGCCCCAGTCCCGATTGAAACTTCTCGCGCAGTTTCGTGCCAACTGTTTCTCGCGATTTACTTCGCCGTTCGCATTCGGGCCAATCTTCATTCCGGAAGGGCCGACATACGCCGCGCTGCCCCCTCTCTTGACGGATCAAGACCGGCCGTCCTGCGACAGGATTCGACATGCGCGTTTCATTCTCTCTCGTCCACCCGGAGCGCGCCGATGCAAACGAGCGCGCGGTGCGCCGTGAGGCCGAGGTCTCTCTGACCGGGTCCGGCGCGCGTCTGATCGAAGCCCTGGGCCTTGTCGGTTGCGAAGACGGCCTCGCTCTAGGGTTCGCTTTTCGCGACATCGCGCTGGATCCCGAGATGCCACAGGCATCCTTGGCCGTCGCAGAGGTTCTCGACGCGCTGGCAATGGCGGATACCGGTCTTCGATGCCGGATCGCCGGTCTGAGGGCTGCGCTCGCCGGCCTGCTCGTCCGGATCGACGAAGGGCAGGACGAGTTTTCCATGGAGGCTGCCGATCCGGCCTCGGCCAGATTCAGCAAGGTGGGCTGAACCGATCGCCCGCGCCGGAGGTGCGGGCGCTTGACGTGCCATGTGGGGCCGTCGTTCCGTGAACAGGACCATCCCATGCAAAGAGAACCTGACCAGACCGGTGCCCTCGCGGCGGCCGCCGAGGCGTTGCGCGTCGGCCGCCGCCGCCGTCCCACGCCTATTCGACGATCTACTCGACCCCCATCGGCTATTCCCCATTCACCATGCCGAACCACTGCGACGGCTTCCAGCAGGGGAAACTCATGGAAGTCCTCAACCGCACCAGGTGACGCTTCCCGAACGTCAATGGAGCGCCCGCCCGTCCTCTCGATTGGCGGACCGTCAACGAACAGCAGACGGAGGCGAATTGATGCGCGTCTCCAGACTATCCGTCGTGTTGGGACTGCCCTTGCTGATCGGTGCGTGCGCGGTTCCTTCAGCCTACACCGACCCGACGGCGGGCTTCGAGACGGTGTCGAAGCAGACCACCGAGGCGATCGGCAAACGGACCGCCTTTACCCAGACCCAGGCTCAGAACGAAGCGGTAAGCCGCCAGGTCCGAGACATGGTCCATCGCTAGACGATTTCGGCGGACACGGTGGTCCAGGTCGCGCTGCTCAACAACAAGGGCCTTCAGGCGTCCTACGTCAACGTCGGACTCTCAGCAGCGGAGGCCTGGCAGCAGGCGACGCCACAGAACCCTGTCGTGTCGATCGGCGTGCTTGGCATCGGCGCGCGGGAACTCGGCGTATACAGGAGCATCGAGGGGCTCATCAGGGCCAACTTTCTGGACGCGACCACGCGCAAACAACGGATGGCCTTGGCGGATGTCGGGTACCGGCAGGCGCAGCAGGCGGCCGTGAACGATAGGCTCGGGCTGGCGACTGAAACCAGAATGGCTTGGATCAACGCCGTGGCCGCCTCCGAGACGGTCAGCATCCTGCGACAGGCGAAGGCGACTTCCGACGCCGGATCCGAGCTCGCCCTGAGGCTGGGTGAGACGGGTGCGCTCAACCTCGTCGGACAGGCCCGCGAACAGGCGTTCAACGCGGAACTGGCGGAGCGCGGCCAAACGGACGCGAACGACGCGGCCAAGTGGACGCGAACGACCGGAGCGCGGGTGCATGAGGCCACACGGGATCGTTCTTGCAGGCATGGTGCTCGCCGGAGCGATCCTGGCCGGCTTGGGCCTGCGGACGCGTGAGGATGCTGCGGTCACGAGAGGTCGTTCGCTTTACGCCGCGAACTGCGCCGCCTGCCACGGCGCCGACCTCGAAGGACAGCCGGACTGGCAGACACCGGGCCCGGATGGCCGATATCCGGCGCCACCCCATGACGCGTCCGGCCACACCTGGCACCACTCGGACGACGATCTGGGTGCCTACATCGCTTTGGGCGGAGAATCGGCCCTCAAACGGATGGGCGTCACGTTCGAGAGCGCGATGCCGGGATTCGAAGATGTCCTGAGCGACCGCGAGATCCTCGACATCCTCGCCTACATCAAGTCGTGCTGGCCCGCGCGCGAACGCGATATCCAGGCGGAACGGACCCGTTCAAGCGGCGACTGAGCCGCAGCCTCAGGATGGCGTCGCGGGATATCCAGCCTCCGCCAGAGCCGACTGGATGCCTGCGGTCTCCGCGACGCTGTCCACCGTGATGCGGCGCGCCTCCATATCGAAGTCGATCCGCGCCGCCGGATCGAGACCATGGACCGCTTTCGTGACCGCGGCCCTGCAATGGCCGCAGCTCATGTCGGGAATATGGAACGTCGTCATTCGCGTCTCCTTTTGGTTTGATCAGAGTTCGACCCGGCGCAGCCGAAGCGCATTGGTGATAACGGACACCGACGAGAGGCTCATCGCCGCGGCCGCGATCATCGGCGACAAGAGCAGGCCGGTGACGGGATAGAGCAGCCCCGCCGCGATCGGCACGCCAAGCGCGTTGTAGGCAAAGGCGAAAAAGAGGTTCTGCTTGATGTTGCGCAGGGTGGCGACGGCCAGTTTCCGCGCGCGCACGATGCCCATCAGGTCACCGCCGAGGAGCGTGATCCCGGCGCTTTCCATTGCCACGTCGGCCCCGGTGCCCATGGCGATGCCGACATCGGCGGCGGCCAGCGCCGGCGCGTCATTCACGCCGTCGCCCGCCATGGCGATCTTGTGGCCTTTGCTTCGCAACCGGTCGATCAGATCCTTCTTTGCCTCTGGCAGGATGCCCGCGCGGACCTCGTCGATGCCGAGCCTGCCCGCCACGGCCTGCGCCGTGCGTTCGTTGTCGCCCGTGGCCATGATGACGCGCAGCCCTTGGGCGTGCAGCTCCCGGATCGCCTGCGCCGTCGACTCCTTGATCGGGTCGGCCACGGCCACGATCCCCGCGAGAGCCCCGTCGACCGCGACAAACATCGCCGTCTTTCCCTCGGCGCGCAGGGCATCGGCCTGTGCCTCGGCCTCTGTGGTGTCCAGGCCCATCTCCTGCATCATCGCCGTGTTGCCAAGTGCAACCGCGCGTCCGCTGACGGTACCGCGAACACCCTTGCCGGTGACGGCCTCGAAATCTGCAGCGTCCTCGCGCATGGCACCCTGCGCTTCGGCACCCTCGACGATCGCTTCGGCAAGCGGGTGTTCCGAGCCACGCTCTAGGGCGGAGGCGAGCGACAGAAGGTCGACCTCGGGCACGTCCCCCAGCATCACCGTGTCAGTCAACGTCGGCTTGCCCATGGTCAGAGTGCCGGTCTTGTCCACGATCAGCGTGTCGACGCCCGCCATCCGTTCCAGCGCCTCGGCGTCCTTGATCAGCACGCCTGCCTGCGCGCCGCGCCCGGCTGCGGTGGTGATCGAGATCGGCGTGGCGAGGCCAAGCGCGCAGGGACAGGCGATGATCAGGACGGAGACGGCCGAGGCGATGGCAAACACAAGTTTGGGTTCAGGCCCGAAGATCATCCATAGGGCAAAGGCGAGGATCGCCACGCCGACCACGGTGGGCACGAAGATTGCCGCGACGCGGTCGGCCATTCCCTGTATGGGGGCCCGCGACCGGCGCGCGTTCGATACCATGGCGACGATCTGCGCCAGAACCGTGTCGGAGCCGACCTTACCCGCCTCGACGACAAGGCTGCCGTTCTTGTTGATGGTGGCTCCGGTCACCGCGTCGCCCGGACCCTTTTCGACCGGCATGGATTCACCCGTCAGCATGCTTTCGTCCAGGCTGGATCGCCCCTCGATCACCGTGCCGTCCACCGGCACCGCATCGCCGGGGCGCACGCGCAGCCGGTCGCCCTCCATGATGTTTTCCAGCGGTGCGTCATATTCCGACCCGTCCGGCAGAATGCGCCGTGCGGTCTTTGGCGCGAGGTCAAGAAGCGCCCGGATCGCGTCACCGGTGCGCTCGCGGGCGCGCAGTTCCAGAACCTGACCCACGAAGACCAGCGCGATGATCACCACCGCCGCCTCGAAATAGGTGCCCACGCCTTGACCCATGCGGTATTGCTCGGGAAAGACGCCCGGCAGGAAGGTCGCCACGATCGAATAGAGATAGGCCGCCCCAACGCCGAGGCTGATCAGCGTCCACATGTTCAGCGAACGGTTCACCAGCGAGTCCCAGCCGCGCCTGAAGAACGGCAGCGCCGCCCAGAGCACGATGGGTGTGGCGAGCAGGAACTCGAGATAGCTGGCGGTCTGGTGTCCGATCCAATCGCGCACCGGCAGGGCCACCAGTTCGCCCATCGTCAGGATGATCAGCGGCACGGCGGCCGCCGCCGAGATCCACATCCTGCGCGTGAAGTCGGTCAGCTCCTCGCTCGGCTCGTCCGACGGCAGCATCGGCTCCAGCGCCATGCCGCAGATCGGGCAGGGACCGGGCGCGTCGCGGACGATCTCGGGATGCATC
Organism: Rhodobacterales bacterium; assembly: GCA_038209095.1. GTDB lineage: Bacteria > Pseudomonadota > Alphaproteobacteria > Rhodobacterales > Rhodobacteraceae > Amaricoccus. The sequence goes on from JBBQYB010000038.1 coordinate 15,058, forward strand.
GGGCAGGTGTACTGGACGTTGGCAGGAGCAGTTTTCTTGCGGCCGCCGGCCCGTCCCGAGGCATAGAACCAAGGATCGCCTTTGAACTTCGTCTGACATTTCTCCGAACAGAAGTGGAAGGTCTCGCCCCCGAATTCCGCATGCCGCCCGTCAGGCTTGACCGCGACCGTCATCCCGCAGACCGGATCCTTTGCCGCCTCGGCTCCCGTCGGAATGTCAGGTGCCGCGTGAGGCTGATCGTGGTCCATAAGGTGCCGCCTTTCAGTTGTTGGTCTGTCTAATGCTTCCATTCGTTGGAAGCTCAAGCGATTTCTCAATGGTCATCGTGAACGCCGTCCCCGACCGAATTGCTTGCGAGGAACACACGCACGAACAGGAACACCAGCGCCATGCCGATAACGCCGATCAAGACGATCAGCGGGTCGGACTGCCATTTGATCGCAGCGAAGGCGGCCAGCACCACGGCATCGAGCGCGATGGCCGTGAGCAGCACCGAGCCACGCGCGCCGATCTCCGCGCGCAGATGCCGGAACACGCCGAAGTGGATGATGATGTCCATCACCAGATAGAAGAAGGCGCCAAGCGAGGCGATCCGGCTGAGGTCGAAGAAGACCGTCAGGAAGCCCGCGATCACGACGGTGTAGACCAGCGTATGGTCCTTGATCGTCCCCGGCATCCCGAGATGGCTGTGGGGGATCATCTTCATGTCGGTCAGCATCGCGAGCATCCGCGAGACCGCGAACACGCTGGCGATCAGGCCCGACGCCGTGGCGACCAGCGCCAATGCCACCGTCAGATAAAAGCCGGTCTGGCCGAGGGCGGGCTGGGCGGCCTCGGCCAGCGCGTAGTCCTTGGCCGCCACGATCCGGTCGAGCGGCAGGCTCGAGCCGACCGCGAAGGCGACAAGCAAATAGACGACCGCGCAGATCGCGATGGACAGGATGATGGCCCGGCCGACGTTGCGGTGCGGGTCGGTAACTTCCGCGCCGCTGTTCGTGATCGTCGTGAAGCCCTTGAAGGCCAGGATCGACAGCGCGACCGATGCCACGAACCCGGTGGCTCCCGCATCCCCGCCCGCCGTCTCGAACGACAGACCGCTGGCCCAAAGCGCGGAAACACCGAACAGCGCGATGCCGCTCACTTTCAAAACGGCCATGACGATGGAGACCAGCCCGACCGAGCGGGTGCCCGAGGCGTTCACGAAATAGGCGACGATGATCAGCCCGACGCCCGGAACCGGAACGAGAATGCTGTCGGCATTCCCGCCAAAAGCTCGGAGCGTGTAAGTGCCGAAGGTGCGCGCGACAAGGCTTTCGCTGATGACCATCGACAGCGCCATGAGGAGCGAGGCGCCTGCCGCCACCGTCGTCGGCCCGTAGGCCTTCTCCAGGATCATCGCGACGCCGCCCGCCGACGGATAGGCGTTCGACATCTTGATATAGGAGTAGGCGCTGAAAGCGGTCACGATGGCGCCGACGACGAACGAGAGCGGAAAGAGCGGACCGGCGAGTTCGGCGATCTGCCCGGTCAGCGCGAAGATGCCCGCGCCAATCATGACGCCGGTGCCCATGGCCACGGCACCCGGCAAGGTGATGCTGTTTTTCTCGTATTCGCTTTTCGTCACTAGGTTTCCTTTTGAGACGTACTCCACAGCGACCAAGAGAACCTGCAACACCGTCACGACCCCGAGGGAGAGCACGGCCCAAGTCGCGCGGCCAAGGTCACCACTGGCCGCCTCGCTACCGCAATGCGTAGGCGGCAAGCTCGCCAGGATGATCCCCGCCAGCGTCCCGAGGGCGAAACGCCAGGCATGCAAGCGGCTGGGCCCGGCCGCATACCTGTTCACGATGGCGTGAACCGCCAGACACCGAGCGGCCCGATCCCGAGGGTTGCAAGGGCCACGTGGATGGCCTCGACCAGGCCCATCTCAGATCGCGTTGACGGCCTTCGCCAGCAGGTCGCGCACCTGACTTGCGACATCGTGCAGGGCCGCGTTTTCGATCGCTTGCATCGAGGAGACGGGATCGACCGCGCTGACTTCGACACCGCCTTCCACCTCGCGCAGGATCACGTTGCAAGGCAGCATCGCTCCCACCCGCGGTTCCAGCCCGATGGCGTCATATGCCATCTTCGGGTTGCATGCCCCGAGGATCCGGTAGCCGGCCATCTCCACGTCGATCTTCTTTTTCATCGTTGCCGCCACGTCGATCTCGGTCAGGACACCGAAGCCGTACTCGGCGAGAGCCGCCCGCGTGCGGGCGTCCGCATCGTCGAGGTTCGCGCCGGTAATCGTTCGGTTGATCGTGTAATCCATGAGAGTTCACCTTTGACTTCAGAGGGGAAAGATCTTGATCGGGACGCGGCAGTCAGACCGTCATCCGGATCATCCAGCTTCAGGCGGAACACTGGAAATAGCCTCGATAGCCCGTGGTCAGTCCGCCATCGAGTTCCATTCTGAGGATCGCGTCGACCGTCCCAACTTGGGGATTGATCGACCCTCCCTCAGGCGACGTCACACCGATGCGCACCCCGTCGGCGCTGAACACGGCATCGCCCGCCGTGCTCAGCCGAACGAGATCGCCGCTGATCTTGAACAGCCCGGCTTCTTCGCCCGACGCGTCTCCAGCCACGAGAACCGGTTTGCTGTCCGGCGTATAGCTGAACCGGCAGCTCGCGCCTTCCGGGAAGAGCTGCCCGATCTCGGCGTCGGTCATGAACCCGGGATCTAGGATCGGGATCTCCGCGGTCGCCAGGGCCTGCTCCAGACTGACGATCGATGCGGGTGTCGGTTCAGGGGTGTCCGGCGCATCGCCCGACGCCTCGATATCGTCGATGAGATAGCGCATCTCGGCGATCTCCTTGTCCTGCGCGTAGATGATCTCGTCGGCCAGTTTCCTCGCGCGCGGATCAGAGATGTCCGCGCGGCTCGACGTCATGATGGCGATCGAATGGTGCGGGATCATCGCCCGCATGTACGACGTGTCTTCCACGGTAACCTGGCTTCGGACCAGCCAGAGCGAGCCTCCAAAGATAACCGCGGCAAGAGCGAGAATGGCGGCGTTCACCTTTCTGCTGGGATACATCGAGAACATGAAACCCAGCATGACGATCGCCATCGTCGCCCCCATCAGGACGGCCATGTACGCGCGGGTTTCGGACCAGAAAACATGGCTGACCAAGTAAGTGTTCAGGTACATCAGGCCGAACATCACCACCGTCGAGGTGGCTATCATCACGAGAAATCGTGGATAGTTCATTGGCTTGCCTCCATGGCCCCCGATCCTCTCCATTCAATGATGTCCTCGCTAGGAACGTTCCATTCCACGACGAGTTCTGTGGTCCTGGGGAGCCGGCCTCTCATTTGCGCAGGTATTTGACCAATGCCGCGATCGCGAGGCCAACCAGCACGAGGATTACGATCATCCAAAGCCAGCCAAAGCCCATTCCCAAACCCATCCCGTAGCCATTCATCGTCGTCTTCTCCCGATCCCGGACAAGGTGGTCCGCCGACCGGACTGTCGCCCAATCGACGGATGACATTGGCGTTTCAGTTTGCGTCCATCATGCCCGGACCCATGCCCCACATGCCGCTCTGCTGCCCGCTCATGTGGCTCCGCATCATCGCGGCAAGCGCGGCCATTTCTTCTTTCGTCACCTGCGCGTCGCCGTCGGCGTCGTGCATCTGGAAAGCCCGCACCGTCATCGGCCGGGTGTGAGCCGCGTGCATCGCCGCGAATTCCTCCAGCGACAGGGTGCCGTCGGCGTCCGTGTCATAGGTGGTCAGTTCAGCCTGAATGCCAGCCGCCATTTCCTCTGTGCTGAGCGTGCCGTCGTCGTCCGTATCGAACATCGTCATCGCATGACGTTGGGACCCGCCCATCATCATGCCCATGGCTCCACCCATCATGGTGTCCATCATGCCGGGGCCGCCGTGCCTGCCCATGTCGTGCGCTCCCGGTTGGGCAACGACCGGCGCGGTGATGGCGGCGAGGCCGAGCGCAGCGACCGCGGCAAGGGCGAATTTCGTCGAGCGGTTCATTCCATTTCTCCGTATCGGATTTCGATAGGCACACTCTGCGGGGCCGATGTCCCACAGGTTTGTCAGCGACCGTGAGATTTGTATCAAAGTGTCTCAGCTACCCACCTTGTGACGACTTGCGACATTCTTCTGGCCACTGGGTCCGCAGCATCAGCTAGGGTCGGGATCAGGAGACAAGATGATGCCCCATCCGCCTCACATCCTCATCGTCGATGACCACCGCGACATCCGCGACGCGTTGGTGAAATATGTCGAAAAGAACGGGATGCGCGCGACATCCGCGCCGGACGCGGTGGCGATGGACGCCGCCATGAAGGTTGGAAAGTTCGACCTGATCGTGCTCGATGTGATGATGCCCGGCGAAGACGGTCTGTCGGTCTGCCGCCGGCTGCGCGCGCAGGGCGACATTCCAATTCTCATGCTGACCGCTTTGGGGGATGACACCGACCGCATCGTGGGCCTCGAAGTCGGCGCCGACGACTATCTGCCAAAGCCGTTCAATCCGCGTGAGCTGCTGGCCCGGATCAAGGCGATCCTGCGCCGGTCCGAGCGGAGCGAAGTGACCGGCGGCACTCTGGCTGGACACAGGCTGGCCTTCGATCGTTGGGTGCTGGATACCGACCGCCGGACCCTGACGGACATGGACGGCGTCGAAGTGGCGCTGACCACCGCCGAATTCCGCCTCCTGACGGTGTTTCTGGAACGACCGCGCTTCGTTCTCAGCCGCGAACAACTGCTCGATCTGACCTCGGGCAGGGCGGCCCAGGTATTCGATCGCACCATCGACAACCAGGTCAGCCGCCTGCGTCGCAAGATCGAGGTCGAGCCCGCGAAGCCCCTGCTGATCGCCACCGTCTGGGGTGGCGGCTACAGCCTCGCCGCTGATGTGAAGGAGATCCGGTGACGCAGGCCTCTTCCTTTCTCCGCCGGTTGTTTCCGCGATCGCTGGGGCTCCAGTTGTTGCTGATGCTGCTCTTGGCCCTCGTCGCCACGCAGGGGCTCGGCCTTTTGCTGTTGACCGATGAGCGCAATCGGGCGGTGCGGGCGGCGTTGGGGCTTGAGGCGGCCGGGCGAGCGGCGAATGTCGCCCTGCTTCTCGACGACGCGCCCGCCGACCTGCGTTCATCGATCTTGCGATCCGCGGACTCGCCACTCGTGCGGTTTGAAGTTGGATCCGAGCCGGAGGCTCCCCATGACAGCGCCGATGCCGACCTTGTCCTTAGCCAGATCCGGCAGATCCTCGGTGAGCCGGAGCGTGAGGTTCGGGCGGATGTGCATGCGCTCGAAACGGATACCCTTCCGATCGCCGACGACATGCCATCCGCGATGCGCCCGATGCACGAGGCGATGATGGCCGGACGAACCGATCCGATCGAAATGACACTGTCCATCCGTCTGGCAGACGGGAACTGGCTCAATGTACGCACGATGTTTCATCGGCCTCGACCTCAGTTCACGCCGGAGGCTCTGTTGCCTTTGATATCGATGGTGGTCGCCGTCATCGTGGTGGCGTGGTGGACCGCACGCCGCGTCGTAGGCCCCATGCGTGCGCTCGCGATCGGGGCGGAGCGGCTGGGGCGCGGGCTTGATGCGGACCCTTTGCCGATGACCGGACCTTCCGAGGTGCTCGAGACGACCCGGGCCTTCAACCGGATGAAGGACCGGTTGACGCGTTTCGTGAACGAGCGCACGCGGATGCTCGCCGCTCTGAGTCATGACCTGCGATCGCCCCTGACGGCGATGCGGCTCCGGATCGAGATGCTGGATGAGACCGACGACAGCATCCGGCTGAAGGCTTTGGTCGAGGAAATGCAGACCATGGCCGAGGCGACGCTCGAGTTCGCAGGTGGTGTCGCAAGGTCCGAGCCTGCGGCCACCGTCGATATCGCCGAGCTGCTGAGGGATCTGGTCAGCGATGTGGGCGATGATCGTGCGCGCCTCACGGCGTCCGAGCCGCTCTTTACCACCATCCGGCCGCAATCTCTCAGCCGCGCGTTTCGCAACCTGATCGAAAACGCCGTTCGCTACGGTCGTACTGCGGAAGTATCCTTGAAACAGGAGCCTGGTGTGGCGGTCGTAGCCATCGCCGACGCGGGTCCGGGAGTGCCCGAGGACCAACTCGAGGCCGTGTTTGAGCCATTCGTACGACTGGAAAGTTCACGCAGCCGCGACACGGGGGGCGTCGGTCTCGGCCTCGCGATCGCCCGGACCGTCGTTCAAGCGCATGGCGGGACGGTGACGCTTCGCAATTTGCCCGACAGGGGGCTTGAAGCCACGGTTCGGCTGCCGACAGGGACGGGTCTCCGCTGAGGTAGGGAAAGGCGACGATGCCTTCGCGTCTCGAACGCGCCAAAAAAAACAAGTTCTGAAATTAATATATAAAACAGTGACTTAAGCACCGTCACACCGTGTGACGCCTGCCATGTGGCCGCCGTGTCACCTCTGGCCGACCCGCGCCCGAGGGCTACAACCCTTCCATGCGCCCCGAAACACTCCTCGTCCCCCGTCCCGAAGGCCTCTACTGCCCGCCCGGCGACTTCTACATCGACCCCGTGCGCCCGGTCCCCCGCGCGCTGATTACTCACGCCCATTCCGATCACGCCCGCGCCGGCCACGGCGCCGTGCTCGCCACCCGCGAGACCCTCGACATCATGGCGATCCGCCTCGGCCCCGACCACGCCGCCGCCACCCAGGCAGCCCCCTGGGGCGAGACCACCGCCATGGGCCCGGTCAGCGTCGCCTTCCACCCCGCCGGCCACGTGCTCGGCTCCGCCCAGATCGCCGTCGAGATGAGCGGCCTGCGCATCGTCGCCGCCGGCGACTACAAGCGCGATCCAGACCCCACCTGCGACGCCTTCACCCCCGTGCCCTGCGACGTCTTCATCACCGAGGCGACCTTCGGCCTGCCCGTGTTCCGCCACCCGCCTGCGGCCGCTGAGGCCGCGCGCCTCCTCGCCTCCCTCGCCCGCTTCCCCGAACGGACCCATCTCATCGGGGCCTACGCCTTGGGCAAGGCCCAGCGCGTCATCCGCCTCCTGCGCGACGCAGGCCATGACGCGCCCATTCCCATCCACGGGGCCCTGCGCAAGCTCTGCGACTACTACGAGACCCGCGGCATCAAGCTCGGCGCGCTGCCCGACGCCACCATCGACCGCAAGGAGCGCGACCGCTTCAAGGGTGCCGTCGTGCTCGGCCCGCCCTCCGCCTTCGCCGCCGCCTGGGTGCGCCGCTTCACCGACCCGCTCATCGCCTTCGCCTCCGGCTGGATGCAGGTCCGCGCCCGCGCCCGCCAGCGCGGGGTGGAACTGCCCCTCATCATCTCCGACCATTGCGACTGGACCGACCTCACCGCCACCCTCACCGACCTCGCACCCTCCGAAGTCTGGGTCACCCACGGCCGCGAGGACGCCCTTGTCCGATGGTGCGCCCTCAACACCCTCAAGGCCCGCCCGCTCCATCTCGTCGGCTACGACGACGAGCCCGACTGATGCGCCGCCTCGCCGACCTCCTCGAACGCCTCGCCTTCACGCCCGCGCGCAACGCCAAGCTGCGCCTCATGACCGACTACTTCCGCGACGCGCCCGACCCCGATCGCGGCTGGGGCCTCGCCGCCATCACCCGCGACCTCACCCTCGACGCCGTCAAGCCCGCCATGCTCCGCACGCTGATCGCCGACCGCATCGACCCCGAACTCTTCACGCTCAGCTACGACTACGTGGGCGATCTGGCCGAGACGATCGCCCTGATCTGGCCCGACCACACGCGCGCCGAAGACCCGGCGCTGGCCACCGTCATCGAGACCCTGCGCGCCACCTCCCGGCGCGAGGCCCCCCGCGTGATCGAACACCTGCTCGACACCCTCGACGCCCCCGCCCGCTACGCGCTCCTCAAGCTTGTCACCGGCGGCCTGCGCGTCGGCGTCTCCGCCCGCCTCGCCAAACAGGCGCTGGCCGATTTCGGTGCCCGCGACGTCACCGAGATCGAGGAACTGTGGCACGCCCAATCCCCGCCCTATCTCGACCTCTTCGCCTGGCTGGAGAACCGCGGCGACAAACCCGCGAGCCTCACCGCCTGCGCCTTCCGGCCCGTGATGCTCTCCCACCCGCTGACGGAGCCTGATTTCGCCACGCTCGACCCCGCCGATTTCACCGCCGAATGGAAATGGGACGGCATCCGCGTCCAGGCCGCCTCCGAGGGCGGCACCCGCCGCCTCTATTCGCGCACCGGCGACGACATCTCCGCCGCCTTCCCTGATCTGGTCGCGAGCCTCGACTTCGAGGGTGTGCTCGACGGCGAGCTTCTCATCCGCCGCGCGGACGGGGCCATCGCCCCCTTCTCCGACCTCCAGCAGCGCCTCAACCGCAAGACCGTCACAGCCCGCCAGATCGCGGACCTGCCCGCCCACCTGCGCGCCTACGACGCCCTCCAGCTCGGCGCGGACGACCTGCGCCCGATGCCCTTCACCGCCCGCCGCGCCCGCCTCGACGCCCTCACCGGCCTCGACCCCGCCCGCTTCAGCCGCTCGCCGCTCCTGCCCTTCGAGGGCTGGCCCGCGCTCGCCGCCCTGCGCGCCGCCCCGCCCGAGGCCGTCATCGAGGGCGTGATGCTCAAGCGCCGCGATGCCCCCTA
>JBBQYB010000039.1:0-23445 GCA_038209095.1 Rhodobacterales bacterium
CCCCCCAGCGCGCAGAGCGACCCCGCCTTCATCGTATCGCACAGATCAAGGAGCAGCGGCGTCGCCGCCGCCTCTCCCTGCGCGATCCGGTCGATGGTCTCCACGCCCCGCACCGCCCCGATCCGGCAGGGCGTGCATTTCCCGCAGCTCTCGATGGCGCAGAACTCCATGGCAAAGCGCGCCTGCGCCAGCATGTCGGCCCCGTCGTCGAACACCACAATCCCCGCATGCCCAACCAGCCCGTCCTGGCCCGCATATTCCTCATAGCAGAACGGCGTCTCGAATAACGCGCGCGGAAAGTACGCCCCGAGCGGCCCGCCCACCTGAACCGCCTTCACCGGCCGGCCCGTCGCCGTCCCGCCCGCAATCTCGTCCACGATCTCGCCGAGGCTTATCCCGAAGGCCGTCTCGAAGAGCCCACCCCGCGCCACGTTGCCCGCGATCTGCAAGGGGATGGTCCCACGAGAGCGCCCGATCCCGAAATCGCGGTAGGCCTCGGCGCCCTTAGCCAGGATCAGCGGCACCGTCGCAAGCGAGATCACGTTGTTCACGACCGTCGGTCGGCCGAGAAAGCCTTCGAGTGCCGGAAGAGGCGGCTTCGCGCGAACCACGCCGCGCTTTCCTTCCAGCGAGTTGAGCAGCGACGTCTCCTCGCCACAGACATAGGCCCCGGCCCCGACCCGGATCTCCAACTCGAACGCCCGGCCGGACCCGAGGATCGACGGCCCGAGGACACGCTCTGCATAAGCCAAGGCCACCGCCTCCCGCATGACCTCGATGGCATCGGGATATTCCGAACGGATGTAGACGAACCCATGCTCCGCCCTGGTCGCGAGCCCCGCGATCACCATGCCCTCGATGAGCGTGACGGGATCGCCCTCCATCAGCATCCGGTCGGCGAAGGTGCCGCTGTCGCCCTCGTCGGCGTTGCAGACGATATGCTTGCGCGGCCCGGGTGCCTCCGCGACGGTCTTCCACTTGACCCCGGTCGGAAACCCCGCTCCGCCCCGGCCGCGCAGGCCGCTCCGGGTGACCTCGTCGACGATCTGCGCACCTTTCATGCCGAGGGCGCGGCGCAGTCCCGCCAGCCCCCCGTGCCGGACATAATCCGCGAGATCCAGCGGATCCACCACACCCACCCGCGCGAAGGTCAGCCGCGTCTGGCGGCGCATCCAGGGTAGCGCCTCGGTCGGACCCAGCGCCTTCGGGTGTGCGTCCGGCGCATCGAACAACGCCGCCGCTTCCGCCGGGGCAAACGGGCCGAAGGCCATCCGGCCGGCGCTGGTCTCGACTTCCACCAGCGGCTCGATCCAGACCATGCCGCGAGAGCCGTTACGCACGATCGTCAGATCCACGCCGCGCCGCTCTGCCTCGAGCCGAAGTGCCGTGACGACGGCCTCCGCTCCGAGCGCCTTCGCAGCGGCATCGCGGGGCACCCAGACCTTCACGCCCCGACAGCCTCCAGCAGATCGTCGATCCGCGCCGCGTCGACCCGCCCGATCAGCGCCCCGTCCATCATAGCCGCAGGCGCGCAAGCGCACAGTCCGAGGCAGAAGACCGGCTCCAGCGTCACGCATCCATCGGGCGTGGTTCCGTGCCAGTCGATGCCCAGCCGGTCCCTAGCCCGGTCCGACACCGCACCCGCCCCCATCGCCTGGCAGGCCTCCGCCCGGCAGAGCCGCAGCACGTGACGGCCTGCGGGCTCGGTCCGGTAATCGTGATAGAAACTCACCACTCCGTGGACTTCGGCGCGCGAGAGGTTCAGCGCCTCGGCGATGACGGGAACGGCGGCCTGTGGCACGTAGCCCAGCACCGCCTGGACGTCGTGCAGGATCGGCAAGAGCGGTCCCTCGATCTGTTCATGCCGCGCGCAGCATGCCGAGACGAGGGCCGCCACCGTGCCGGTCTCCGTAGCCGCTGACATCGCACATCTCCTGAACTCGAGCCCTATGATAGGCCCGGATCCTCGATCCTATCAATTTCGCAGGATCGTCGAACGATAGATAACGCCTATCGTCAGGCGTTCAGCGACGTGGCAAGACTTTTCGCCACGACCTCGAGCGCCGCGAGCATCCCCGTGCGGAGCTCGCGCGGGAACAGGATCAGGCCGATCTCCTGTTCTTCCTCCGCGTCGAGAATGGGGACCGCTGCCAGCCCGCCGGTGCCGAAGGCCGCCGCCAGCCGCGCCGGTGCCACGGTCGCCCATTTGCCGGTCATGACATGGCTGAGCAGCACGATGAACGAATTCGACGTCACCATGGGCGTGACGGAGGCCCCTGCCCGATCGAGCCGCGCATCGACGATCCGCCGGTTCTGCATGTCGCGTGTCAGCAGACACAGAGGCAGCGCGCCGACTTCCGACCAGCTCACGCTGTCCCGCCGGGCCAGCGGATGGCTTGCCGCCACCAGCAGCCGGTAGCTTTCGCGAAAGAGCGGCACACGGCTCGCGCGGCGCTCTGGCTCCGCGCCGACGTAGCTGAGGCCGGCATCGAGTTCGAGGCTCTCGATCTGGTCGAGGATCTCGTGCGCGCTGCGCGACAGGATGTGGACCCGCACGCCGGGATGGCGCTCGGTCAGCGGCACCACCAGGTCCGACACCATGGCGAGCGCCGTCGGGATCACCCCGATGCGCAGATCCCCCGACAGGCCGGACCTGACGGCCCGCATCTCCTCGCGCAGCGCGCGGGCCGCCCCGATGATGCCGAGGACCTGGTCATAGACGCGCTCGCCCTCGGGCGTCAGGCCCTGGAAGCGCGAGCCACGGTGCACGAGTTGCACGCCGAGCTGCTCCTCGAGCTGCTTGATCGCCGACGACAGCGTGGGCTGGGTCACGCCGACCGCCTCGGCCGCCCGCCCGAAGTGACGCGCATTGGCGAGCGCCACGAACATCTCGAGCCGCTCGATCACCCGCGCGGCCCGGCGGGATCAGGCGCGTGCGCCGGCCTCGACGGCCGCGGCGAGCGGCGCGGCCTCATAGCCGAGCGCGCGGCAGACGTCGAATGTGAGATCCGGGTTGTTGAGCGTATAGACGTGCAGATGCTCGACGCCCTCCGCGATCAATGCGTCCATCTGCTCGCAGGCGATGGAGACCGACAGCAGATGGGCATCGGCTTCCGTCTCGACGCGCCCAAAGGCGCGATGCATCCATTCGGGCACGGCCGCCTGGCATCGCCGCGCGAAGTTGATCATCTTGGTGAAGTTCTCGACCGGCAGGACGCCGGGCAAGATCGGCGCGGTGATCCCTGCGGCTGCACAAGCGTCGCGAAACCGCAGGAAATCCTCGGTCTCGAAAAAGAACTGCGTCAGCGCGTTCACGGCACCTGCATCGATCTTGCGCTTGAGGTTGTCGATGTCGAACGCGAGGCTGGCAGCCTCCGGATGCTTTTCCGGATAGGCCGCCACCGAAATCTCGAAATCGCCCACCGAGCGCAGCGCCGTCACGAGCTCCGCGGCGCTGGCAAATCCCTCGGGATGCGGCGTGAAGCAGTCGGCACCCTTCGGGGCATCCCCGCGCAGCGCCACGATCCGGCGCACGCCGAGCCGGGCATAGGCCCGGGCGACGTCCAGGGTCTCAGCCCGGGTGGCCCCGACGCAGGTCAGATGCCCCGCCACGTTCAGCCGCGCGCGCTCGGAAATCGCCTGAATGGCCGCGACCGTGCGATCCCGCGTGGTGCCGCCGGCACCATAGGTCACGGAGACGAACTTCGGACCCAGCGGGGCCAGCCGCTCCACGGAGCGCCAGAGCCGCAGGCTCGCCTCGGGATTGTGTGGGGGGAAAAATTCGAACGACAGGCTCGGGAGAGCCTTCGAGGTCTTTGTCATGATGCACCGGTCCATACCGACAATGAAGTTTGCAAATCCGAAGGTACTGCTGCAAAAGCCGTCCGGCAACTTTTATTTGCGTCGATTGCCGTCGAGGCTGCCGGAAAGGTCCACATGCCCCAGGTCACCATCGTCTACTGGCGCGACATTCCGGCCCAGGTCATCGTCGGAGCCGGTCGCAAGGCGTCCAAGATCCAGCTGCCCGAGCGGTTCGAACAGGCCATCGACCGCTGCGCCATGAAGGTCGGCGCCAAGGACGCGGACGCCTATCTGGCCGAATGGCGGCGGGGCGCGCCCTACAGTGTCGAAGGCGAAGCGGCGGATGTCGCATCCGGCGAAGCGGCGCGGCTCGAAACGGAATTCTCTGCGGAGGCGATCCGGGCGCTGATCGCGAACGACGGCTGGGCCACCCCGACCCCCTGAAGCGCTGGAGCGACGTCATGGCGAATATCCTGAGTTTTGTCCGCAGACCGGCACAGGCCTCGCCCGACGCCGCATGCATCGGGGACTTCCTCACGGGCTTCTCGCTGGAGGTCATGCCGCGCACCGCCGCGAAGATCGAGGATTTCCGTGCGCTGCTGCCTCTGGGCACGCGGGTCTATGTGGCGCATCTGGACGGCACCCCGGCGGCGGACATGATCGCTACCTGCCGGCGTCTGGTGGACGAGGGCTTTCGCCCCATGCCCCACATCCCGGCCCGGGGTGTGATTAGCCGCGCCGATCTCGACGCGCGGCTCGGGGCCTATGCGGACGAAGGCGTCAGCGAAGCGCTGGCGATCGCGGGCGGAATCGACACGGCACGGGGACCTTTCGCGGACAGCATGAGCCTGCTCGAGACCGGGCTGTTCGACCTGCGCGGGTTCAACCGCATCCACGTCGCGGGCCATCCCGAGGGCAGCCGCGACATCGATCCCGCGGGCGGCGAGAGCACGGCAATGGCCGCCCTGAATTGGAAGAGCGATTTCCAGACCCGCACCGATGCCAAGATGGCCATAGCAACCCAATTCGCCTTCGAGGCGGACCCGATCATCGACTGGACCGAGCGCATGAGGCGGGCGGGCGTCACCCTGCCGGTGCATATCGGGATCGCGGGGCCCGCCAAGTTGCAGACCATGATCAGGTTCGCGATGGCCTGCGGCGTGGGCCCGAGCCTGCGGGTTTTGCAGCGGCGCGCGGCGGATCTGTCGAAACTCCTCCTGCCCTTCGAGCCGTCGGACATCCTCGCGGATCTCGCGCGGCACAAGGCCGAGCAGCCGGATTTCGCGGTCGAGGCGGTGCATCTCTTTCCGCTCGGCGGCATCGCGGCCACCACCGATTACGTCGCGGGGGCCATGGCCGCCCCCCAGCGCGCCCGGGCATGAGCCGGGGCGGACTTCTGTTCGATCTGGACGGCACGCTGGTCGACACCGACCACCTGCATCACGCGGCCTTCGAGGATCTGCTGGCCCCGTTCGGCAGGTCGCTGACCTTCGAGAACTACAAGGCCCATGTCATGGGCCATCCGAACGCCGAGATCATGGCCTATCTGCTGCCCGACCATCCCGACCGACACGCGGACCTGGCGAACGCGAAGGAGAAGGCCTACCGCGCGCAACTCGGCTCAGACCTGACGCCCATCGCGGGGATCGGGGCGGTGCTCGACTGGGCCGCCAGCGAAGATGTCGCGGTCGCGGTCGTGACGAACGCGCCGCGGGCGAATGCGGAGCGGGTGCTCGGGGCCTCGGGACTCGAGGCATATTTCGACGTGGTGGTGATCGGCGACGAATGCGCGCGCCCGAAGCCCGATCCCCTGCCCTATCAGGAGGCGATGCGGAGGCTCGGCATAACACCGTCGCAGGCCCTCGCCTTCGAGGACAGCCGGTCGGGGATGCGGGCGGCGCGCGGATCGGGGGCGCGGTGCTACGGGCTGACCACGGGTCTTTCGGCGGACGAACTCTTGCAGGCCGGGGCGCATGAGACTATCGCGGACTATACCGACCCGGACCTCTGGGCCGCGCTCCACAACCTGAAAGCTCGCCTCGCATGACCCGCACCATCGTGGAATCGAAGACGAAGACGGTGATCATCGGCTTTGACCAGCCGTTCTGCGTGATCGGCGAGCGCATAAATCCGACCGGGCGCAAGAAGCTCGCGGCGGAACTGGAGCTGGACGATTTCTCCACCGTCGAGGCGGATGCGCTGGAACAGGTCGCCTGCGGGGCGTTGATGCTCGACGTCAATTCCGGGGCGGTCTTTACGAACCGGATGGCGGGCGACCCGCGGTACGCCGACAACAACTTCGTCGAGCCGCTCCTCATGCCGCAACTGATCGCGCGGATCCAGGCGCTGGTGGACGTGCCGCTCTGCATCGACAGCTCGGTGCCCGGAGCCCTCGAGGCGGGTTTGCAGGTTGCCGAAGGCCGGCCGCTGTTGAATTCGGTCACCGGCGAGGAGGAGCGGCTGGAGCGCGTGCTGCCGCTCGTCAAGAAATACAACGTGCCGGTGGTGGCGATCTCGAACGACGACACCGGCATCTCGGAGGATCCGGACGTGCGGTTCGCGGTCGCGAAGAAGATCGTCGAGCGCGCGGCGGATTTCGGGATCCCCGCCCATGACATCGTGGTCGATCCGCTGGTCATGCCCATCGGGGCCATGGCGACGGCGGGGTTGCAGGTATTCGCGCTGGTCCGGCGGCTGCGCGAGGAACTGGGGGTCAACACGACCTGCGGGGCGTCGAACGTCTCGTTCGGGCTGCCGAACCGTCACGGACTCAACGCGGCCTTCCTGCCCATGGCCATCGCGTCGGGCATGACGAGCGCCATCATGAACCCGGTGCGCCCGCAGGAGATGGAGGCGATCCGCGCCGCGAACTTCCTGATGAACAACGACGCGAACGGCGGGGCCTGGATCCGGGCAAACAAGCCGGCGCTGGCCGAGGGCGAGGTCGAGGCGGGCGCCCGCGGACGCCGCGGTGAAGGACGTCGCCGGCGCAGCTGACGGATCGCGCCGCAGTTTGTCCACGCGTGGACAAAACTCCAAGTCATTGATAAAATTATATACTTCGCGTGGCGTTCACCGGATCTTAGCAGGTGTTAACGCGGATGCCGGGGGCGCGGACGGTCAGGACAGCACGCCGTAATCCCCGCGATAGTAGACCAGCGGTGCGCGGTCGGACTGGGTCAGGCGCAGCACTTCGCCCACGCAGATCAGATGGTCGCCGCCGTCGAACTGCGCCGCATGGCGGCATTCGAACCGCGCCGTGCAGCCCTCGAGGAGCGGCACGCCGCCGACGCCCTCCGCATGGCCGAACCGCTCGAAGCCGATGCCGTGGCGGGCAAAATGGTCGGCGAGGGGCTGCTGTCCCTCGGCGAGGATGTGCACGGCGAAGTGGCCCGCGGCCTCGAAGGCGGGAAACCGGCTCGACTTGCGGGCCGGCGACCAGAGCACGAGCGGCGGATCGAGCGAGACGGAGGAGAAGCTGTTGGCGGTGATCCCGAGGGGGCCGTCCGGCGTGCTCGTGGTGACCACCGTGACCCCCGTGACGAACCGGCCCATCGCGTCGCGCAGGTCTCTTTCGGTGAATTCCGGCACGGCGTGTCCCCCAGGCTTGACGCCGCCTACCTAGTGCGCTCCGAGAGGGGTGTCGATGCCACGCGAGGGTCCGATGCAAGACGACAGCGACCGCCTGACGGAGATCGAGATCGCCCTGAGCCACCAGCAGGCGATGCTGGAGGATCTGAGCGACGTGATCCGCGCGCAGGGCGCACGGATCGATCTGCTGTCGCGCCGGATCGAGGTGCTGCTGGCCCGCCAGGCGGAGGCCGAGGCCGGACCGGGCGAGGCACCCGATGCGGACACGCGGCCGCCGCACTGGTAGCGCCGGGGCGCGCACACGCGACCCGCGCGCACGCCCCGGGCCTAGTTCAGGAGCCGATGACGCCGCCGCCCGTCTTGCGCACCACGACCGTCGAGGACCGCGGCTTCGCACCGGCGGTCGCGTCGGGCCAGTTGCTGGTGAAGGTTCCCGCCGCGAAGTCCTCCGCGGTGGTGGTTCCGCCCGGATGCTGGACGTTGATGAACATGGTCTGCCCGTCCGGGGTCTCGGTCCAGCCGGTGATCTCCTGGCCGAGCGGGCCGGTCAGGAAGCGGCGGATCTCGCCGGTGACGGGATCGGCGCAGAGCATGGCGTTGTTGCCGAAATCCGCGAGGCTGCCCACCTGCGCGTCCTCGCCGATGTCGGTCTGGATCCAGAGCCGGCCGTCCTGGTCGAACGAGATGCCGTCCGGGCAGGCGAAGGCGTTGGTGTCGTCGAGCGGCTGACCCGTGAGCGTTGCCGAGCGCTTTTCGTCGCCCGCCACCACGAAGAGATCCCACGCGAACGTGGTCGCCGCATGATCGTCGCCGGCCTCTGTCCACTTGATGATGTGGCCCCATTCGTTGAGTGCCCGCGGGTTGGCCATGTTGACCTCCGCCTGGATGCGGCGGCTGTTGTTGGTGAGCGCGAAATAGACCTCGCCGGTCTGGGGATGCACGGCACCCCATTCCGGGCGGTCCATCTTGGTGGCGCCGGCGGTGTCGGCCGCGAGGCGGGTGTTCACCAGGATGTCCGCGAGATCGGCGAAGCCGTTCTCGGGGGTGAGACCGTTCTCGCCGGGCGCGAGGGCGAGCCACTCGCCCGAGCCGTCGTCGTTGAAGCGCGCGGCATAGAGCGTGCCCTCGTCGAGGATCGTGCCGTCGGTCGTCTCGGGATCGTAGGCGGCGGACGAGACGAACTTGTAGATGTACTCGAAGCGGCTGTCGTCGCCGGCATAGGCCACGATGGGGGCCCCGGCCGCGAAGGGACCGAACACGACGCCCTCATGGGCGAAGCGGCCGAGATGGGTGCGCTTGACCGGCACGCTCTCGGGATCGCGCGGGTCGATCTCGACGACATAGCCGAAGGTGTTGGGCTCGTTGCGGTAGTCCTCGGACGCGGAGGCACCCGTGGCCGCTGCGTTGAAGCGGGTGTATTCTTCCGCACCGCCCGCCGCGAGGTGCCAGCCGTAACGTCCGCCGCGCGCCTCGTCGGAGACGCCGAAGCGGGCGTGCTCGCGCGGCTGTTCTGCGTCGGTGTTGGTGAAATAGCCCGCCCAGTTCTCCTCGCAGGTGAGGTACGTGCCCCAGGGCGTGAAGCCATTGGCGCAATTGTTGATCGTGCCGCGGGTCATCGTGCCGTCGGGCGAGAACTTGGTCACGACATGGGCGGAGCCGCGCACCGGGCCCGTGATCTCCATCGGGGTGAGGGCCGTCACGCGGCGGTTGAGGGGGTCCGCCACGACGCTCCAGGTGCCGTCCGCATCGGCCGTGACCCGGACGATGGAGACGCCGTGGGCGTTCATCTCCTTGAGAACCTCGTCGTCGGCGCGCGTGTCGTCGCCGGTGTAGACGACGGTGTCGCCGTCGAGCTCCATGCCCGCCCAGGACCCGTGCAGATAGCGCGGCTCGATGTATTCGTGGTTGAGTACGAGATAGCCGTCGGTGGAAGACCCGTCGACCGGGAAGAAATGCATCCCGTCGTGATGCATGCCGATCTGGTGACCCTGCTCGGCACCCGTGTTGTCGGGACGGAAGGCCGGCATGTCGCCGGAGATGGGCGTACCCCAGGGGACGAGCACCTGCGCGGTATAGCCCTCGGGGACGGTGATCGCGTCGGCGGTGCTCATCATCACGGGCTCGAAGCCCATCATGGCCGGCGCGGCGGAGGCCTTCTTCGCGGCGAGAAGGCTCACGCCGCCGGCGAAGAGGCCGGTCACGGCGGCGGAGAGGCCGCCTGCGAGCACGCCGCGGCGGCTGACACGCGCCTCGACCACGTCGTAGAAGGTGGGGTTGCGGGAAAAGTTGGAGGGGCGCTCGTCGCCGTGCTCGAACCCGGGCTGGGCCGTGAAGTCGTAGGACGGATCGACGATGTGATCGGTCGTGTCTTTCATGGAGCGTCTCCTGATCGGGATGAATGGAACTGGGCACTGGTTAACGGTGCCATGCGACAGTCCTGCGACGGGTTCGTGACAGAAGCGTATCACGCCGGGGCCTGCGGCGATACGCGCAGGCTGCCGCGGCGCATACAAAGGATTTGAACGCCTCCGGGCGCTGTGGTTGTCTGGGCGGGATGTTTCACCGGGAAAAGTGGACGCTCATGACACCGACGCGGGACGTGCCTTCGGAACTGCCGCAACTGAGCCGCAAGGCGCTCTGGCTCGCGTGCTGGACCATCCATAACGCGAACCACATCCGTGAGAACCGCGACGGGATGAAGGTAGGCGGGCATCAGGCGAGCTGCGCGTCGATGGTCGATCTGCTCTGCGGTCTCTATTTCGGGGCGCTGCGCCCGGAGGACCGGGTGGCGGTCAAGCCCCATGCCGGGCCGGTGTTCCACGCGATCCAGTATCTCTTCGGGGCCCAGACCCGCGAGAAGCTCGCGGCGTTTCGCGGATGGGGCGGCGCGCAGAGCTATCCGAGCCGCACCAAGGACACGGCGGACGTCGATTTCTCCACCGGGTCGGTGGGCCTCGGGGTCGCGATCACGGCCTTCGCAAGCCTCGTCCAGGACTACATCCGGGCGCGCGGCTGGGACGACCGGCCCGAGGGGCGCATGATCGCCTTCGTGGGCGATGCGGAACTTGACGAGGGCAATATCTACGAATGCCTTCAGGAGGGGTGGAAACACGGGCTGCGCAACTGCTGGTGGATCATTGACTACAACCGCCAGAGCCTCGACGGGGTGGTGCGCGAAGGGCTGTCGGGACGGATCGCGAGCATCTTCGAGGCCTTCGGCTGGAAGGTGATCACGCTGAAATACGGCGCATTGCAGCGCGCGGCTTTTGAGGAGCCCGGCGGTGCGGCCCTGCGGGACTGGATCGACGCCTGCCCCAACCCGCTCTATTCGGCGCTGACCTATCAGGGCGGGGCGGCCTGGCGCGCGCGGCTGACGGATGCGCTGGGCGATCAGGGCCGCGTCACGCGGCTGCTGGAGCGGCGCTCGGACGCGGAGCTGGCGGCCTTGATGGAGAACCTCGGGGGGCATTGCGCGCAGACCATCGCGGATGCCTATGCGCAGGCCGCGGCGGACGACCGGCCGAAGGCGATCCTCGCCTATACGGTCAAGGGCTACGGCACGCCGCTTGCGGGGCACAAGGACAACCATTCGGGGCTGATGACGCCCGCGCAGATGGCGGAGTTCCAGGCGCGCATGGGCGTGCGCGCGGGCCATGAATGGGAGCCGTTCGAGGGGTTGGAGGGCAAGCCCGAGGATCTGGCCGCCTTCCTCCGAGGCGTTCCGTTCAACGTGGGCGCGCGCCGGACGGAGGCCCCCAAGGTCGCGGGTGTGGCGCTGGTCGCACCGGGCGAGGCGGTGATCTCGACCCAGATGGCCTTTGGCAAGCTGATGGACCAGATCGCGAAATCGGAGGGCGATCTCGCGGCGCGGATCGTCACGACCTCGCCGGACGTGACGGTCTCGACGAACCTCGGACCTTGGGTGAACCGGCGGGGGCTGTTTGCGCGCGGCGACATCCCCGACACGTTCCGCGACGAGCGCGTGCCCTCGGCGCAGAAATGGCGGTTCTCGCCGCAGGGCCAGCACATCGAGCTCGGCATCGCGGAGATGAACCTCTTTCTGCTGCTTGGGGCCGCGGGGCTGAGCCACCAGCTGTTCGGGCAGCGGCTGATCCCGGTGGGCACGCTCTATGATCCGTTCGTCGCACGCGGGCTCGATGCGCTGAACTATGCCTGCTACCAGGATGCGCGGTTTTTGCTGGTGGCGACGCCCTCGGGCGTCAGCCTCGCGCCCGAGGGCGGCGCGCATCAGTCCATCGGCTCGCCGCTGATCGGCATGAGCCAGGACGGGCTCGCGGCTTTCGAGCCCGCCTTTGCGGACGAGCTGGCCATCGTCATGGACTGGGCGTTCGACTATCTGCAGCGCGACGGCGACGGGATCAGCGAGCGCACCTGGCTGCGCGACGAGACCGGCGGCTCGGTCTATCTGCGGCTCTCGACGCGCGCGCTCGAGCAGCCGCGGCGCGACCCGGAAACGATCCGGCAGGGCGTCATCGACGGGGCCTACTGGCTGCGCGAACCGGGGCCGAACTGCGACGTGGTGCTGGCCTATCAGGGGGTGGTGGCCTCGGAGGCCATCGCCGCGGCCGGGATGGCCGCCCAAGGCCGGCGCGACGTGGGCGTGCTGGCCGTCACCTCCGCCGACCGGCTGAACGCAGGCTGGCAGGCCGCGCAGCGCGGGCGCACGCGCGGGCTCGACGCGGTGAGCCATGTGGAGCGGCTGCTCGCCCCCCTGCCCCGGCACTGCACGATCATTACCGCCATCGACGGGCATCCCGCGACGCTGAGCTGGCTCGGGGCGGTGGAGGGCCACCGGACGGCGGGCCTCGGGGTCGAGCATTTCGGCCAGACCGGCACCGTGGACCAGCTCTACCGGCACTACGGCATCGACCGGGACAGCATGGTGGGCATGATCGAGACGCTGTCGCCCGGACGTCCCTTGCAGGCGCGGCGCGCATGAAGCGCTACTGGGCGGACTACGGCACGTTCGAGTTTGCCCGCATGGGGCGCACGAACATGGTGGCGGTCCTGCCCGTCGCGGCCATCGAGCAGCACGGCCCGCACCTACCCCTGTCGGTGGACCGCGATATCCTGGAGGGTCTGATCGCCGCCACCGTGCCGCGCCTGCCCGAGAGCCTGCCGGTGGTGTTCCTGCCCATTCAGGACATCGGCAAGTCGAACGAGCACGCGCGTTATCCCGGAACGCTGTCGCTATCGGCGGAAACGCTGATCCGCGTCTGGTGCGAGATCGGGGCCTCGGTCGCGGCGGCGGGGATCAAGCGGCTGGTACTCCTGAATTCGCACGGCGGTCAGATGTCGATCCTCGACATCGTCGCGCGCGAGTTGCGCATCCGCCACGACATGGTGGCGGTGGCGGCCAACTGGTTCGCGCTCGGCCTGCCGGAAGGTGTCATCGATGCCCATGAGCGCCAGCACGGCATCCATGCCGGCGAGATGGAGACGGCCATGATGCTCGCACTCCATCCCGACAAGGTGGCGATGGAGCGCGCGCGCAACTTCGACAGCCTGACCGAACGGCTGGAGCGCAATTTCAACCATCTCGGGATCGGACCCGGAGCGCGGCTCGGGTGGCAGGCGCAGGACCTGAATTCGGCCGGAGCGGTGGGCGACGCCTCGCGCGCGACCGCCGAGACGGGCCGCCTGATCATCGACCACGTCGCGGGCGTGCTGGTCGATCTGCTGGCGGACGTGCACCGCCTGCCCGTGTCGCTCTTGCACCATCCGACGGAAGTCTGACATGGCCGGACCGCTGATCCGCATGGACAGGGTCCGCAAGCAGTTCGGTGCGGGCACGCTCGCCGTTTCGGACCTGACGCTCTCCATCGACGAGGGCGAGTTCGTGTCGTTCCTCGGGCCCTCGGGCTGCGGCAAATCGACCGCGCTGCGCATGATCGCGGGGCTGTTGCCGGTGACCGCCGGGACCATCGCCATCCGGCCCGGCGCGGAAGAGGCCGAACACGATCTCGGCTTCGTCTTTCAGGAACCGACGCTGATGCCCTGGACCAGCGTGGCGCAGAACGTCTATCTGCCGCTGCGCATGGCCGGGGTCTCGCGCGCGGAGGCCGAGCCGCGCGTGCGCGCGGCCCTCGCGGATGTGGGGCTGTCGCGGTTCGCGGAGGCCTATCCGCGCGAGCTTTCGGGGGGCATGAAGATGCGCGTGTCGATCGCGCGCGCGATGGTCACCCGGCCGCGGATCCTGCTGATGGACGAGCCCTTCGCCGCCCTCGACGAGATGACGCGCATGAAGCTCAACAACGACGTGCTGCGGCTCTGGGCGGAGCGCGGCCTGACGGTGATCTTCGTAACCCATTCGGTGTTCGAGAGCGTCTATCTGTCGAGCCGCGTGCTGGTCATGGCCGCGCGCCCGGGCCGGGTGGTGGCCGATCTGCCGCTCAGCGCCCCCTGGCCGCGCGATGACGCATATCGCAATGCAGCGAGATATGTCACAGACTGTCGCGCGGTATCCGAGGTTCTCAAGAGGACGCTCCATGACGCTGACATCGATCACTGAGCCGTACGACGCCGCACCGGCCGTCAACCTCGAGGCGCAGGAACGGGCGCGGCGGGCGCGCCGCCTCGCCTGGATCGTGCCGAGCCTGACGATGATGGCGGCCCTCGCCCTCTGGGAATGGTGGGTCCGGGCCTATGACGTGCCGCATTACCTCGTCCCGGCCCCGTCGCGCATCTGGGCCACGCTGATGACCGACGGGCCGAGCCTGATGGTCTCCGCCTGGTTCACCGTCAAGCTGACGCTGATGGCGCTGGCCCTCGCGGTGGTGGGGGGGGTCGCGCTCGGGGCGGTCTTCGCGATGTCGCGCACGCTGGAGATGAGCCTTTTTCCGTTCGCGGTGATCCTGCAGGTGACGCCCGTCATCGCCATCGCGCCGTTGATCCTGATCTATGTGGACTCGACCTTTGCCGCTCTGCTGATCTGTGCGTGGATCGTCGCGTTCTTTCCCATCCTGTCGGGGACCGTGGTGGGGCTGCGCTCGGCCGATCACAACCTGAGCGATCTCTTCACGCTCTACGGGGCCTCGCGGTGGCAGAGGCTGCGGTTCCTGCTGGCGCCTTCCGCCCTGCCGTTCTTCATGGCCGCACTGAAGGTGGCGGGGGGGCTCGCGCTGATCGGCGCGGTGGTGGCGGAGTTCGTGGCGGGCACCACGGGGCGCAACACCGGGCTCGCGAGCCGGATCATCGAATCGAGCTTTCGCAACGAGATCCCGCGGATGTTCGCGGCCCTGGTGCTGGTGTCGCTGCTGGGGATCGCGATCTTTCTTGCCACCAGCGCCCTGAGCCGGCTGGTGCTCGGGCGTTGGCACGAAAGCGAGATCCGCCGTGAGGTCTGAGCTGCGCGCGGTCTGGCTCGACGGCCGGACGGTCGATCTGAGCCTCAACGGGGGGCGGATCGCGCGCATCCGGCCGGTGCCCGGCCCGGCCACGGCGATGGTGCTGGCACCGCTGGTGGACGCCCATGTCCATCTCGACAAGACCCATGCCACCCACCGGATCGCCGGCCGGCCCGCGGGTCTTTTTGCAGCGATCGAGGCCGCGGCGGCGGACAAGGCTTATTGGACGCCCGCCGACCTGCGCGCCCGTGCGACCCGCGCGCTGGCGGAGGCGGAGGCGCACGGGATCGCGGCGCTGCGCACGCACGTCGACTGGTCCGAACCGGCCCGGCCGCGGGCCTGGGACGTGCTGGGCGAACTGGCTGTCGAATGGCGCGGACGGGTCTCGGTCCAGCGCGCGGCTCTCGTGCCGCTCGATCTGCTGGGCGATCCCGACCACGGGCCCGGGATCGCGGCGGAGGTCGCGGCCACGGGCGGCGTGCTGGGTGCCTTCGTCTATCGCAACGCCGATCTCGCGGCGAAACTCGGCCGGGTCTTCGCCCTGGCCGCCCGCCACGATCTCCTGCTCGATTTTCACGTGGACGAGGGGCTGGAGCCCGAGGCGCGGGGGTTTGACGCCATCGTGGCCCTGACCGCGCGCCACGGCCTCTCGGGGCGGGTGCTCTGCGGGCATGGCTGCGCGCTGTCCGTGCGGCCCGAGGCGGAGGTGCTGAGGGTCTTGGACGCCGCGGCGCGGGCGGGGGTGGCGCTGACGGTGCTGCCGACGACGAACGGCTATCTTCAGGACGCGAAGCCAGGCCGCACGCCGCGGTTGCGGGGGCTTGCGCCGATGCAGGAGGCGCGCGCGGCCGGGATGGACGTGCTGGTGGCGCTCGATAACGTGCGCGATGCGTTTTATCCTTATGGCACCTACGATCTGCTGGACGCGTGGCGGCTGGCAGTCCTCGGGGGGCATCTGGTGCCGGAGGACTGGCTCGATGCAATCACGCGCCTGCCCGCGCGGGCGCTCGGTCTGGAGGAGGCACGGCTGGTGGAGGGGGCGGTGGCGGATTTTGTGGTGCTGGATGCGGGCGCGCCCGCCGATCTGGTCTCGCAAGCGCGGGGGCGGATCGACGTCTGGCGGGAGGGTGTGCCGATTGCGGCGGATGCGCCGGAGCAGGTTCCCGCATGAGGCCCGATGCGGCCACGCTCGCGGCATTGCGCGCGGATCTCGCGGGGATCAAGGTCATCGACGAGCCGGGCTATGTCGCGGCAAAATCAAAGGATTATTACTGGTATTCGCCGATCCTGACCGAGGCGCTCGACGGGCTGAGCGGCGATCTGGTGGTGCAGCCGGTCTCGGAGGCGGAGGTGATCCGGGTGGCTTCGGCCTGCGCGCGCAGGCGGGTGCCCGTGACGGTGCGCGGGGGCGGCACGGGCAACTACGGGCCAAGCGTGCCGCTGGAGGGGGGTGTCGTGCTCGACATCACCCGGCTCGACCGGGTGGCGGAGATCGGCCCGGGCTTCGTGCGGGTCGCGGCGGGCGCGCGGATCCTCGGGATCGACACGGCCCTCGCGGCCTCGGGGCAGATGCTGACCATGTGGCCCTCGACGCGGCGGCTCGCGACATTGGGCGGGTTCGTGTCGGGCGGCTCCGGCGGGATCGGGTCGCTGCGCCACGGGATGCTGCGCGACGGCGGCAACCTGATCGCGGCGCGGGTGGTGACGCTGGAAGCGGAGCCGCAGGTGATCGTGCTGCGCGGGGACGAAATCCAGCAGGTGCAGCACGCCTACGGCACGAACGGGATCCTGACGGAGCTGACGGTGGCGGCGTGTCCGCTGACGCACTGGACCCATGCCATTGCCCTCTTCGACGGCTATGAAGCGGCGCTTCGGTTTGCGGTGGAAGCGCAGGGCGCGCTCGATGCGTTCTTGCTGACGCCGGTGGAGCGGCGGTTCGCGCCGTTCTATCGCCGCATGACGGCGTATTTTCCCCCGGACCGGGACGCGGTCTTCGCGATGATCGCGGGCGACGCGGTGGAACGGTTCGGCGAGCTCGCAGCAGACTTCGGGGGGCGGGTCAGTCTCGCGAAATCCGAGGCGGAGATCGAGGCGGAGGCCCTGTCGCCCGCTTACGAGTGCGGCTGGAATCATACGACGCTGCAGGCTCTCAAGCAGGATCGCGGCTGGACCTATCTCCAGATGGCCTATCCCGACCCGTTCGACCCGGACCTCGTGCTGCGCCAGATGGCGCGCTACGGCGACGAGATGCTGATGCATCACGAGATGGCGCGCCTGCACGGCGTGGTGCGGATCCTGGCCCTGCCGCTGGTGCGCTGGACAGATGCGGCCCGCCTTTATGCCATCATCGCGGAACTGGAGGCGGAGGGCTGCACGGTGTTCGATCCGCATGCAATCACCATCGAGGATGGCGGCCTGAAGGAGATCGACGGGGCCCAGATCGCCTTCAAGAAACGCGCCGACCCGTTCGGCCTGATGAATCCCGGCAAGACCCGCGGCTGGACCCCCGAGATGGCCGAACTCTGATCCCAACAGGAGACAAGACGCATGAAAAACAGGATGTCCCTTGCAGTTCTGATCGTGGCACTCGCCCAGCCCCTCGCGGCGCAGGATCTCGACGAGGTCACGTTCGGCACGAACTGGGTCGCCCAGGGCGGCCACGGCGGCTGGTACCAGGCCGCGGCCGACGGCACCTATGAGCGGTACGGCCTCGAGGTCGTGATCGAACAGGGCGGCCCGCAGGTGAACAACCGCCCCATGCTGGCAGCAGGGCGGCTCGATTTCCTGATGGCGGGCAATCTGCTGTTGTCCTTCGACAACGTTCGCAACGAGATCCCGACCACGGTCGTCGCGGCCTATTTCCAGAAGGATCCGCAGGTCCTGCTCGCGCATCGCGGGGTCTATGAGGATTTCGCCGATCTGACCACCGCACCCCAGGTCCTGATCTCGCGCGACGGGCAGTTCAGCTTCTGGCAATGGCTGGTGGCCGAGCACGGGTTCAAGGACGAACAGTTGCGCCCCTACGGCTTCAACCTCGCGCAGTACCTGACCGACGACACCATCGTGCAGCAGGGCTACGGCACCGCCGAGCCGATCTATGCCAAACAGGAGGGTGCGGATCCCGAATGGTTCCTGCTGGCCGATTACGGCTGGAACACCTATTCGACCACGGTCGAGGCCCGCAACGAGATGATCGCGGAGAACCCCGATCTGGTGCAGCGCTTCGTCGATGCCACGACCATCGGCTGGTACAATTACCTCTATGGCGACAATTCGGCCGGCAATGCCGCGATCATCGCGGCCAATCCCGAACAGACCGAGGAAAAGCTCGCAGCCGAGGTGGAACAAATGAAGGCGCTCGGCATCGTCGACGTGGGATACGCCCGGGAGGCGGGGATCGGGGCCATCGACATGGCGCAGGTCACCGCGTTCTATGACCTTGCCGTCAAGGCCGGCATCCTCGAGGCGGGATCGGTGGACCCGGCCATGGTCGCCACCGACCGGTTCGTCAACAAGGGTGTGGGTCTCGACCTGCGCAAGGATCTGACGGGCGAGTGATGCGTCTTCTGGTCGTCGTGGCGCACCCGAGCCCCGAAAGCTTCGGGGCGATCCTCCAGCGGACCGCCATCGCTGCGCTGACAGCAAGCGGGCACAGCCTGCGGGTGCGCGACCTCTATGCCGAAGGCTTCGATCCGGTGATCGGTGCCGACGAATGGCGGGCCTATTTCGAGAACCCGGCCGCGTCCGAGGCGGTGCTTGCGGATCACGTGGCGGACCTGCGCTGGGCCGAGGGCCTGGTGCTGGTCTTTCCGACCTGGTGGTACGGCCCGCCGGCGATCCTGAAAGGCTGGTTCGAGCGGGTCTGGCTTCCCGGCGTCACCTTCGACGTGCCGAAGACCGCCACGGGCCGCATCACCGGCAAGTTGCGGAACATCCGCGTGCTGGCGGTGGTGACCACCTCCGGCTCGCCGTGGTGGTGGCTGCGGCTGATCCGCGATCCGGGGCGCAACATGCTGATGCGGGGCATGCGACCGCTGCTCCATCCGCGCTGCAAGATGATCTGGCGCCAGTTGCATGCGATGAACCACGCGAGCACGGCCGACCGCGACCGGTTCATCGCCCGGATCACCGAGACGCTGAAAGGGCTGCCCGCGTGACCGGGGCCGTCCCCCTCGCCCGCTACAGCCCCTGGGTGCGGCGGGGCGATTTCCTGTTCCTCTCCGGGGTGATCGCGGTCGATCCGCAGGCCGGCCGGATCGTGCGCGGGTTCGCCGATCTGCCGCCCGGCATCCCCGAGACCATCGGGGCCACGGGCGAGTTCTCGGTCGATGCAAAAGACGGGCCGATCCTCGCCCAGAGCTGGTACGTGCTCGACCGCATCCGCGCGACGCTGGAGGAGGCAGGGGCCGGCATGGGGGACGTGTTCAAGCTGGTGCAGTATTTCACCGACCTGTCACAGTTTCCGCGCTACAACGCCGTGCGCAGGTTGTTCTTTCCGGACACTCCTCCGGTCTCGACGGTGATTGAGGTGAGCGGCCTGATGCCGTCCCGCGACATCCTGATCGAGGTCGAGGCGACCGCCTGGCATCCGCGTTGACTGGGGGTCGGACCCGTATTCCGAGTAATTTCGACAGAGAAAATTTATCGAAAGTTGAATAATCTTAACCATTGGGAGCAAATCCGCTCAAATGGCGCCGACACGCAAAAAACGCGCTATACCGGACATCCGTTAGCGCCTAGGGAGAGGACAGGTCGAAGCATGACCCGCAAGTTCTGGATAGATCATGTACCTGCCTGAAAACGATAATCAGATGTTCGACATCCTGGGCGAGCTGCGGCTCTATGCCTCGCTCAACAAGCTGCCGGGGCTTGCGGAAAAGCTCGACGATGCGCTGGTGACGCTGGTGGTGGAGCGCAGTCGCGCGACCGCCCTCGCCGCCCAGTCCGCCCCCGCGACCGATCGCCGCTAGGCCCCTTTCATCCGGCCGGACCGTCCCGCCAGCGCCAGGGCGTGACATAGGCCGACAGGACCTCCCGCACGGCCTCCGTCTCCCCGGCCCCATTCGCGCCCCGCGACAGTTCGGCCACCAGCCCGAGGCGCTTGTCCTCGACCACGCCCGCCACGCGCGCCCCGAGCCCGGCCCCGGCAAGCGCCTCATCGTAGATGCGGGATATGGCGCGGCGGCGCAGGTCGGGCTTGAAGATCTTGCCCACCGCGGTCTTCGGCAATTCGGCCACCACCTCGATGTGACGGGGCATCGCCGCGGGCTCCGGCAGGTGCTCGGTCATGTAGGCGTGCAGATCCGCCTCGGTCACGGCCTCGCCCGCGATCAGTTCGACGTAGACGGCCGGCACCTCGCCGGATTTCGCGTCCGGCTGGCCGATGGCCCCGGCGAATCCGACGCACGGGTGGCCCATGAGCGCCTCCTCGATGAGGGCCGGATCGATATTGTGGCCCGCGCGGATGATCAGATCCTTCGCCCGGCCGGTGATCCAGAGGTATCCGTCCGCATCGATCCGCCCGAGATCGCCGGTGCGCAGAAAGCCGTCCGGCGTCAGCATGCCGGCGTTGCGCGGCGCCTCCTTGTAGACGCGCGGGCCGACGCCGGGATTGCGCACGCAGATCTCGCCGATCTCCTCGGTGGCGCAGTCGCGCAGGACCGCCCCGTCCGGCCCGCATTGGCGGATGCGCAGGTCGCAATACGGAAACGGCAGGCCGACGCTGCCGATCTTGCGGTTCCCGTGCGGCGGGTTGATCGACACGAGACAGGTGGCCTCGGTCATGCCGTAGCCCTCGAGGATCTTGACGCCGGTGGCATTCTCGAACCGGTTGAACAGTTCGGTGGGCATCGCAGCCGAGCCCGACAGCGCGAGCCGGAGCGAGCTTACGTCCGCATTCACCGGATATTGCATCAGCTTCGCCGCCGCCGTGGGCACGACGATGACGAAACTGGCGCGGTGGCGGGCCACCAGCTTCCAGAAATTCGCCATCACGCCGTCGCCGCGATAGCCCTGCGGCGTCGGCATCACGAACTCCGCCCCCGACATCAGGCAGGACATGAACACCGGATAGGCCGCGAGGACATGGAACATCGGCAACGGGCAGAGAAGCACGTCGCGCTCGGTGAACATGTAGCTCATGCCGCACCAGCCGTTGTAGAGGATGCCCGCCGCCCGGTGCTGGGCCATCTTGGGCAGGCCGGTGGTGCCACCGGTGTAAAAGCACGCGCAGACGCGGTCGGGATCCCCTTGGGGAAAATCGAGGGCGTCGCCCCGCTCGGTGGCGAGCGCGCGGTGAAAGTCGCGCACACGGGCCTTGTGGCGCGCGACCACCTTCGGGCGCAGGACCGGCACGAGCCAGCTGAGGGGCGGCGCGAGATACCGCGTCAGATCGACCTCGAGCAGGGTGCTCACGCCCGGCGCATGGGTCAGGGCCTCGGCCACCCGCTCCGCGAGATCGGTCTTCGGAAAGGGGGCGAGCGTGATCACCACCTTGGCCCCCGCCTCGACGAGGAGCGCGCCCATCTGTTCCGGCGCGAGCAGCGGGTTGATCGGGGCCACGATCCCGGCCGTCGCCCCCGCGAGCAGGGCGATGGGGGCCTCGATCCCGTTCGGCAGCACATAGGCCACCGCGTCCTCGGGGCCGACCCCGAGGCGGCGCAGCAGGTTCGCGAGCCGGGTCACATCTGCGAGCAATTCCGTCCAGGTGAGGTTTGCAACCTTGTCGCGCGGACCGGACTTCAGCTGGAACGTCACGGCGCGCCGCGACCCGAACCGTCCGGCGGTCTCGTCCAACTGATCGTAGAGCGTGCGCGCGGTCCAGCAGCACTCGACGGGCGTCCCCGCCTCGACGGCGCGCTTGTCGGCCTCCGTCACGATCTTGAGCATCACATCCTCTCCCTTGCGTCCCTTGTATTGCGGGCCTTGCACAGGATGATGGCGATCCGGGGCCCGTGCCGCAAGAGTGCGCGCAACCGGGCCTGAGCCGCGCGGGTCTTGAAGCGCGCGGCCGCAGGCCGCATGCTGCGCCGAAGGCGGCGCGCTCCCGGCCTCCGGAAAGGGTATGTCGATTTGATCTGGTCCACCGACCTTGCCGTGCTGACCACGGCCGAGATGGGACGCGCCGATGCCCTGACCATCGCGAGCGGCGTGTCCGGCACGGTTCTGATGGAGGCCGCGGGGGCTGCGGTGGCCGATGCGGCCATGAGGCTGCGGCCCGAGGGTCCGGTGCTGGTGCTGGCGGGTCCGGGCAACAACGGCGGCGACGGGTTCGTGGCGGCCCGGCTTCTGGCCGGGGCGGGTCGCGCGGTCGAGGTCCGCACGCTCGGCGATCCGGCGCGGATGACGGGCGACGCGGCGCGGGCTGTCGCGCGCTGGTCCGGGCCAACGGCGCAGGCCTGCGTGCCGCTGCCGCCGTCGGCGCTGGTGATCGATGCCCTCTTCGGCGCGGGGCTCGACCGGCCCGTGACCGGGCTTGGTGCCGACATCATCGCGGCGGTGAACGCGGGGTCCGCGCCCGTGCTGGCCGTCGATCTTCCGAGCGGGCTCGGGGCAGATACCGGCCTGCCCACCGGGCCCTGCGTGGAGGCCACGGCCACCGTTACGTTCTTTCGCAAGAAACCCGCGCATCTGTTCTATCCCGGCCGCGGGCTCTGCGGGGATCTGACGCTCGCGGACATCGGGATTCCCGCGTCGGTGCTGGCCGAAATCCGGCCCGCGACCTTCGAGAACGCGCCCGGTCTCTGGGAGGCGCATCTGCCCCGCCCGGGCCGGGAGGCGCACAAGTACCACCGCGGCCATGCCCTGGTGGTGTCGGGCCCGATGACGCGCACCGGAGCCGCCCGGCTCGCGGCGGGGGCCGCCCTGCGCGCCGGGGCTGGCCTCGTGACGCTTGCGAGCCCCCCCGGCGCGCTCGCGGTCAACGCGGCGCATCTGACGGCCGTGATGCTGCGGCGGATGGACGGGGCGGAGGCGCTCGCGGAGATGCTCGACGATCCGCGCTTCACGGCCGTGGCGCTGGGCCCCGGTCTCGGGACCGGGGATGCGGAGCGCGCGCTGGTCCGGGCGGCCCTCTCCCGCGGCACGCCCGCGATCCTCGATGCCGATGCGCTGACGGCCTTCGAGGAGGACCCCGACGCGGTGTTCGCGGCTCTTGCGGGACCTGCGATCCTCACGCCCCACGGCGGCGAATTCGCCCGGCTCTTTCCCGATCTCGCGGAGCGCGCCCGCCCGGACCGCGCGCGGGCGGCCGCGGCGCGGGCGGGTGCGGTCGTGGTGCTGAAGGGGGCCGACACGGTGATCGCCTGCCCGGAGGGCCGGCTCGCGATCAACGCGAACGCGCCGCCCTGGCTCGCGACGGCGGGGTCGGGCGACGTGCTGACGGGCATTGCCGCGGGCCTGCTCGCCCAGGGCATGCCGGCATACGAGGCCGCCTGCGCGGCTGTCTGGCTCCACGGGGCGGCGGGAGCCCGGGCGGGTCCGGGCCTGATTGCCGAGGATCTGGCCCCGGCGCTGCAGGGGGTGCTCGGGGCCGTCCTGGGTGCTGCCTGAGTGCGGCGCGTCAGGCGGCTCCGTCAGTGAACTGGAGCCGGCCCCGCGCCGCGGCGATCATCCCGGCGTGGAAGTGCATCAACGCGTTTTGGGTGCCCAGATGCAAGGCGTTCTCGCTTGCATCGGCCGCGCCCTC
>JBBQYB010000040.1:0-23255 GCA_038209095.1 Rhodobacterales bacterium
CCCCGGCTAATGCGGTCGGTGGCGCGTCGAACGGCATCTGGCGCATGAATCTGGTCGTTTGCAATCGCGTGCGGCTCGTAGGCGCTTCCATAAGGGATGCCGAGGATCGCAACATGGGCGTCGAGCGTGTCGAGGTCAGTCTCCAGCGGCGAATAAAGAAACGTCTGGTGCGACGCTGAAGGGGCAATTGTGAGCGGCGCAGGCATGGCGGCAACCTCTATTGACAGTTTTTCAGGCATATCTTGTCGCATTCTGCGACCGTGAAGGGCAATTCCTGCGTGACGGCTATTTTTCGATCCATCGGCTCAAGAGAGACCGAGCGCCCGAGTCGTAACAGTGCAAAAGTTGTTACGTAACATTGCGAGATGTGCACGATGCGTCCGCACGCGATCCACAGCCCGACTGACCTGACCGACCGCGACTTGCGCGCGCTGCGGATCTTTCGCGTCGTGGTCGAAGCGGGCGGGATGACGGCTGCGGAACGCCGCGTCGGGCTCGACCGATCCGCGCTGAGCCGCCTCGTCAAGGGGCTCGAACAACGGCTCGGCGCGACGATCTGCGTGCGCGGGCCGCGCGGTTTCCGGGTTACGGAGTTCGGACGCGACGTGCTCGCCGCGGCCGTGTCCATGGACGACGCGATCGACGAGGTCCGGTCCCTGCTCAGCCGCTCGCGGGACGTTATTCGTGGTGAGTTGAGGGTCGGACTGGCGGACAATTGTCTGACCAACCCGGACGCCCGCATCGTTCACGCCCTGCGCGCCTTCGCACCGGCGGCACCCGCAGTCGATCTCTGCCTCGAAATCGGCGAG
The DNA here is from genome assembly GCA_038209095.1 of Rhodobacterales bacterium. GTDB lineage: Bacteria > Pseudomonadota > Alphaproteobacteria > Rhodobacterales > Rhodobacteraceae > Amaricoccus. Next base: position 810 of record JBBQYB010000040.1, read on the forward strand.
CCGACGGGCCTCCTGCAATCGGTTCAGGAGCGGCGGCTGCATTGCTGCGTCAGCGGCGCAATCCGAGGCGATGCGCGCCTCTCCTACGATCCGTTGTTCAGGGAGGAATTTCGGCTATATGTCCGTGACGAACCAGATCTGCCGACCTTACAGACCCTCGTTTCGCGCGGCTTCTCGCTCGTCGCCCGTGCGCAGGAGACGAATCCGGTGCCGGCCGGGATCAAGCGGCTCGGCCTGCGCAACGGCGTTCGCGCGAAAGGCCTGGAGGCGGTTGCGACGCTCATCGGGACGGGTGCCCATGTCGGGCTCCTCCCGACTCATTATGCCCAGAGCCTGACCGACCGGCTCCCGCTGGTCGAAGTACCCGGTGCCGATCAGCTGGTTTTTACGGTGGAGTTCTCCCTTGTCTCGAAGATCGATCGTCAGGCCGGTCGCGCCCTGGCTCTATTTCGACGACTAATGCGAGAGGCGCACTCAGGTCGCTCTTAAAGGCAATCCAGAAAACAGTCTTCGAAAGAATCGTGCCCTCGGCTTCCGTAATCCCCTTCGTCACGTCGTCGCCGATCAGCAGCAGGTCGGGCCGCACCGGCCCGGCCTCTATCTCGCCCAGGATTCGCGAAGGAAGGCGTCGGCGGTCTGCTGCGCGTCCCTGCCGGCTTGCTGGCATAGGGCGACAGGGGGCCTTTTGGGCCGCAGCCGCAGGGTTGCGATAAACATGGCGGCGTTTTGAGTGAGGGTCATGACGGTCCTTGCGGCGTGGGCGGGCCCGCTCCGGACCTGCCGCTGCGACTGGCAAATGCGTGCGGCGATCCGTGGATGGCGCGGGCGCCGCAGCCCGGATCAGGAGACCCGCTGTCCCGCCGACCAGACCGACCGGATGCTCGGCAGGCCATGACCCGCGCGCAGGCGGACCAGATCGGCGCGCAGCCCCGGTGCGATCCGGCCACGGTCGTCGAGGCCCACGGCGCGCGCCGGCGCGGACGTAATCGTCGCGATGGCCGCGGGCAGGTCTGAGATCATTCTGTCCAGACGCAGCGCCGCGAGGAGGAGCGCCGCAGGGATGTAGTCCGAGCTCAGGATGTCCAGCAGGCCCTCGCGGGCCAGGTCCGCCGCCGCGACATTCCCCGAATGCGACCCGCCCCGGATGACGTTGGGCGCCCCCACCATCACCGCGATCCCCGCCGCCCGAGACGCCGCTGCCGCCTCTCGCGTGGTCGGGAACTCCGCGAGGCGAACGCCATGGCCTGCGCTGATGCGGACCTGCTCGACCGTCGTGTCGTCATGGCTGGCGAGAGCTGCGCCCAGGCGGCGGGCGGCGGCGACGGCGGCGGCCTCGTGGGCAGGGCCAACGCGGGCCTGTAGCGCCATCAACTCCTCGACATGGGCCTGGAAGTCGGCATCGGTGCCCCCGCGTTTGCCAAGATAGTAGACCCGCAGCTTTTCTACATCGGTGAACTGCCTTTGACCCGGTGTATGGTCCATGAGGCTTACAATGCCTACCCGGTCCTCGGGGCCGAAGCCGTCGAGTTCCTCGATCAGCGTCTCGGAGCATATCTCCGCGCGCAGGTGGATGTGGTGGCTGATATGGAGCGCATCCGCGGCGCGCAGCTCGAGGAGCTCTGTCGCCAAACGCCTGGCATAGGCGCAGTAGTCCCGCCCGTCGGTCGAGGAGCCGACGCGCAGAGCGTCGAACACCGTCGTAATTCCACAGGACGCCAGTTCACGATCATGGGCGAGGATGGCAGCGTCGTGGGGCCAGTCAACGCCGGGGCGGGGTTCGATGTGGCGCTCCAGATTGTCGGTATGCAGCTCGACCAAGCCGGGGATGACAAGGTCCCCATCGCAGTCGACGACGCCTGCCGTGGTCCGCGTTGACCCGTGATCGACGGTTCCTATAGATCCGTCCTCAACGGTGAGCGTCCCCTCGATGACCTCGTCTTCCAGGACGATGCGGGCATTGGTCAGGACGATGTCATTCATGGACGGCTCCGGGGTGCGGGATGGATTGGACACGCTACGCGATCTACTGGCTGCCGGATGGACCCCTGGGCCGCGCCGGTGCGGATTGGCTGGGCTGGGACGCCCGGGCCGGTCAGGCGTGCGCAACGGGGCGAGAGGACACGGAGGAGCCGCGGCGCTATGGGTTCCATGCGACGCTGAAGCCACCCTTCCGACTGGTGCAAGGAACGAATGCCGAGGCCCTGGGCGTTGTAGCGCGCGCGCTGGCAGCGCGAACGATGCCGGAAGACCTCGGTCGCCTTTCGGTCGCCCGGCTGGGCCGGTTCTGCGCGCTCGTGCCGGACAGGAACCCGTCGGAGGTCGCAGCCGCGATGGTCGCCGGGCTTGACGCCTTCCGCGCGCCGCCCGACGCGGCCGAACTGGCGCGCCGCCGGTCCGGCGGCCTGACGCCCGGGCAAGACCGGCTTCTGGCACGTTGGGGTTATCCTTACGTGATGGACGGCTTCCGGATGCACCTCACGCTGACTGGCCCTCATCCGAGTGACGGCGCCGAAGCGGAGGCGGCGGCGCATTTCGCGAATGGCTTGGGGCCGCACCGCATCGAGGTGGTGTCGCTCGTCGGCGAGGACGCGCAGGGACGGTTCCACCTCGTTGAGGATCTGCCGCTCCGGGGTCATGCCGCGGATCCGACCGACAGCGCCGCGACGGCATCGCGCACGGCCTGATCGAGCGTGCCGCCGTTGTCCACGGTCACCACCTCGAGCCCCTCCGGCAGCGGGTGGCAGGGTCGTGCCAGACGCGCGGCGATCTCGCCGGCGGATTCGCGGCCGCGGCCGGCGAGACGTCTCGCGACGATGTTGTCGGGCGCCGTGACCTGCAACACGCCGAAGCGCGGCAGCACAAGCGAGGCGTCGCGCAGCACCGTGCGCGACAGGTTCACCAACCCTGTCTCGCCGGGCATCAGGGTATCCACCTGCGCGCGAGGGATGCCGTATTGGAGGCCATGGGCGGACCAGTACAGGGCGAAGGCGCGCTCGCGGACCATCGCGTCGAACTCGGCGTCGGTGGCCGGCAGGAACGGCTCGGTTGGGTCCGCAGGCCGCGTCACGACGCGGCGCAACGCGCGCATCCCCGCCTGGGCGGCGAGACCGGCGATGAGGCTGTCCTTGCCGACACCCGAGGGGCCGACCACGCCCACGACCCGCGGACCGATCAAGATGCGGCCCCCGGCGCGAAGGCTGAAACCTCCACCTCACGATCGGCGACGGCCGCCCGCGCCGGGGCGTCGTGGAAGATGCCCACCACGGCGGCACCGCGCGCCTTGGCCTCGAGGATCAGGTCGAGCACGACCGCCCGGTTTACCGGATCGAGCGAGGCCGTCGGCTCGTCGAGCAGAAGGACGGGATAGGGGTGCACGAAGCCGCGCGCGATGTTCACGCGCTGTTGCTCGCCACCCGAGAAGGTCGTGGGCGACAGGCCCCAGAGACGTTCGGGCAGGTTGAGACGCGACAGGAGGCGCTCCGCCCGGTCGCGTGCCTCGGCGTCGGGGACACCGAGCACCAGAAGCGGCTCGGCAACCACGTCGACAGCAGGGACGCGCGGAACCACGCGCAGGAACTGCGAGACGTAGCCCAGCGTCGCGCGCCTGAGCTCCGAGACCTCGCGCGCCGATGCCTTCGCGAGATCCACCCCAGCTATCTGGAGCGCCCCGCTGCCGGCCCCGTAATTGCCTTGCAGGAGCCGCAGGAGCGTCGACTTTCCGGAGCCCGACGCCCCGGTCAGCGCCACGCATTCGCCGCTCCGCACCTCGAGCGCCATGTCCCGCAGGACCGGGATAACGGCACCGCCCTGGTTGTGAAGGATGAAATCCTTGGAGAGGTTCCTGACGCGGATCATGTCGGCAGCACCGAGGAGACGAGGAGTTGCGTATAGGCGTGTTGCGGGTCGTCGAGCACCCGGTCGGTCAACCCCGTCTCGACCACGCGCCCGCCCTTCATCACGGCCAGGCGGTCCGCCAGCAGCCGCACCACCCCGATGTCGTGCGTCACCACGATGGCTGACAAGCCCATCCGGCGCACCAGCCCGCGCAGCAGGTCGAGGAGCCGCGCCTGCACGCTGACGTCGAGGCCGCCCGTAGGCTCGTCCATCATGACAAGCCGGGGGTCTGTCACCAGGCCCCGCGCGATCTGGAGCCGCTGCTGCATCCCGCCCGAGAACTGTGACGGACGATCGTCGATGCGGGCAGGGTCGATCTCGACCCGTTCGAGCCAGTCCGCGGCCGTCCGGCGGATGGTCCCGTAGTGCCGCGCGCCCCCGGCCATCAGCCGCTCGCCCACGTTGCCGCCGGCGCTGACGTTCATGCGCAGCCCGTCGCGCGCATTTTGGTGGACGAAGGCCCAGTCGGTCCGCGCGAGGCGTCGGCGTTCCGGCTCGGGCAGGGACAGCACGTCCCTGCCCGCGTAGATCGCAGTGCCCGCATCCGTTGCCAGATGCCCGGCCAGACAGCCCAGCACGGTTGACTTGCCCGATCCGCTCTCGCCCACGATGCCCAGCACCTCGCCAGGCCAGAGGTCGAGGTCGATGCCATCACAGGCGATCCGCGTGCCGTAACGCTTTGTCAGGCCCCGTACGCACAGCAGGGGCGCGTCGATCTTCGCCGCCTCTCTCATGCCCGCCGCTCCGCGCAATAGTCCGTGTCCGAACACTGGAGGCGGCGATTCCCTGCGTCGTCGGCCAAGATCTCGTCGAGATAGGCCGTCTCGGAGCCGCAGAGCGCGCAGGCCCCCGGTGCCTTGGATGCCTCGAACGGATGATCGTCGAAATCGAGCGATGCCACCCGGGTATGCGGCGGGATCGCGTAGATGCGCTGCTCGCGCCCCGCCCCGAAGAGTTGGATCGCTGGGCTTTCCAGCTTGGGATTGTCAAAGCGCGGGATGGGCGAGGGGTCGAAGACGTGCCGCCCGTTCACCATTGCCGGGTAGGCGTAGGAGGTGGCGATTGCCCCGTGCCGTGCGATATCCTCGTAAAGCTTGACGTGCATCAGGCCGTATTCCTCCAGCGCGTGCATCCGCCGGGTCTCCGTTTCGCGTGGCTCAAGAAAGCGCAGCGGCTCGGGGATCGGCACCTGGTAGACGAAGATCTGGTTTTCGCTCAGCGGTGTCTCGGGGATGCGGTGCCGCGTCTGGATGATGCTGGCCTCACGAGTGCGCGTCGTCGTGGCCACCCCCGCCACGCGCGCAAAGAACGCCCGGATCGAAACGGCATTCGTGGTGTCGTCGGCTCCTTGGTCGATCACCTTGAGGGTGTCGTCCGGCGTCAGGCACGCCGCTGTCACCTGGACCCCGCCCGTGCCCCAGCCATAGGGCATCGGCATTTCGCGGCTTGCGAAGGGCACCTGATAGCCGGGCACGGCGAGGGCCTTGAGGATCGCGCGCCGGATCATCTTCTTGGTCGCCTCGTCGAGATAGGCGAAGTTGTAGTCGGTCACGGAAGGCCCCTCTCCGACAAAGCGACGCGCAGCGCATCGGCGCCGGTGAAATGGATGCCGTCCATGCCCGTCGCCTGCGCGCCCCTGACGTTGTGCGCCCCGTCGTCGATGAACACGCACTGCTCAGGTGCGACCCCCGCGCGGTCGCAGAGCAGGTGAAAGATGCGGGGATCGGGCTTCAGGATCCCTTCCTTCCCCGAGACGACCACCTCCTCGAACGTCGTGGCGAGCCGTGGATGGACCTCGACCCCGACAGGCCAGGTCTCGGCGGACCAGTTTGTGATCGCATGGACAGGGACGGCGGCGGCGCGCAGGGCGTCGAGCACGTCCCAGGTGCCGGGAACGGCGTCGCGCACCGTTCGGGCATAGAGGGCGGGATAGGCCGCCAGCCGCGCGGCGTCTTCGGGGCCTTCCAGCTCGGCGGCGAGGTCGGCAAAGCGCGCGCCCCCGTCCGCCCGCAGGTTGCGGGCCGGGAAGTCGACGCGGGCCATGAAATCCCGCGCACCCGCCTCGCCCAGCTCGGGGCTCCAGGCCAGATGCGGCTGCCAGTCCACAAGGACGCCGCCGATATCGAACACCACCGCCACGGGTCTCATTCCGCCGCCTCCCGCAGCGCATCCGCCCCGCGCCGCAGCCGCCGGATCAGCTCGAGTTCCGCCTGGAAGTCGACGTAGTGCGGCAACTTGATGTGCTCGAGAAAGCCCGTCGCCTGGACGTTGTCTGCATGGCTCAGCACGAATTCCTCGTCCTGAGCGGGCGCACCGACGAAATCCTCGCCCAGCTCCCGCCATTGCAGCGCCCGGTCCACCAGCGACATGGAGATGGCCTTGCGCTCGCAGGCCCCAAGCGTCAGGCCGTAGCCGCGCGTGAACTGCGGCGGCTCGGACTTCGAGCCGGTGAACTGGTTCACGGTCTCGCATTCCGTCACTACGATCTCGGCGAAGGCCACGGTGAAGCCCAGATCCGGCAGGTCGATCTCGACCTCCACCGAGCCGATCCGCAGCTCGCCCACGAAGGCGTGGGTGCGCCCGTAGCCACGCTGCGTCGAATAGGCGAGGCCTAGGAGGAAACCTTCATCGGCGCGAGCCAGCGCCTGAAGACGCAGCGCGCGGTTCGCGGGCAGCTCCAGCGGCTCCCGCGTCAGGTCGGGCGGGGTCGGATCGCCCGCGGGTTCGTCGCGCAGGAGCCCCTCGCGCCCGAGATGGTCCGACACACGCGGGCGCGAGGGAGGTGCGGCCGCAGCCATCGCGGCGGGATGGGCACCCACGGCTTCGGCGAACTCGATCAGGCGGTGCGTGTAGTCGAAGGTGGGCCCCAGGATCTGCCCGCCGGGGATGTCCTTGAAAGTGGCCGAGACACGGCGGTCGCAGGCCATGGAACCAGTATCAATGGGGCGGGAGGCGCCGATGCGCGGCAGGGTCGTGCGGTAGGCGCGGATCAGAAACACCGCCTCGATCAGGTCGCCGCGCGCCTGCCGCACGGCGAGCGCGGCAAGCTCCGGGTCGTAGAGCGAGCCCTCCGACATCACCCGCGCGACCGTCAGCGCGAGCTGCGAGGCGATCTGGTCTACGTCGAGCAGCGCGCCCTTGCCGCGCCGCTCCTCGGCGAGCCAGCGATGCGCGGCGGCGATCGCCTGCTCGCCTCCCTTCGCAGCGACGTACATCAGGCATCCTCCAGATGAATGTGCGTCGAGCGCGGAAGGGCCGCAAGGCGCGCGCCGCAGGTCAGGATCAGGTCCACGCCCAGCGGATAGAGCGCCGCGTTCGCCGCCAGCGCCGGCGGATCCGGCAGGGGAAGTCGTGCCTCCGATGCGATCCCCGGACCGGTCAGGCGAGCGCCAGGACCCTCGAGCGTCGGCACCTCGACGATCAGCGTCGTGCTGCGGTCGGGATAGTCCGGCGTACCGATGGCCCAGCCCGCAAGGGGGGCGAGGTCGTCCCAAGTGCCGACCGCGAATGCTGCCTCCGCGCGGGTCCGCGCGACGGGTGCGCCTGTGTGGAAAACGAGCCAGTCCTGCGCCGATGACGTCCAGACGGGCGTAGTCGGGTCTGCGAGAACGAGGAGGACCGCCGCGGCCGCCGGTGAGAGGCCGTCGGGCGCGGCTGCCGCGACCGTGCGGAGGGTGCCGGGGCGGGCCATGGCCTCCATGATCGCGCGGAAGGCCACGGCCGAGTCGGTCGGATGGTCGGCGAAGGCCGGCTGCATCAATCCTCTCCCCGTGCCATGGTCTCGAAATCGACGCGCGTCGCTTCTGCCTTGCGGGCCCGTGCGTCGCGCCGCGCAGCCTCCGCCTGTGCCAGCGGGATCAGGACCGTCCGCCGGACCTCGGCGGCGCGCGGCCCCTGGAGCAGCAGGTCGAGCCACGCGGCGAGGGTGGCATGGTCGGCGTCCCGCCCCTGGACGACCGCATGGCCCTCTAGGTCGCCATCCCGCAGCGCGCACCGCGTTGCCGTCACCTCGCCGAGATTGAAGGCCGCGCCCGTCCCTCCGGCGCGGCCGCGGACCATCACGCTTCCGGTCTCGGGACGGCGGAGCCAAGCCGGGTCCCGCATCTTGCCGAGCGGTGCTGCGGCGACCCGGAGTGCTGCGGGCGCGGTGCGCCCGAACAAGCCGATCCATTCGCGTCTTTCCATGGTCCCCGGGGCCTCTTAATCATCTGTCCCCTCGACAGGGCGCGTGTCGACAACTAGACAAATCTGATGGACGACGCCAGTGACACTTCCATGACACGCTTAGCGATCTGGGCCGGCATTGCGGAGACCCTGCGGACCGAAATTGCCGGCGGAGCCCGGCCGCCCGGCGACCGGCTTCCGACCGAGGCGCAGCTCTCGGCGCGGTTCGGAGTCAACCGGCATACCGTGCGGCGCGCGCTCCTGGCGCTCGCGAGCGAGGGGCTCGTGCGCAGCCGGCGCGGTGCGGGGGCATTCGTGGCCAACGCGCCCGCCGACTATCCCCTCGGCGCGCGCGTGCGCTTCCAACGGTCTATGGAGGCGGCGGGCCGCGTTCCGGGCAAGCGCATCCTGAGCATCGAGACCCGCTCTGCCCTGCCCGTCGAGGCCGTCCCGCTGGCCATCGAGGCGGGCGATCCGGTCTTCGTCGTCGACGGCATCGCGCTCGTGGACGGCGTGCCGGTCGCACTGTTCCATGCGATCCATCCGGCCGCGCGCCTGCCCGGGCTTGCCGATGCGCTGCGGGAGACGGGGTCGGTGACGGCTGCCCTCGCGGCCTGTGGCGTCGTCGACTACGTTCGCGTCTCCACCCGGATCGTCGCCGTCGCCGCCACGCCCATCGATGCGGGCCATCTGAACGTCGCCGTGGGCGCGCCTCTGCTCCTGTCGGAGGCGGTCAACGCCGACCTCCACGGCGTGCCGGTCGAGTATGGCACGACACGCTTCGCCGGGGACCGGATCACGCTTACGCTTCGTCACGCGTAGCGGTCGAGAAAGTCCTCGGCGCGCAGCCTTCGGAAGTCGTCGAGCCGCGCGCGCAAGTTGGCGTGATCCCAGTCCCACCAGGCCAGCGCCAGCATCCCGGCCGCGACCGCCTCGGGGAAGCGCGACCGTATCGGGCGTGCAGGGTTGCCCGCGACGATCGTGTAGGGCCCGACGTCTCGCGTCACCACCGCCCCCGAACCCACGACGGAGCCGTGGCCCAGCGTCACTCCGGGCTTTACGAAAGCCCCGCCGCCGATCCAGGTGTCGTGGCCAATCCTGGCGCGACGGCTCGCGCGGAGGGCGAACCACTCGGCATCGGGCTCCGCATTGGGCCAGTAGTTCTGCGAGCGGTAATGAAAGTGATGCAATGAGGCCTTCTCCATCGGGTGATCGGTCGCGCCGATACGGGCGAAGGCCGCGATGTTGGAGAACTTGCCGATCGTCGCATTGGCGATATCGGCGTAGCGGTCCGTGTAGCTGTAGTCGCCCATCTCGACGTTCACGAGGCGCGTGCCGCGTGCCACCTCGCAGTAGCGGCCGAACGTGGTGTCCGAGATCTCGCAGTCGGGATGAATATTGGGTTCGTCGGACGAGAGGACGGGCATGGATGCGGCCTTCGGAGACAGGAGGAACGGGGCCGATCAGCCACGGATCAGGCGTCGGCGCAACCAGCCCGAGAGGCTGTCCATCGCGAACACCATCAGAACGATGAGCACGATGTAATAGGTCACCTCCTCCCAGTCCTTCTGGGTGATGATCGCCTGCGTCAGCAGCAGGCCAATGCCGCCGCCGGTGATCGCACCGACGACGGTGGCCGAGCGGGTATTTGACTCGAGAAAGTAGAGTACCTGCGCGAGCAATACCGGCAACAGCTGCGGGATGACGCCGAAACGCGCGCGCAGAATCGCCGCAGCCCCGGTGGAGCGAACGCCCTCGATCTGGCGGCCGTCGACGTTCTCCAGCGCCTCAGAGAAGATCTTGCCGAAGGTGCCCGTGTCGGTGATCAGAAGCGCGAGCGTGCCCGTCAGCGGGCCGGGGCCGAACGCGCGGCTGAGCACGATAGTCCAGATCAGGCTGTCGACGCCGCGGATGAAGTCGAAGAGGCGGCGCATCCCGAAGCGCGCCGTGCGCAGGGGCGTGAAGTTGCGCGCGGCGACGAAAGACGCAGGCAGCGCGACCATGGCCGCCCCGAATGTTGCGAGGAAGGCCATCAGGATCGTCTCGCCGATGGCCCAGGCGACCTCGCCGTGCCGCCACACGTCGTTGCGCCAGAACGCCTCCCAGATCGCAACCGCCTCGCCGTTCCACGCCGCCGACAGCAGCGCGCCCGGCTCCATACCGTGATAAGGGCTGTCGAGGGTGAAGAAGAACAGCTCCCACCCCGCGAAATAGCGGAACACCTCGGTGTTGTTGCGCGTGACCGTCAGCCGCCCCGCCTCGGTCGTGATCGAGACGCGGTTGCGGCTGGCACTGATCCAGTCGGGCACGGGGCCGTCGGGCAGCGTGACGTTGGCGCCCTCGGCGCGCGAGGGCTGCGCCCGGATCGTGCCGTAGCCGGGCACGTCATAGGTCGTCAGGTTGTCGGGGCCGTAGGTGACGACGTGGCCGTCGCCGAGGTCGATCACCGTCGTCTCGCCCAGCTCCACCCAATCGGGCGCCGTGCCGTCGGGATATCTCCCGTTGCGCTCGCCCTCCACGGCGATCTCGACACTGCCGTCGCGGTTGTCGCGGCTGACATGGACCTTGTGAGACACCATGTCGGCCAGAAGGATGCGGCCATTCTGGCCGTCGGCTGTGCGGATCAGCTCCGGCCCCCCGAAGGCGAAGAAGATGTAGGTCAGGTATGCCAGCACCAGGAGCGGAAGGCCCATGAGCCAAAGGCGCGCCCGAGCGAAGCGGGCATCGGCGATCGCATGGTGGGCGGTGACCCCGGCGGTGACGTCGGTCACAGGGCGGCCCCTTCGGTCAGGCGGTTGCGGACGGCCGATCCGATCTGGTCGAAGAGGACGATCGCGCCGAATAGCAGGATGAATATGGCGGCGGCCTCGACGAATTTACCGGGTCCGAAGGACATGGCGTTGCGCAGGTCGTAGCCGATGCCGCCCGCGCCCACGAAGCCGAGGATGGCGGAGGCGCGGACGTTGATCTCAAAGCGCAGGAGCGCGTAGCTCATCCAGTTGGGCGCAACCTGCGGCAGCACGCCGAACAGCATCCGCTGCCCCCAGGTGGCACCGACGGACTGCAGCCCCTCGACCGAGCCCAGCGGAGCGTTCTCGGCCACTTCGGAGAAAAGCTTGCCCAGCGCGCCGGTGGTGTGCAGCGCGATGGCGATCATCGCGGGCACAGGGCCGCCGCCGAGCACGAAGATCAGGACCAGCGCGATCACGATCTCGGGGATCGCTCGCAGCGTATCGAGTACCCGGCGGAGCGGGCCGACCGCCCAGATCGCCGGCGCGAGACCTCGGGTCACGAGGAACGCGAGCCCCGCCCCCGCCATCACGCCCAGCAGCGTCGCGGCGGCGGCGATATTCACCGTCTCGATCAGGCTGGGAAGGTAGCGCAGCAGGAGGCCCGGCAGTTCGTCAGACCGCGCCCAGGCCTCCGACAGAACGTCGGCCGGGAAGTCGAGGACGTTGCCGATGCCCTGCAGAAAGCCCCCGGCGTTGCGCGCGTTCGCCGTCAGGAAGCCTGTGACCATCAGGAGCGCGAACAGCACGAGCCCCACGCCCGACCACAGCCGCCGCGTCCGCAGCTCCGCGAGATAGGCGGCGTGGATGTCGCGCGTGGCGGCGGTGCCGGAGACGGTGGTGGCGGTCATGGAGCTAGTCCTGCAATGCGCGCGCGGGCAGGATCGTCGGATCCTGTCCGCCGGGCTGAGGGTGCCGGGGGGCGGTGGAAGGGGGCTGGCGGCCCCCCTTCCGGGCGCGTCCTACCCGCCGATCTCGCGCTTGCGGACCTCGATGATGGTCTCATAGGCGTCGTGGCCGATCGGCGTGAAGCCCGCCGTCTCACCCGCGGCGACGCCGTAGGCGCAGTCCTGGTCGGTCTCGATCAGGTTCGCCACGAGTTCGGTCATCGTCGCCTTCACGTCCTCGGGCAGCGACGTGCGCAGCACGACCGGGCCCTCCGGAATGGGCTTGGAGCGCCAGATCTCCTGGATCTGGTTCATTTCGACGATGCCCGCATCCGAGGCACGGCGCAGTGCGCCCGAGTTATAGCCGTCTTCCCAGTCGCCCTGGCCGTCGGCCCAGGTCACGCCCGCGTCGACGTCGCCGTTGGCCACCGCAACAATAGTCTGCTCATGGCCGCCAGTGAAGACGACCTCCCCGAAATAGGCACCGTTCTCCATTGTACTGCCGGTCGCCTCGGGGATCTCGACCGACGGGATCAGGTAGCCCGAGGTGGAGTTCGGGTCGCCGAAACCGAAGCGCTTGCCGGCCATATCGTCGAGCGACGCGATGCCGGAATCAGTTCGCGCGAAGCCGATCGAGTAGTAGGTCGACGAGCCGTCGAGATTGGTCTTGACGAGCACCGGCTCGACCGCCTCGGGATCCTGCAGGTAGATCGCTGCGTAGGCCGAGGCTCCGAGCCAGGCCATGTCGAGCGTGCCGCCGAGCAGGCCCTGGATCACGCCGTTGTAGTCGGCGGGGGTGAAGACGTTCACCGGCACGCCGAGCGCCTCGGTCGCGTAATCCGCGAGGCACTGGTTCGCGCTCATGCGGTCTTGCGCATTCTCGCCGCCCAGCACGCCGATGTTGAACTGGGTGATGGCGTCCTGCGCGAAGACAGCGCCGGTCAGGGCCGTTGTGGCAACGAGGGTCAGTAGGGTCTTTGTCATGGGTATCCCCAGCTAGATGTGCCCCGAACGGGGCGGTTCACCCTCAGACGGTGGCTTCGGCCATATGGATCTGGCGGTCGGCTGTCGTCTCGGTGTCTCGGATCTCGGTGCTGGTTGCGGCCTCGGAGAAATCCGCGCCGGCGCCGTAGATGTCGCGGGCCGCACCCGTCGTGAGCTGCGCGGGCGTGCCGTCGAAGACGACCCGCCCATCGCGCATGCCGATCACCCGGTCACAGTAGCGCCGGGCCGTGTCGAGCGTGTGCAGGTTGCAGATGACGGTGCGACCGTCCTCCTCGTGGATGGCCCGGAGGCTGTCCATCACGATCTGCGCGTTCATCGGATCGAGCGAGGCGATGGGCTCGTCGGCCAGGATGATCTTTGGGTCCTGCATAAGCGCGCGGGCGATGGCCACGCGCTGCTGTTGGCCGCCCGACAGGGCCTCGGCGCGCTTGGAGGCGTGGTCCTCGATCCCGAGACGGGCGAGGATGTCGATGGCGCGGTGCACGTCCTCGCGCGGCCAGAGCGCGAACAGAGCGCGGGCCGTGGAGCGGCGGTTAAGCGTCCCGTGCAGCACATTGGACACCACGTCCATCCGGGGCACGAGGTTGAACTGTTGGAAGATCATTGCGCAATCAGCTTGCCAGCCGCGTCCGGCCCGACCCTTGAGCGTCGTCACCTCGCGCCCCTCGAAGCGGATGGCACCCTCTGTCGGCCGCTCGAGCAGGTTGAGCATCCGCAATAGCGTCGATTTGCCCGCACCCGACCTTCCGATGATGCCGACCATCATCGGCCCTTCGAAGGCCAGCGAAACGGCGTCGACGGCCGTAGCTTGGCCGAACCGTTTGGTTACGGAGTCGATGGACAGCATGTGCCGGCAGGCCCCCTCTCGGTCGTATCGTGTTTCACCCGGCAGAAGCAAATTTGGATGACGAACGGACGAAGGTTTCGTGACAGGCGCTGGCACCGACGAACCAAGCTTCGACGGCTCGGGCCCGCGGTTGAGGTCGACCGCGGCGCTCCCGGATGATGCGCGCAACGGCACTGCGCAGGCCTTGCGTGAACCGACCGTGAGCGCGCGCTCGGTTCCCCAGGATGAGCGCCGGATCTTCGATGAACTCCGTCACAGGGAACTGTCGTCGGCATACCTCGCCCCAGCCGACGGCACCGTATCGCAGGGTGCCGCAACATCCCCGCCCCTCGCGCGGGGGCGGACCGGGGCGCGGGAGACGGATCAGCCGCCGAGCGCGTCCGGCGGCTGGTCGCGCCAGACCGGGTTGCTCCACGCCCGCTTGCCAGCGGCGTCGACCAATGTGACCCGGTGCCAATCGGATTCCGCGACGCGCCCGAGGGCCACCGTCGCGCGGGTCATCGACGTGCCGTGATGCGCCACGGCTGCCGATCCGCGCCCCTGCACGATGATAGTTGCCACGGCGGAGCATTCCACGACGACATGGTCCCCATTCCATCGGATGTCGTAAAGCGACGGACCCTGCGTCGAGTAGTGGTGCCCGGCCCGCAGCGCATCGACGAGGGCGTCCGGCTCGTTGCGGCCGGCACGCACCATGACCCATCCGCCGAAATGGTCGGCTTCAGTGAAATGTGCGTCGTCGGTCGCACAAAGGGTCAGGCGGCGGCCGGCCGTGGCGATCAGGTCCGCCACATGAAAGCCGTCCTCGCGAGCGGCACCCACTGCGCAGCCGTGATTGTAGATCTCGACGGCATGGGCCGCGTCGATGCCCATGGCATCCTCGAGCGCCAGGCCGGACCACTGCGGATGCGCGACTGCCACGAACGCTCCTGCGTCGCGCGCGCGCCGGGCCAGGGCGGCGGCGCTCTCCTGTCCCGGACGGGGGTGAAAGTCAGGCGCGTCGGGGCGGGCGAAATCGGACGGAAGGCCGACGGCGAGGATGTGCCAGAGCTCGCCGTTGGCCATCGCACCCGAATGCAACTCGGCGCCGAGGATCGTGGTGAAGCCATCGTCACGGAACGTCGTCGTGTCGGTGATCGGATAGCCAAAGGCACCGATGAAGTGGTCGGTCAGCGCTATGAAGTCATAGCCCTCGGCGCGGTAGCGGCGACAGACCTCCTCGGGCGGCAGGACGCCGTCGGACCGATTGGAATGGGTATGCAGGTTGCCGCGCCAGAACGGGCCGGATCCCTGGAAGGCGGGGTCGATCATCGCGATCTCCATGATGGTGGTTGCGCCTCGGTGGGGGCCATGGGCAAGAATGCGGCATGGCCGACACGGACGCCCTGCCTGCGCTCCTCGCTTCCTCCGACTGGGGGTCGGCGGAGCGACTGCTGCGCCGTGCGGCGCAGCGCGCTGGCGCGGGGGCGGACGTGTTCTACAACCTGGCGCTCGTTCTCGACCGCGCGGGCAAGGGCGCGCAGTCCGGCGCGTGGCTCCTGCGCGCTGTTGCCAGGCGGCCGGACTACGCGGCCGCTTGGTTCGAGCTTGGCCGCTGGCGTCTTGACGCGCGCGACCTCTGGGGGGCGCGACACGCCTTCGCTTGTGCAGGGACGCTCGATCCGGCGGATGCGGACGCGCGTCGCAACCTCGGGCGGGTGGCGCTTCGGTTGGGCAGATGGGACGAGGCCGCGCGCACCTTCGCGGGCGCGGACGACGCCGAGGCGCGGATCGCCCGCTACCGCATCGCGGCCGAGACCGGAGAGGACGCGCGCCCGCTGCTCGACCGATTGCTGGCAGGCGGCGCGCCGCGGCAGGCCGTGTTGACCGCGATGACCCGCACCGCGAGGGGGCGCATCCCGCTTCATCTGCGCCACGTCGTCCGGTAGGCGCCGGGCTCGGCTCCGAGCCGGGCCTGTACAGCACGGTTTGCGGAAATTCGCGCCGCGTCCATCGTCGCGACCTCGAGCGTGCCGCCGCGGCCGCCGAGCTCGATCACCTGGGCTACGGGGGTGCCGCGGGGGATCGTCCCCTCAAATTCGGGATCGAGGAGCGCCGGGAAATGCACGTATCCGTCGCGAAAGAGGTCACAATCGACCACTCCCGAGAGCGTTCGGAACGGCAGGTCGTCTCGGTTGAGCGGATGGGTGAAGAGGAGCGAGGCACCCGCCGGCGCCTCCAGCGTCCAGTGGTTGACGAACTTCACGACGAGCCGGCCGCCCGTGTCGAACGGCGCGCCCGCCGCCTGCTCGGGGACATGGATTCCGATCGGGGCGCGGCTCATGTCGGCATCCTCGAGGATCGGCAGGTCCCAGTCCCAGGCGATCTCGCCATCCTCGACCAGGAGATCGACGGGGAGCAGGATGAGCACGCCGAGCGCCATCGCGTCCACGAACGGCGGGCATTGCTTGAGCGTGCGCACCTCCGCTCCGGCGGTGGGCGAGGGTGCGCGCGCAGGCATCTTGCGCAGCCAGCCCGGCAGTGCGCGCGCGGCGGGGACGGGCTCGGGCAGGAGCGGGCGCAACGCCGGGTGGCAGCGGGCGGTGATCATCCCGCCCGCACCGCGCCCGCCTCGCGCCGCCGGAGCCAGGCGTGCAGGAACGCCGCGGCCACCGTGATCGCGATGATGACGGTGCCGACGGCGTTGATGACCGGTGGGTGGCCGTTGGGGTTGCGTGCCATCGCGCCGATTTCAGTGGCGAAGGTGCACGAGCCGCCCTTGGCGAACATCGTGGTGTTGTAGTTCTCCATCGACGCCAGAAGCGCGATGATGCCCGCCGTGGCCAGGGCCGGAGCGAGGAAGGGGAGGGTGATCCGCCGGAACACCCGGAACGGCGAGGCACCAAGATCGAGCGCGGCCTCTTCGAGCTCGACAGGCTGCCGTTGCAGCCGCGCCATGAGGATCAGCATGGGATAGCCCGCGATGAACGTCACCTGTGCTGCGACGATGGTGAAGAGCCCCGCATCCACGCCGAGCCGCTGCCAGAACACCAGCGCCGAAAGCCCAAGCACGATCCCGGGCGCGAGCAGCGGCGACAGCAGCACCCACCAGAGCAGCCCGTTGAGCCGCGAACGCCACCGCGTCAGCAGGATTGCGCCCGACAACCCCAGAAGCAGCGACAGCGGCACGACGGCGGTGGCGACCTTGAGCGAGTTGCCGAAGCACGCAGCCAGCCGCCCCCGGTCAAGCGCCCGCAGCACCGGGTCGGCGCGCAGCTCCTCGACGGGCATCCAGAAGAAGCGGTACCACTTGGCCGTCAGCCCCTCCCAGTCGGTGACGGAAGGCGGCGAAGCGTCGTTGACGCTTGTGACGATCATCAGGATCAGGGGGGCGAACATGAAGGCAAGGAATGCGCAGGTATAGGCGTTCAGCACACGCGATGAGGTCACTGCGCCCTCGCGAAGTCTTTGAGCCGGGTCCGCATCGCCGCCATGAAGAGGCCCACGATGGCAAAGCACACGAGCGTGTAGGCAATGGAATAGGCCGCGCCCGCGTTGCCGGCAGCGCTCTCGAAGAACTTGTTGTAGATCGTCTGGCTGAACCACTCCGCCTGCAGCCCGCGGCTGATGATGCGCGGCACCGAGAAGGCGCCTGCCGCCAGCATGAACGTGGCGATGCAGCCGACCGCAATCCCGGCCTTTGCGTGCGGCGCGACGATGCGGGCATGGATCCGGATCGTCCCGGCACCGAGATCGCGCGCCGCCTCGATCTGGTTGCGGTCGAGCGTCGACATCACGTTGAAGATCGGGAAGACCATGAACAGGATGTATGTGTAGACGATCACGACGAAGACCGTCATCGCCGAGCGCGCGAACTGCACGGGTTCCGCGATCAGGCCCGCGCCCAAGAGCAGCCCGTTCAGCAGGCCCTGGTTGTCGATGATCGTCGTCCAGGCGTAGATCCGCATCAGCTCGACAATGGCATAGGGTATCACCAGCCCGAGGAAGAGCCAGACCGCCCGGTCCGGTGCCGTGGCCAGCGCTACCTTGTAGGCAATCGGATAGCAGGCGACGAGGGCGAGGGCCGTGGCGCAGAGCGCGAAGGCCAGCGTGCGCACCAGCGTGACGAGACCCAGCCGCTCGTAGGTCGCGCCGCCGTCGTCGAAACGCAGACCCGCGAGCCGCAGGAGTTGCTTGAAGGGCCGGGCGTCGTCTTCGGCCTTCTGCACCTCAGAGGAGGGGATCAGCACCGGGCGGACCAGCGTCCGGAAGTTGTCCGCCGTCAGCGAGGAGGACCGCGCCTCGGCCCCGATCAGCCGTGTCGCGGTGGCGGCGGCCAGCGTCGAGATCGCACGCGCGGTCTCCACCTGCTCGGCCAGGGGCGTGTCCGGATCGACCCCCAGGCGAGGCAGGTCGTGTTCGATGTCAAGCCAGGCCTGCACGCCGTCGCGGACCAGCGGCTTGTGCGTGGTGGCGCGGTCGCATTGAAGCACGTAGGGCCGCGTGGCGGTGTGCGCGGCCCCGGGGCTCATGTTCGGGACCGCCATGCCGCCCGACGAAGGGGCCGGCGCGGCAGGCGCGAGGGACGGAACGGCGAGCCCTCCCGACGCAGCGGGGGCCGACCCCGCATCGGCCGCCGCGAGCCGTGACAGGATCAGCGCGCAGGTGTCGGCGTCGGCCCGCAGCGACATCGCCGCCGCGCTGTCGAGCTCGCCCGAAGGCCGGGTCACGGCTTTCTCGACCATTGCAATCTGCGGCAGGACGATCAGCAGGGTGGCCCATCCCAGGACCGCCGTGACGAAGACGGTCGCGAGCCCCTGCCCGAAGCCTTCGGTGAGCCCGCTCACCCAGGGTCCTCGACGCCGGTGCTCGCCACCGGCCCGGCGGGCAACACGACCGCATGCTTCGGGTCGAACCCAATCTGTGCGACGCCCGACGGCGGCGGCGTTCCATCGTTGGGCATCTGGATCTTCAGGACATGCCTGCCCGCTCGCATCTCCAGGACGATGAACGGCCCCTCCAGATCTCGGCGCGTCAGCGTCGCCTCTACAACGTTCTCGGACGCGCCGAAGCGCAGGATCTCGGGCCGGGCGAAGAGGATCGCCTCGACCCCCCGGACCATCGGCACCGGTGCCCTGCCGCGCATCGGGCCGAGCGGCGTGTCGATCCGAGCGGTGCCGTCCGCGATGTCCGTGACGCGACCCCGAAACTGGTTCGCCTCGCCCACGAAGCTGGCCACGAAGGCCGTCCGCGGGTCCGTATACACTTCGTCGCCCGTGCCGACCTGCTCGATCCGCCCCTCGGTCATCACCGCGATCCGGTCCGACATCGTCAGCGCCTCGCCTTGGTCATGCGTGATGTAGACGAAGGTCACGCCGGTGAGACGCTGGATCTTGCGCAACTCCGCACGCATGTGCTGGCGCAGCTTGAGGTCGAGCGCCGAAAGCGGCTCGTCCAGCAGCAGCACCGCAGGCTCCACGGCGAGCGCGCGGGCGATGGCGACGCGCTGGCGCTGCCCGCCCGACAACTCGCCCGGCATCTTGTCGGCCTGATCCGAGAGTGCCACGAGGGACAGCAGCTCATCCGCCTTCGCGCGCCGCGCGCGCCGGGCCACGCCCCGCGCCTCCAGCCCGAAGGCCACGTTCTCCCAGACCCGCATCAGCGGGAAGAGCGCGAGGTTCTGGAAGATGAGCGCCGTCGGGCGGGCGTCCGGGCGGCGGCCCGCCTGGTCCGCTCCTCCAATTGAGATCCGCCCCGCCGAGGGTGCCACGAATCCCGAGACCGCGCGCAGGATCGTCGTCTTGCCGCATCCAGAGGGCCCAAGGATCGAGAAGAACTCGCCCGCTCTGACATGCAGGTCCGTCGGATGAACGGCGGTGAAGCCGCCCGGATAGGTCACGGCCACCGCCTCGAGCGTGACGTCCTGGCCGCGCATCTTGCTTCCCCCCGGAAGGGCGGCGTCCCAGAAGGGCTGCCGCCGCAGCCGTTCAGGCGTTGGTGATGATCTCGACGAACTCATCGCGCACCGCGTTGATGTACGGTGTGTCGGCCTGCCACCACCACATGTTGCCCAGGACGTCCTGCGTGTAGACCGCGTTGAACTGGGTGCGGAATTCCTCGCTGGCGAAGTCGGCAGCGCCCGCTACGGCCGAGTTGTAGCCGGTGTTGTTGGCGAACATGCCGCCCACTTCGGGCTGAAGCATGAAGTTCATGAAGGCGATGGCCTGCTCGCGGTTCTCCGCCTGCTTGAGCATTCCGAAACTGTCGAGCCAAGTGATGATGCCTTCCTTCGGGGCGCGATAGGCGTAGTCCGCGTTTCCTCGCTCGAGCAGCAGGCCGGTCGTGTCCCATGTCTGGCCGACGATGCAGCCGGCGTCGGTGAAGGCGCTCGTGGCCTCGGTGGCGTTGTTCCAGAATGCTCCGAAATTCTCGCGTCGGCCCATGATCCATTCGGTGACGCCCCCGAATACGCGTCGGGCATCCGCCTCCGACTTGTAGACGTCGAGCATCCGGTTCGAGGGCACGATCCCCTCGGCGTCGAGGTAGAGGCCGGTCCCGAACAGCACCGACTTCTGGCGAAACGCGGCGGCACCCTGCGCCTCCGGCAGCCAGAGCGACCCGTAGGACACGTCGCCGTCAGCGATCTCGAGCCTCGCGCGATCGAGCGTGACGCCCTCGGTGCCCCAGTCGAACGGCAGCAGGATCTGCTCGCCCTTGTGCACGCCGCCGAGCGCAGCGCTGTCGCGCACGAAGGACGGGATGACTTTATCGACCTTCACCTCCTGCGGGATAGGCGCGAAGAAGCTCTCGCCGTCTGCATCGAGATAGCCCGTCGCGTTGGTGATCGACGGGAAGACCACGTCGAACCCCTTGCCGCCGTTAGCACGGATGGTCGACTGCGCCTCGTCGTTCGAGCCGAAGGTCGTCAACTCGAGCACGATGCCGGTCTCGGCCTCGAACTTCTCGGCGATGTTGGGCTGGATATAGTCCTGCCAGGCGAGGACCTTGACCGACCCGGACGCTGCGAGCGCGTCGGTCGCGCGGAGCACTGCGGGGCTCGTGACTGCGGCGGCGGTGAGGGCGAGGGCGGAGCGGCGCGTAAGCTTCATGGGTGATCTCCGGTCGAAGCGGGATGTGGGAACGTCTTGAGCTTGGGCTATCCGTCGTCGGCGACGATTTCGTGACACGGGGGGCCGGGAACCGAAGCATCCCCGCCGCGTCGTCCGCACCGCGAAGAACGCGCGTCCCTTGGCGGCACGGAACCGGGGTCGCCGGTTTCCAAAACGTCGACCCGTCACGCCTTCGTTGAACCGTGACCTCCGCACGCGCGGTATTCTCGACACCGGCGACCTTTTTTGTGAGGGTGTTTCGGCGTCTGGGACGCCGCGGAGCGGGCAAGACGCTTTAGGTCCATAGGCTGACGACGCGTCTGCTCATCGATCGAGGAGACGGACAATGAGACGAGAGGTTCAGCAAAGCAGCTGTCATCGTGATGCTGCAGGAGCATCAGGCCGGGGTTTGACACTTCGGGGATTGAATTTTAGCGATTGTCGAGCTGGTTCGGCTCTGCTGATGACGAACGTCTTTACGGATTGTTGATCCAGGATTGGCACTGGTACCGACTATCGCCTCTTCTGACCGAGCGAACCGAATGTGACCGTGTACTTGTCGACAACCTGTTGCAGGACATTGGCTTGTCCGGATGGTTCAAAGCATGCGGGCCGGGCTGCCGATCGTAAATATGGGACGAGCCATGATTTGTCCGATCGGGTCTCAGGCCGGGCGCACGGGCTGTTGGACCTCGATGGTGCCGGAAGCGAGGTTCGATGCTGAGGGACGTCCGGACGTACTTCGACGTACTGGAGGTGCCACCGACCATCGATCCGGCGGGTCTCAAGAAACAGTACCGGAGCCTCGTGCAGCGGCTCCATCCCGATGCGTCGGGGTCCACGCCGGAAGGTGTGGAGCGTCTCAAGGTTATCACCGCGGCCTATGCGGCACTGCGGACCCCGGAGGCGCTCGAAGGGTACAGGGCGGAGGTGCTCACGCGGGCGGCGCTCCACGCGGCGACGCGGACGCGTGTGACCGACCTCTTCGCGCATCTGCCGAAGCTCGCCGGGGTCGTCGAGGGTCTCGTCCAAGGTCCTCGCGGACTCTTCGTGGCGCTCGCCGTGCAGGGGCCCGTCGCATCCGGGCCGCATGCGCTGTCGCTGCGCGGAGTGCGCCGGATCCGGGTGGGGGGCTTCGAGATCGGTGAGACTTTCGTCACGGCCTGGTCGGTGCCGGAACCCCTCGCCGGCGATACACTGCGCCGGGATGCTGAGAACCCTCCGCCGGTCCACCGGGTCATCACCGGCGAGATCAGTTGCCGCTTTGGCGTGGCGCTCCCCTACCATATCCGGGTGGGCTGCGGCTCGAGTCCGCCCGTCCCGTGTCGGACCGCGCGGCTACCGATTTTTGAGGCCTGGCCGTGCGAGCCTCCGCCGGTTCGGGCTGCGTCGAGCAATGCGGGTGTCGCGGATCTCAAGGCGGCGGAGCGCGACCGCCTGCGCAGTATACGGATGATGGCCGAGGCGCGCAGCGCGGAAGGCGAGGGGTTTTTGAGACGGGCCTGGGCGACCTTGCGCATGGTGATCGGACGCTGAGCCGGCCTGCGCCTCAGCCCGGATCGGCTGGGTCCGTGCCGTGGGTCTCGGCCCGGATGAGACCTGCGAACAGGGCCGGATCCTCCTCGTGCATGAGGTGTCCCAACTCGGGATATTCGACGATCCGGGCGGACCGCAGGTGCTTGGCCATGGCGCGGGTCCGGTCCGGCGGTACGGCCCGGTCGCGCAGGCCCAGAACGAGGGTCACCGGGGTTTCCAGGGTACGAAGGCCTGCA
>JBBQYB010000041.1:0-22705 GCA_038209095.1 Rhodobacterales bacterium
AAAGGAGGTCAAATCGCTCGCCGACGAGATCGTGTCCTCCGCCCGGGTCGATGCGGAGCGCGCCGCGGAGAGCGGCAAGGAAGAGATCCGGCGCTCGGTGGCGCGCAGGGTCCAGAAGGCCGCCGATCAGATCGCTGCGGCGGAAAACTCGGCCATCCGGCAGATCAAGGACCGTGCCGTCACGGTGGCGATCGCCGCAGCCGCCGACGTCATGCGGAGCCAGATGCAGCCTTCGGATGCCGATGCGCTGATTGACGCGGCCATCGCGGACCCAAAGCTGCGCATGCACTGACGGGCGAGGCTGGCCGCGAGGCAGCCTTTGCCTGGCCGGACATGCCCCCAAAGGCTCGGTGTGTGCGTCTCCGGCCTGTCGGGTTCCTCCGGTCCGGAACGCGGGCGGCCCGAGCCTGTTTTTTCCTGACGTCATGTCCGGAGTGGCGCTGCGTCGGATATCGTCCGCTGCACAGGCCACCCCGCAACCGGTTGCCCGGGTCTTCGCATCACCGCTGGGCGTTGTCCTGCCTGTTGCCGATGGCGGCACCCGTGGCGGCACCGACGCCCGCACCGATCAGCGTACCGCGGCTGTCGCCGCCGATCAGGTTGCCCACAGCCGCGCCGCCGAGGGCGCCGACGGTGGCATTGGTCGCGCGGTTGTCGCGCGTCCCGTCGGGGTTCGTACAGGCGGCCAGGCCCAATGCGGCCAGGCCAAGCATAACGGGGGTCACCATGCGGATCATTGCTCTTCTCCTCATCCAAGGTTTTTTTGTAACGCTCAGAAATTAACCGGTTGCGGATCGTTCGGCAATTCGTTTCCGCGGCACCGCAGACCCCACCCGGCCGGCAAATCGCCTTGCGCCGAGGACCCGCGCCATGGTTAGCAATTCCATGGCCGCACAGCTTCCCTACGCCACGATCGCGGAGATCTTTCGCCGTTTCGAGGCCGTCGATCCGGCTCCGAAAGGCGAGCTAGAGCACCTGAACGCCTATACCCTGCTGGTCGCTGTGGCCCTCTCGGCGCAGGCGACCGACAAGGGCGTCAACCGCGCCACCGAGGCGTTGTTTCGCGAGGTGGACACGCCGCAGAAGATGCTTGACCTCGGTGAGGAGCGCCTGATCGGCCATATCAAGTCCATTGGCCTCTTTCGCAACAAGGCGAAGCATGTCCTGAAGCTTTCGCGCATTCTCGTCGAGGACTACGGCGGTGTGGTTCCGTCCTCGCGTGCAGCCCTGCAGAGCCTGCCGGGAGTAGGCCGCAAGACCGCGAACGTCGTGCTCAACATGTGGTGGCGCATTCCGGCGCAGGCCGTGGACACACACATCTTTCGGGTGGGCAACCGGACGGGCATTGCTTGCGGCAAGGACGAAAAGGCCGTAGAGCGCGCCATCGAGGACCAGGTACCGGCCCCGTACCAACTGCACGCCCATCACTGGCTGATCCTGCACGGCCGCTACGTCTGCAAGGCTCGAAAGCCGGACTGCGGGGTCTGTCTGATCGCCGATCTGTGCGCATACGAGGAAAAGACGGCATGACGAAAACCCTGCAGGTCGTGGGCATCGGGAATGCGATGGTGGACGTGATCGCGAGCGTCGCGGATGACTTTCTCGCGGAACTCCGGGTCGAACGCGGGATCATGACGCTCATCGACACGGCGCGTGCCGTCGAGCTCTATGGCGCGATGGGGCCGGCGCGCGAGATCTCGGGCGGATCGGCGGCCAACACCATTGCGGGGCTTGCCGCCCTCGGCACCCGCACCGCCTATGTCGGCAAGGTCCGGGACGACCAGCTCGGTGCGATCTTCGCGCATGATCTGCGCGCGCAGGGTGCCGTCTACGAGACGCCGCTCGCGCCGAAGGGCGGCGACGTCGAGACCGGGCGCTGCATGGTTCTGGTCAGTCCGGACGGCGAACGCTCCATGAGCACGTATCTCGGCGTGTCCGAGCATCTCGCCCCGGACGACATCGACGCGGACCAGATCGCCGCCGCCGAGTGGATCTTCCTCGAAGGGTACCGGTTCGACGGTCCCCACAGCCATGCGGCCTTCGCGAAGGCGATCCGGGCCTGCAAGTCGGCCGGCGGCCGGGTGGCCCTGACGCTGTCGGATCCCTTCTGCGTGGAGCGCCATCGGGAGGCGTTTCTTGCCATGATTGCAGCGGACGTGGACCTGCTGATGGCTAACGAGCACGAGCTGATGTCGCTGTATCAGACCGCGGACCTCGACGGAGCGCTGGCGCGCGCGCGTGCGCAGGTCCCAGTCACGGCCTGCACCGTCGGGGCGGCGGGCGCACATCTGGTGAGCGGCGAGATCCGTGTCCATGCGCCCGCAGTCGCCACGCGTGTCGTGGACGCGACCGGCGCGGGTGATCTGTTCGCTGCCGGTCTGTTGTACGGGGTGACGTCGGGGCGGGACTGGACCGCGTGCCTGCGTATGGGCAACGTCGTGGCAGCGGAGGTCATCGGGCATATCGGCGCGCGGCCCGAGGCGGACCTGCGCAGGCTCCTCGCGGATGCGGGCCTCGCCTGAGGGCCTCGGACGCGTTAGAACGAGACGCGACCTTGCGGACCGGACAGCCGATTGCCCCGAACCCTGACCCTTCCCGACATCGAGGCGACCGAAGCGCTGGCGCGGGCGATCGCGCCGCGCCTGCGGGCGGGGGACATGCTTGCGCTGAGCGGCGATCTCGGGGCGGGCAAGAGCACCTTCGCGCGGGCCCTGATCGACGCGCGACTGACAGCACTCGGCAGGCGCGAAGAGATTCCGTCGCCGACCTATACCCTGGTGCAGACCTATGAGCTGGAGGACGTCGTGCTCTGGCATGCGGATCTCTACCGCCTCACCGGTCCGGACGAGATGACCGAGCTCGGGCTCGACGAGGCCTTCGCGCAGGCGATCACGCTGGTCGAATGGCCGGACAGGCTCGGCGGGCATCTGCCCCGCCGGAGGCTCGAGGTCGCGCTCGACTTCGGAGCGGAGGAGGACAGCCGCAGGGCGAGCCTGACCGCCCATGGTACGGGGTGGGAGTGGCTCCCGGGGATCTCAGGGACGGTCCCGGATTGACCCGTCCAGAGGAGATCGACGCGTTTCTCGAGGCCGCTGGCTGGGAGTGCGCCGCACGGGACGCGGTCGCGGGCGATGCCTCGGCGCGCAGCTACATGCGCCTGAGGAGCCGGGGCCGGTGCGCCATGCTGATGGACATCCCGCCCGCCTCGGGAATGCGGACAGGTCCGTTCGTCGCGATCACAGGCTGGCTGAGGGGGCTTGGTCTCAGTGCGCCGGAAATCCTTGCGTGCGATCCCGCGCTCGGGCTCACGCTGCTTGAGGATCTGGGCGACGATCTCTATGCGAAACGATGCGCTGCGGAGCCTGGTCTGGAGCCCCTTCTGTACGGTGCAGCCATCGACCTCCTGGCGGATCTCCAGAGATCGCACCCCGCAGGGACGCCGGACTGGTCGCCCCCAGCCTATGACCGCGAGATCCTGCTGCGCGAGATGCGGCTGGTGCCGGAGTGGTATCTTCCTGCCGTCCGGGGCGGGCCTGTGTCCGCGGATCTTTGCGCGCATTATGAGGGAGCCGTCGAGCCTCTGATCGCAATCGCCCTGGACACGGCACCTGTCCCTGTCCTGCGCGACTATCATTCCCAGAACCTGCTGTGGCTTCCGGAGCGTCACGGTCCGGCCCGGGTGGGGCTGCTCGATTACCAGGATCTGCTGATGGGGCATCCGGCCTACGACGTGGTGTCCCTGCTTCAGGACGCCCGGCGCGACATTCCGGAGGCCTTGCGCGAGGCCTTGCTGGCGCGCTTCGTCCTGCGGAGCGGTACGGACGGCGCAGCTTTCGGGCGCGCCGCCGCAGCCCTGTCCGCCCAGCGCAACCTCAAGATCCTCGGCCTGTTCGTCCGGCTGGCGCGGCGCGACGGCAAGGCGGGATATCTGCGCCTCCTTCCCCGGGTCTGGGCGCATCTGCAGCGCGATCTAACCTGCCCCGACCTGTCGGGCCTTGGATCCTTCGTCGCGCGGTACGTCCCCGCCCCCGAGGATCTCGGCCGATGAGGCGTGACGGACCGCCGACTTCGGCGATGATCTTCGCGGCGGGGCTCGGGACGCGCATGGGGGCGCTGACCCGCGACCGCCCGAAGCCGCTGATCCCCGTTGCGGGCCAGACCCTCCTCGACCATGCCCTCGCGATCGTGCGCGCGGCGGGCGTCTCGCGCATCGTGGTCAACACCCACGCCCATTCCGACCAGATCGCTGCACACCTGCGGGCGGTGGCCCCCGATGTCCGGATCTCCCACGAGCCCGAGCGGCTGGAGACGGGCGGCGGCCTGAAGGCCGCCTTGCCGCTGTTCGCGGGCGAGACCGTCTTCACGCTCAATGCGGACATGATCTGGCGCGGGCCGAACCCGCTTGCGGCCCTCGCCGCCGCCTGGGATCCCGGCCGGATGTCGGTCCTTCTCGTCCTCGTGCCCCGCGTCGCCGCCATCGGCCACGACGGACCCGGCGATTTCGACATCGATGCCACGGGCGGCGTTCGACGCCGAACCGGTGCTGCGGCGGACCATATCTTTGCCGGGGCGCAGATCATCGACACGCGCCTCCTCGCGCCGTTCGAGCCCGGCCGGTTCTCGCTCAACCGCGTCTGGGACGACGTCCTTGCTGCCGGCATTCTCCATGGGCTCCCCTGGCACGGCACCTGGGTGGATGTCGGCCGTCCGGAGGGCATCGCTCTGGCCGAAGCCGAGTTGGCGCGGTGATGTTCGCACCTTCGGCCGCGCCCCGCGTCTTTGGCTTGCCGCCGGGCGTCGATTTCGTCCGGGCGCTCGCGGACGGCCTTGATGCCCGCCTGCCGGAGGGGCCGGAGGCAGTGGCCCGCGTCGAGATCTGGGTGAACACCGAGCGGGCGCGCCGGGCCCTGACCGATCATTACGTCACCGGTCGTGCGCGCCTGCTGCCCCGCATCCGGGTGGTGACAGAGCTTGCTGGCGATCTCGTGGCGCTGAGCGACCTGCGGGAGCCTGCCTCCGCACTCGGCCGCAAGCTCGACCTCGCCCGGCTCGTGGGCGCTCTGCTGCGCGCGCAACCGGGGCTCGCCGCGCAAAGTGCTGCCTTCGATCTGGCCGACGGGCTTGCCGATCTGCTCGACGAGATGGAGGGCGAGGGCGTCAATCCTACGGCCCTCGGCACGCTCGATGCGGGAGAACACGCGGAACACTGGCAGCGCAGCCTCGCGTTCTTGTCGATCCTGACGGACTACATCGCCGTGAGCGCCCCCACCGCCGGGCAGGGACGGATGCGGGCGGTCGCCCTCGCCTATGCCGCCGCCTGGGCGGACCGACCTCCGGCCCATCCGATCCTGATCGCGGGCTCCACCGGCTCGCGCGGACCGACCCGTGCCTTCATGGCGGCGGTCGCCCGGTTGCCGCAGGGTGCCGTCATCCTGCCGGGATTCGATCCCGACCTGTCCGCCTCGGTCTGGGGCCGGCTCGGCTCCGACGATGCGGGCGCGGCCGATCATCCGCAGCACGGCTTCCAGAGGCTCGCAGGCACTCTCGGGTTCGATCCGACCGACGTCCGGCCCTGGCACGCGGTCGAGCCGCCGGCTCCCGCGCGCAATCGGCTGGTGTCGCTGGCGCTGCGCCCCGCCCCCGTCACCGATCAGTGGCGGACCGACGGCGCGTCGCTCGTGCCCACACTCGTGGAGGCCCTTGAGGGGGTCACCTGGATCGAGGCGGATGCGCCCCGCGCCGAGGCGCGCACCATCGCCTTCGCCCTGCGCGACGCGGCCGAGACGGGACTGCGCGCCGCCCTCATCACCCCGGACCGCGAGCTTGCCCGGCGCGTGACGGCCGAACTGGCGCGCTGGTCGCTGCGGCCGGACGACAGCGCCGGTAGGCCTTTGGCCCTGACGCCGCCCGGCGTCCTCGTGAGCCGCCTTGCCGCACTGGCGGAGGAGCCCGTCACGCCCGAGGCGCTGCTGTCGCTGCTGAAGCATCCGCTCACCGCCAGCACGCCGGGGGGTCGCAGCCCCCATCTCGCCCAGACCGGCCGGCTGGAGCTGGAGCTGCTGCGCGGCGGGCCGCCCCATCTCGACTGGCGGATGGTGCGGGCCTTCGGGGCCGCCCATGACGCTGCGGAATGGACGGGCTGGATCGAGGCGACGCTGGTGCCGCTGGCCGAGGCCGGCGGCACGCTGGACCTGCGCACCCGGCGCCTGCGCGCAACCGCCGAGGCGCTGGCCGCGGGTGTCGACGGCGAGCCGCACGCCCTATGGGACAAGGAGGCGGGCACGCAGGCGCGCCTGCTCCTCGAGACGCTGGAAGCCGAGGCGCAGGATTTCGGCCCCGTCACGGCGCACGAGCACCGCGCCTTGCTGACCACATTGCTGGCCGGGCGGGACGTGCCCGAGGATGCGGTCCTCACCCATGCCGGCATCTCGATCTGGGGCACGCTCGAGGCCCGCGTGCAGACCGCGGATCTCGTGATCCTCGGCGGGCTCAACGAGGGCACCTGGCCGCGCCTGCCCGGCCCGGACCCCTGGCTGAGCCGGATCCTGCGCCGCAGGCTCGGCCTGCCGAGCCCGGAGCGGGTGATAGGCCTCTCCGCACACGATTTCCAGCAGGCCATGGCGGCACCCCGCGTGATCCTGTCCCGTGCCACCCGCGATGCGGAAGCCCCCACCGTCGCCTCGCGCTGGCTTTTGCGGCTTGAGAACCTGCTGACCGGTCTCGGGCCCGAGGCCGCCTCGGCGCTGGCGGCCAGCCGGGCCCGGGGTCGCGAGATGCTCGGCCGTTCGGCCGGGCTGGACCGGCCCGAGGCGCGGGTTCCGGCGGCGCGCCGGCCGGCCCCGAAGCCGCCGGCCAAGGCCCGGCCCGCCGAGTTGTCGGTCACCCAGATCGAGACGCTCGTCCGCGATCCCTATGCGATCTATGCCCGCAAGGTGCTGGCGCTGCGCCGTCTTGATCCGCTGGGGCGGGTGCCGGACGCGATGGCGCGCGGCTCGGCGCTGCATGCGGCGCTCGATGCCTTCGTCCTCGCGACCGCGGACGACCTGCCCGCCGAGGCGCGGCGGCTGTTTCTCGACGTAACGGCCCGCACCCTGGCGGCCGAGATCCCGTGGCCTGCCATGCGCATCCTCTGGACAGCCCGTCTCGCACGGTCCGCGGCTTGGTTTCTCGAAACCGAGAGCGACCGGCGCCTCCGCGGCACGCCGCTTGCGCGCGAGATCAGGGGCACGCGCGCCGTCGAGGGGCTGGAGCTCCCGCTCAACGTTACTGCGAAGGCCGACCGCATCGACATCGGTCGGGACGGCTACGCGATCTACGATTACAAGTCCGGCAGCGTGCCGTCGAAGAAGGAGGCCGGCGCGTTCCACCTTCAGCTTCCCCTCGAGGCCGCCATCGCGGAGGCCGGCGGGTTTCCGGACCTGCCGCCCCGGCGCGTCGCGCATATCGAACTGATCGGCATCGGCCAGCGCAGGACGCTCGCGGAACTGCCGGACCCGGGCCGGACCTGGGCGCGTCTCGTGGATCTGCTCAGGATCTATCAGGATGCGAATACGGGCTACGTCGCCCGGCTGCGCCCCCGAACCCTGCAATATGCGAGCGATTACGACCACCTGTCGCGGTTCGGGGAATGGGCGGACGGGGACGTGCCATGACGGACGCTCTCACGGCCCAGCACACGGCCGCCCGCCCCGGCACCTCGACCTGGGTGTCGGCCAATGCGGGGTCGGGCAAGACCCGCGTCCTGACCGATCGCGTGGCGCGCCTGTTGCTCGCCGGGACGGAGCCGCAGAAGATCCTGTGCCTGACCTATACCAAGGCCGCCGCGGCCGAGATGCAGACGCGGCTGTTCCGCACGCTCGGGGCCTGGGCGATGATGCCGGATTTCGCGCTGCGCGCCGCGCTGACGACCCTCGGGGAAGACGGCGCGGCGATCCCGGGGCCCGCGCTCGATCATGCGCGCACGCTGTTCGCACGAGCGCTCGAGACGCCGGGCGGGTTGCGCATCCAGACCATCCACGCGTTTTGCGACGCCCTCTTGCGGCGTTTCCCGCTCGAGGCGGGCGTTCCGCCGCAGTTCAATGTGCTGGAGGATCGCCAGGCCAGAGCCCTGCGCGGCGAGACGCTCGACGCACTGGCACGGGCCGGGGCGCCCGCGTATGCCGCCATGGCAGTTCATGTGTCCGGCGACGACCCCGATCTGCTGTTGCAGGAGATTGACGCCCGTCGCGAGGCCTTCGCCGCCCCGTTCGATCCGGACGGGCTCCGGGCGCTGCTCGGTCTGCCGCAAGACCTCAAGGCGGCGGACCTCCAGGCGCGGGTGCTTAACCCCGACACGGAGGCGCTGCTGGCCGAACTGGCGCCGATCCTTGCGAGAGGATCGAAGACCGAAATCGATGCGGCCTGCGACTTGCGTGCGGCGACGGCCGAGACGCTGATGTCCACGCTCGAGACCCTGCTTCTCTACTCAACCGGCGAGAACGCATTCACGGTGAAGCCATTTCCCACGAAAGCGACGCGCGCCGCCCATCCCGCCCTCGCGGCGCGGCTCTATGACCTAGCCGCGCGTGTCGAGGCCGCGCGACCGCTTCGGCTGGCCCTGATGGCCTTCGAGAAGACCGCAGCGCTGAATGTCTTTGCGCGGATCTGGATCGAGGCCTGGACCGCGCGCAAGGCCGCGTCCGGCCTCGTCGAATTCGATGATCTGATCGAGAGCGCCCGCAGGCTCCTGTTGCGCCGCGACGCCGCCGCCTGGGTCCTGTGGCGGCTGGACGGAGGCCTCGACCACATCCTCGTCGACGAGGCGCAAGACACAAGTCCCGCGCAGTGGAGCGTCATCGAGGCCATCTCGGAAGAGTTCTTTGTCGGGCGCAGCGCGCGGGACGAGGTGGAC
Source organism: Rhodobacterales bacterium (assembly GCA_038209095.1). Lineage (GTDB taxonomy): Bacteria > Pseudomonadota > Alphaproteobacteria > Rhodobacterales > Rhodobacteraceae > Amaricoccus. The sequence goes on from JBBQYB010000041.1 coordinate 8,891, forward strand.
CGCACCCTCTTCGTCGTCGGCGACGAGAAGCAGTCCATCTACAGCTTTCAGGGGGCCGATCCGCGGGAGTTCGGCCGGATGCGGGTCAAGTTCGACCGCATCCTCGACGGCATGGGCGCGGCGCTCGCGACCTGCGACCTGCTGCATTCGTTCCGGTCCGCGGTGCCGATCCTGCGTCTCGTGGATGCGGTCTTCGCCGGCAAGGCGCGGCACATCGCCAATGCCCCCGAAGCGCCGGGCCGGGTCGAACTCTGGCCGTTTCTCGAGACGGAAGCGAAGCTCGAACAGCCGCCCTGGGACGCGCCGCTGGACATGCCCCACCCGGCCGATCCGGCCGAGCGCGTCGCCGCCGCCGTCGCCGACCGCATACTCAGCTGGCTCGGGTCGCAAAGCATCCTGCCGGGGACCGACCGCGCCATACGTGCGGGCGACGTGCTCATCCTCGTCCAGCGCCGGGGGGCGGTCTTCGACGCCGTCATCCGTGCTTTGAAACGCGGCGGCGTACCCGTCGCCGGGGCAGACGTCCTGCGGATCGGGGCCGAGCTCGCGGTCCGGGACCTGCTCGCGGCCTTGCGGGTGGCGGTCACGTCCGCCGACGACCTGTCGCTCGCGGCCCTGCTGCGCAGCCCGCTCGGCGGGCTGTCGGAGGAAGAATTGTTCGGCCTCGCCCATGGTCGGAGCGGGACGCTCTGGGAGGCGCTTGCGACGACAGCCTTTCCGGTCCGCGACGTCCTGCGGGATCTCCGCGGACAAGCCGATTTCCTGCGCCCGTTCGAGTTGCTCCAGCGCGTTCTGATCCGCCATGACGGCCGGCGCTCGCTGATCGCAAGGCTGGGCCCGGAGGCCGAGGACGGGATTGATGCGCTTCTCGACCAGGCGCTCGCCTATGAGCGGGTCGAGCCGCCCACCCTCACCGGGTTTCTCGCCTGGATCGACCGGGACGAGGTCAAGGTCAAACGGCGCTCGGAGGACACCGCCGATCAGGTGCGGGTCATGACCGTCCACGGCGCGAAGGGTCTCGAGGCCCCCATCGTCTTCCTGCCCGACACGGCGCAGCGCAAAGCCAGCGCCAACCCGCCGCAGATCCTGTCGCTCGCGGAGACCGCGGTCTGGCGCGTCCCTGCGAAGGAAGCCCCTTCGGCCCTCGCCGCCGCGGAGGAGGCGCGGCGGGTGCGCGTCGCGGAGGAAAACCGCCGCCTCCTCTACGTGGCCCTGACCCGCGCCAGGACCTGGCTGATCGTCGCGGGCGGCGGCACTGCCGGCCCCGAGAGCTGGCACGCCGAGATCGCCGCAGCCATTCCGGCCCTGGGTCCCGTCACGGAGCCCTCACCCCTCGGCGACATCACGACCCTCTCGCACAACTGGAGCGAAGCCGAGGCCCCGCTCGCGCCGCCGGAGGCACCCGAGCCGGAGGCACCTGCCCGGACGGGCCCTCCACCGCCGATGCCCCTCGGGGCTATCCGCCTCGTGTCCCCCTCGGCACTCGGTGGGGCCCATGCCATGCCCGGCGAGGGCAGCGACGAGGCGACCGCCCTCGCCCGCGGCACCGCCCTGCATCTGCTGCTCGAGACCCTGCCGGGACGTCCGCGGACCCACTGGCCCGACCTCTCGGCCCGGCTTCTCCGGGGGCATGTCGAGGCCGAGGCGCTGTTCGCGGAGGCCTGCGCCGTGCTCGATACGCCCGGCCTCGCGTTCGTATTTGCCGACGGCACGATTTCGGAGGCGGCCGTCACCGCCCCGCTGGCAGAACTTGGCGGGGCGCACCTGACGGGGCGGATCGACCGTCTCGTCGTCGAGCCGGAGCGGATCCTCGCGGTGGACTTCAAGTCGAACCGGACGATCCCGAGCGTGCCGGAGGACACGCCGGAGGCCATTCTGCGCCAGATGGGGGCATATGCCGCGGCCCTCGCGGTGATCTATCCGGGTCGCGCCGTCTCGACGGCGATCCTCTGGACCCGGAGCGCCACGCTCATGGTCCTGCCTCCCGCCCTCACGAAGGCGGCCCTCGACCGCGCGGCGCAACTTGACCGCGCGACCGCCCGTCCATAGATTGAAGCACAACAGCACATATGGAGGCTAGGCGATGGCGACGGTGAAAGTCACGGACAAGACCTTTCAGGACGAAGTCCTGGGGTCGGCGGTGCCGGTTCTTGTCGATTTCTGGGCGGAATGGTGCGGACCCTGCAAGACGATCGGCCCGGCCCTCGAAGAACTGTCCTCCGAATACGAGGGCAAGATCAAGATCGCCAAGGTGAACGTCGACGAAAATCCCAATCTGCCGGCTCAATTCGGCGTGCGTGGTATTCCGGCGCTGTTCATGTTCAAGGGCGGCGAAGTCGTCTCCAACCGCACGGGGGCTGCACCGAAGGCGTCTCTCAAGGGCTGGATCGACGAATCCGTCTGATCGGCCCTAAACTGGTTCGCGCCCTGCATCCGTCGGGGCGCGGAACCTAACGCCCGGCCGGTTCCAGTCCGGCGAAGGACCCGGCGTAGGGCTTCCGGATCGGATAGGCCAGATCGCCGTGCTTGCTCGTGGCGAGACCGCATCCAACAAGTGCCTCGACGAACTTCACGGCCACGCTGACGCCGTCGATCACCGGGATCCCGATGTCGTCCCGAATCCGCGTCGCGAGATCCGCCATTCCGCCGCAGCCGAGCACGATGGCCCCCGCACCGTCCTCGTCGCGCGCTCGCCTGCATTCCTCGGTGATGACGGCCCGGGCGTTCGAGCCTTCCTCCTCCAGCGCCAGGACGTCGAGATCGCAGGCCCGGACATTCTTGCAGAAATCCTGCATCCCGTAAGCCCGCACCAGATGGCGTGCGATCACCTTGGTGCGTCCGAGGGTCGTGACGATCGAGAACCCGGTGGCGATGAAGCTCGCCGCGTGCATCGCGGCCTCGGCGATCCCAAGCACCGGCCCGCGCGCGGCCTCCCGGGCCGCGAGCAGCCCCGGATCGCCGAAGCATGCGATGACGTAGCCGTCGATACCGTCCACCTCTCCCGAGCGGATCTCCTCCAGAAGGGCCACAGCGGCGACGGCCTCGTCGTAATGGCCCTCGATCGACACCGGCCCGGAGACCGGGTTGGACGCGACGATCCGCGTACCCCGGCCGGCCACGGCCTCGGCCGCGAGGCCGATCTTGCGCGTCATGGACGCGGTCGTGTTGGGGTTGATGACCTTGATCCGCAATATTCACCCGATCCGGCTCAGAAGTCCGTGGCGATGCCCTTCAGCTCCCAGTCGCCGAAGCGGATGGGCTCGGGGCCGTCCCGGCCGCCGAGCTCCACCGGCAGATCGAGGGGGCGGGCCTCCGCCTTTCGCGCCTCGGCCTCCGCCAGCGCCCGGGCGGCCGCAGCCTTCAGGCGCGCCTCTTTTTCGGTCTCGGGGTCGGAACTATATCTGTGCTCGGTCATGATGACACGATATGGCCGTTTGGCGCGGATGGGCAAGGGGGCTCGGGTGCGATGAACTACTTCCGGACGATGGCCCTGCTCGCGGCCATGACCGCCCTGTTCATGGGGGTCGGCTATCTGCTGGGCGGCACCGGCGGGATGCTCCTCGCGCTGGTCTTCGCCATCGGGACCAATGCGTTTGCCTATTGGAACTCTGACAAGATGGTGCTGCGCATGCACGGGGCCGAGGCGGTGACCCGCGCCACTGCGCCCGATTTGTGGGACATGGTCGCGAGGCTCGCCCGGGACGCGGATCTGCCCATGCCCAAGGTCTACATCATCCGCTCCAATCAACCGAATGCGTTCGCGACCGGCCGCAACCCGGAGAACGCCGCCGTGGCCGCGACGACCGGGATCCTCGCGCTGCTGTCGCGCGAGGAACTGGCCGGCGTGATGGCGCATGAGCTTGCGCACGTGAAGAACCGCGACACGCTCACCATGACCGTCGCAGCCACCGTGGCGGGTGCGATCGCGGTGCTCGCGCAGTTCGGCTTCCTGCTCGGCGGCTCGGGCAACCGGGAGCGCAGCCCGCTCGGGCCGTTCGGCGTTCTGCTCGCCGTTTTGTTCGCGCCGCTCGCCGCAGCGCTGATCCAGATGACCATCAGCCGGACCCGCGAGTATTCCGCCGACCGGCTCGGGGCCGAGATCTCGCGCGATCCGCGCAGTCTTGCGAGTGCGCTGCGGAAGATCTCCGGCTACGCCGGGCGGATCGAGATGCCGAGCGCCGAGCGCAACCCAGCCTCGGCGCATATGTTCCTCATCAATCCCCTGTCGGGCGCGCGCATGGACAGTCTCTTCTCCACCCATCCGAGCGTCGAGAACCGGGTGCGCGCGCTGGAGGCGCTGGCCGCCGGGACGAAGCCGGGCGTCACGCGGCGCGAGAGCCCCATCCCCGTGGCCGGCCGCCGCCCCGGCATGCGGTGAGCGCGCCGGGACAGCCCGCGAGGGTCGCCGCAGCCGCGCTGGTGACGGGTGTTCTCGAGAAGGGCCTGATGCTCTCGGAACAGGGAACGGCCCTCGCCGGCCTCACGGCTCCGGAGCGGGCGCGGGCGCAGGGGCTGGCCGCCGGGGTCCTGCGGCACCTCGGCCGCATCGACGGTGTGCTCCATCCGCATCTGCGCAAGACCCCGCCGCCAGCCGCGCGCACCGCCCTGCGGCTGGCGGTCACGGAAATGTTCGTTGACGGCGTGCCGGCCCATGCCGCGGTGGACGGTGCCGTACGCCTCGTGCGGAGCCAGCCGAAGGGTCAGCACCTGTCGGGGCTCGTCAACGCGGTGGCTCGGCGCGTATCGCTGAACCTGGACGTCTGGGCCTCGACGCCGGAGGACGCTCTGCCACCCTGGATCGATGCCCGCCTGCGGGCGGCCTGGGGGGACGATGCCGCCCGCGCCATCACGGCGGCGCACCGCGTGCCAGCCCCGCTGGACCTGACCCTCCGGGATCCGGCGACGGCGCAACACTGGGCCGGGGTTCTCGGGGCCGCAATCCTGCCCACCGGCAGCCTTCGGTTGACGGAGCCGGGTCAGGTCACGGCGCTGCCAGGCTTTGCAGAAGGGGCCTGGTGGGTCCAGGACGCCGCAGCCGCACTCCCCGCGCGGGTGCTCGCCCCTGGACCCGGCGAGGCAGTGCTTGATCTCTGTGCGGCCCCCGGCGGCAAGACCCTGCAACTCGCGGCGCGCGAAGCGAGGGTCACGGCGCTCGACATCTCTCCGGCCCGTCTCGAACGCCTGGAGGACAACCTCCGGCGCACGGGTCTGACGGCCTTTGTCGTGACCGCCGATGCGCTGGCCTGGGCGCCCGATGCGCTCTTCGATGCGATCCTCCTCGATGCGCCCTGCACGGCCAGCGGGACGATCCGCCGTCACCCGGACCTGCCTCATTTGCGCACGGGCCGCGACCTGACGCCCCTGCTGAGCCTGCAGGCCGGGCTGCTCGCGCGCGCCTGGGACTGGCTGACCCCCGGGGGGCATCTCGTCTATGCCACATGCTCGCTTTTGCCTGCCGAGGGGGAAAACATCGTCGCGAGTTTTTGCAAGACCCGCGGCGACGTGCGGCGCGAGGCGCTGGAGGCGTCCGGGCTCGGGGTCGAGCCGCACTGGATCGACGCCTCAGGCGCCCTGCGGATCCGGACCGATTACTGGGCCGACCGGGGCGGTATCGACGGGTTTTACGCGGCCCTACTCCGAAAGGAGCCATGATCCGGCCGAACCTGTGGCAACCCCGGACGCTGCACGGGTGACACGGCGCCCGCTGCGCCGTAACGTCGCCATGACCGAATTCCTACGGGGCTGAAGACGCTTGAAAGAAAAACGCCTTCCGGCCAAGCTGCTTGAGCCGGCACGACGCCTGCGCAACCGGTACTGGGTCTGGCGCGCCGGCCGGTCGGAAGGCGCGGCCCCGTCCGGCGGCCTGCCCGAACCCAACCCCACCGGCGAGCCGGACCGGGGCGCCCGTCTGCTGGCCGGTTTCTGGCCCGTCGCGGGCGGCGAGATTGCGCTCGAGGGCAGGACGATCTGGCAGGCAGCCCTGCCCACGCCGCGGCTGGTCAGCACCCGCGAGGGCTTCGACTGGCTCGACGATCTGGCGGCCTTCGGGGGGCGACCCGCCCGCAACCTGGCCCAGGCCTGGGTGCAGGACTGGATCGCGCGGCGCAACGTCTCCCGCCCGGCGGTCTGGCGGCCGGAGATCGCGGGTCGCAGGGCGATGCGGTGGATCGATCATGCGCGATTCCTGACCGAGGGGCAGGACGCGTCCCGGACGGCCCGGTTCTGGCAGGCCCTGTCCATGCACCAGAGCTATCTGCGATCCGCCTGGGAGGAGGCCCCCGAGGGCCTGCCGCGCTTGCGCGCGCTCGGCGGGCTGGTGTGGACCGGCCGAGTCCTGCCCTATCCGGACCATGCCGCCGACATCGCGAAACTCGGGGAGATCGCCGCGGCGATGGTGGGACCCGAGGGCGGCGTCGCCTCCAGGCGGCCGGAGGATCTGGCGCTCGTCCTCGACGTATCGGTCTGGACCGCGCGTCTCCTGGAAGATGGCAGCGTACCGGCCTCGCCGGAACTGCTCGCGGCCATCGTGCGCATCGTGCCGGTGCTGAGACAGTTGCGCATGGGTGGGGGCCTGTTGCCGTGCTTTCACGGCGGCGGGCCGGGGGACGCCATCGCCCTCGACAAGGCGCTGGCGGAATTGCGGCTCGAGGCGCTTCCCAAGGCCCGCGTGCCCATGGGCTATGTGCGGCTGGCCGGCGGACGGGTCGTCGTGATCCTCGATGCGGCCGAGGCGCCCTCCGGTCCCTGGGCGAAGGGCGCGCATGCGAGCGCGCTTGCCTTCGAGATGAGCATCGGCCGGCAGCCCGTCGTGGGCAATCAGGGGCCGGGGGCGCGCTTCGGCGCGGACTGGGCGGCGCGGTCGCGGACGACGCCGGCCCATTGCACGGTGGAGGTCGAGGGCGCGTCCTCGGCGCGGATCCGGCGCGGCGTCCTCGGGGAGGGTCCGACCCTCGTCTCGGTGCGCCAGGCGCAGGATGCCACCGGGATGTGGCTGCTCGCGACCCATGACGGGTATGCGGCGGAATTCGGACTGATCCACGAGCGGCGCATCTTCGTCGACATGCGCGGGACCGAGGTGCGGGGCGAGGAGATCCTGAACGTCACCGATGCCCGCGCGCGGCAGGCCTTCGATCGGACGGCGCGGCGTGTCGGGGGGCGGATCGCGGTAACCGCCCGGTTTCACCTGCACCCCAATGTCGCGGCCGAGTATCTGCCCGGACCGCAGGCGGTTCTGCTGACGCTGGCGGGCGGGGAGGTCTGGGAGTTCCGGGCGGGCGGCGGGCAGGTGATGCTGGAGCCCTCGGTCCATTTCGACGTCGGGGCCGCGGCACCGCGGGAGACGCAGCAGGTGGTTGTACGGGCCGAAGTGGTCGAGTATCTGGGCCAGATCACCTGGTCCTTCGGCCGGATCGTCGAGGCGCCACGGGCCGGGACGGCGCCGCGCCTGCCCTGAGGGCCGTTGGACCTCGAGCGGGGAACCGATCCATGACTGACGACGTCTCGCCCATCCGACGCGCGCTCCTGTCCGTGTCGGACAAGACCGGCCTGGTTTCGCTGGCCCAAAGTCTCGCGGATGGCGGGGTGGAGATCGTCTCGACGGGCGGGACGGCGGCGGCGCTCCGGGCGGCGGGGCTGGCGGTGCGGGACGTGGCGGAGGTCACGGGCTTTGCGGAGATGCTCGACGGGCGGGTCAAGACGCTGCATCCGCACATCCACGGCGGATTGCTGGCCGTGCGGGACGATCCGGCGCATGTCGCGGCCTTAGGGGCGCAGGGGGTCGGGATGATCGACCTGCTGGTGGTCAACCTCTATCCCTTCGAGGCTACGGTGGCGGGCGGCGGATCTTATGCGACCTGTGTCGAGAACATCGACATCGGGGGGCCGGCGATGCTGCGGGCGGCGGCGAAAAACCATGCGGATGTGGCGGTGCTGACGGATGTGGAGGATTACGCGTCGTTCCTTGAAGTGTTCGCGCGGACCGGGGGAACTGATCTGGCGTTTCGCAAGGCCTGCGCGCTGACGGCGTTTTCGCGGACGGCGGCCTATGACGCGGCCGTGTCCGCCTGGCTCGCCGGAGCGCTGGGGGAGGCGGAGCCGCGGCGGCGGGTGTTCGCAGGACACCTGGCGCAGGGGCTGCGGTACGGCGAGAACCCGCATCAGGCGGCGGCGTTCTATCGCGACGGGACTCACCGGCCCGGGGTTTCGACCGCGCGGCAGGTGCAGGGCAAGGCGCTGTCCTACAACAACATCAACGACACGGATGCGGCCTATGAGCTGGTCGCGGAGTTTCCCGCCTCCGAGGGGGCGGCCTGCGTCATCGTCAAGCACGCGAACCCTTGCGGTGTGGCGCGGGGGGCGAGCCTCGCCGCGGCCTACGGGTCAGCGTTCGACTGCGACCGGACCTCGGCATTCGGCGGGATCGTGGCTCTGAACGCGCCGCTGGACGCAGCGACGGCGCGGGCGATCACGGAGATCTTCACCGAGGTGGTGATCGCGCCGGGGGCGGACGCGGCGGCGCTGGAGGTGTTCGCGGGCCGCAAGAACCTGCGGCTGTTGCTGACGGACGGCCTGCCGGATCCGCGGGCGAAGGCGCTTGCCTGGCGGCAGGTGGCGGGCGGGTTTCTCGTGCAGGAGCGCGACGCGGGGCGGGTGGCGGCGACGGATCTGCGGGTGGTCACGAAACGCGCGCCTTCGGAGGCTGAGATGCGGGACCTTCTGTTCGCCTGGCGGGTCGCAAAGCACGTGAAGTCGAACGCCATCGTCTATGCCAAGGGACAGGCGACGGTGGGGATCGGGGCGGGGCAGATGAGCCGGGTGGACAGCACCCGGATCGCGGCGCGCAAGGCGGGCGACATGCAGGCGGCACTCGGGCTGGACCGGGCGACGACGGTGGGATCGGCGGTGGCCTCGGACGCATTCTTCCCTTTTGCGGACGGGTTGCTCGCGGCGGTCGAGGCGGGGGCGGTGGCCGTGATCCAGCCCGGCGGGTCGATGCGCGACGACGAGGTGATCGCGGCGGCGAATGCCGCGGGCCTCGCCATGGTGTTTACCGGGATGCGGCATTTCCGGCACTGAAACCGGGCCGAAACAGGCGTCACACGATGTGACGCCTATCAAGTCGTTGTTCTAAAACGTTTTTTGACACCGTCCGCAAAAAAGCCCTCGCGGATGCGGTCAGATCTTGCCGTGGCAGTGCTTGTATTTCTTGCCCGACCCGCAGGGACAGGCGTCGTTGCGGCCCACGTCGCCCCAAGAGGCAGGGTCGGCCGGATCGGCGGGGGCAGGCGCGGCAGCACCCGCGCCCACGGTCTCGAGCTGGGGGCGGGGCTGCATCTGCGCCATCATGGCCTGCTGGCGGGCGAGCAGGGCCTGTTGCTCCTGGGCGCTGACGATCTGGACGTGGGACATCATCCGGCTGACCTCGAAGCGCAATTTGGTCAGCAGCGCGTCGAAGAGCTGGAACGCCTCGGACTTGTATTCGTTGAGCGGGTCGCGCTGGGCGTAGCCGCGAAAGCCCACGACGCTGCGCAGGTGGTCGAGCGTCACGAGGTGTTCGCGCCAGTTGCGGTCGATGCACTGAAGCACCACCTGTTTTTCCACCGAACGCATGGTCTCGACGCCGTAGCTCGCGACCTTGGAGGCCATGGCCTTGTCGGCCTCGGCCGTGAGGCGTTCGCGGATGATCTCGTCGTCGACGCCCTCCTCGGCGGCCCAATCCGCGAGCGGCAAGTCGAGCCCGAAGCTTTCCTTTACCTTGGCGCTCAGGCCCTCCATGTCCCACTGGTCGGCATAGGCCTTGGCGGGCACGTGCTCGGCCACCAGATCCTCGATCACCTGGTGACGCATGTCGCGCGTCACGTCGGAAAGATCGCGCGCCTCCATGATCTCGCGGCGCTGGCTGAAGATCGCCTTTCGCTGATCGTTCATCACGTCGTCGTATTTCAGGAGGTTCTTGCGGATGTCGAAGTTGCGCGCCTCGACCTTGCCCTGGGCCTTTTCCAGGGCGCGGTTGACCCAAGGATGCACGATCGCCTCGCCCGGCTTCATGCCGAGCTTGCCGAGCATGCTGTCGAGCCGGTCGGAGCCGAAGATGCGCTTGAGGTCGTCTTCGAGCGACAGGTAGAAGTTGGTGCGGCCGGGGTCGCCCTGGCGTCCGGACCGGCCGCGCAACTGGTTGTCGATGCGGCGGCTCTCGTGGCGTTCGGAGGCGAGCACGTAGAGGCCGCCCGCGGCGATCACGCGGGCCTTGGCCTCCGCGACCTCGGCCTCGACCGCGGTCCGAATGGCCGCCGGATCGACGGCTGCGTCGCCGGCTTCGGCGGCCTCGAGGGCCTCGATCACCCGCATCTCGACGTTGCCGCCGAGCTGGATGTCGGTGCCGCGTCCGGCCATGTTGGTGGCGATGGTCACGGCCCCGGGCCGGCCGGCGTCGGCCACGATCTTGGCCTCCTGTTCGTGGTAGCGGGCGTTCAGCACGTTGTGCGGCACGCCCGCTGCCTTGAGCAGGGTGGAGAGGCTCTCGGATTTCTCGATGGAGGTGGTGCCCACGAGGATCGGCTGGTCCGCCTTGTTGGCGCGGCCGATCTCCTCGACGATGGCCTCGTATTTCTCGCGGGTGGTGCGGTAGACCTGATCGTCGTGATCGACGCGGATCACCGGCTTGTTGGTGGGGACCGCCACGACGCCGAGGCCGTAGATCTCCATGAATTCCTCGGCCTCGGTCAGGGCCGTGCCGGTCATGCCCGACAGCTTCTCGTAGAGGCGGAAATAGTTCTGGAAGGTCACGGAGGCGAGGGTGACGTTCTCGGGCTTGATCTGGACGGCTTCCTTGGCCTCAATGGCCTGGTGCAGGCCGTCCGAGAGCCTGCGGCCCGACATCATGCGGCCGGTGAATTCGTCGATCAGCATCACCTCGCCGTCGCGCACGATATAGTCCTTGTCGCGCTTGAAAAGCACATGGGCGCGCAGGCCCTGGGTGACGTGGTGGACGATGGTGGTGCTCTCGGGGTCGTAGAGGGACGCGCCCTCCGCGAGGAGCCCCAGTGCGAGCAGGCGCTTTTCGATGTATTCGTTGCCCTCCTCGGTGAGGGTGGTGGAGCGCTGTTTCTCGTCTAGGTCGTAGTGCTCGGGCTTGAGCTCGGGGATGACCTTGTCGATGGTCGCATAAAGCTCGGAGCGGTCCTGGCTCGGACCGGAGATGATGAGCGGCGTGCGCGCCTCGTCGATGAGGATCGAATCGACCTCGTCGACGATGGCGAAGAAGTGGTCGCGCTGGTTCACCTGCCCGAGTTCGGATTTCATGTTGTCGCGCAGATAGTCGAAGCCGAGCTCGTTGTTGGTGGCGTAGGTCACGTCGGCGAGATAGGCGGCCTTTTTCGCCTCCTCCGGCATGCCGGGCACCACGATGCCGACGGTGAGGCCGAGGGCGTGGTAGACGAGGCCCATCCAGTCCGCATCGCGGCGCACGAGGTAGTCGTTGACGGTGACGATATGGACGCCGCGCCCGGCGAGCGCGTTGAGATAGGCGGGCAGGACCGCCATGAGCGTCTTGCCCTCGCCGGTCTTCATCTCGGAGATGTTGCCCTGGTGCAGGAAGATGCCGCCCATCAACTGCACGTCGAAGGGGCGCAGGCCGAGGGCCCGGCGTGCCGCCTCACGCGCGTTAGCGAAGGCCTCGGGCAGCAGGTCATCGAGCGAGGCCCCCTGGCCGATCCGGTCGCGGAACTCGACGGTCTTGTCGCGGATGCCCGCGTCGGTGAGGCTGCGGAACTGCGGCTCCAGCGCGTTGATCGCCTCGACGAGCCCTCGGGTCGTCTTGACCTTGCGATCGTTGGGGGTTCCGAACACCTTGCGTGCGATAGCACCCAGTCCCAGCATCGAGATATCATCCTTGCGTCCGGGGTGGCGGGGGTTTCCCGCCGCCCTGCCCCGTCTGACGGGTTTGTCATAGAGGGGGCGCTTGTTCCGCCCCTTTGATCGGTCTAATACCACGCCCGATCGGGCGCGTTCAGGCAGGGTCGGGACATAGGCCCCGCGCCCTGATCTGTCAACGGGACCGCCTCTCTCATGGCCCTCCGGGGCCTTCACCGTCCCGTGCGCGGGATGCAGACAGGAGTACTCCATGCGCCGCAATCTGACTGCCGGACTTCTGGCCGGGTTGTCGCTGACCGGGGCATACGCCCAGGACACGGCCGCCCCCGCCTTTGACGCGAGCACGGTTCTCGCGACCGTCAACGGCGTGGACATCACGCTGGGGCATGCGATCGTCATGCGCGAGCGCCTGCCGGAGGAGTACCAGGCGCTGCCCGACGAGACGCTGCTGGCCGGCATCCTCGACCAGCTGATCGACCAGACGGTGCTCGCGGCGACCGAGAGCGCCTCGGCCGAGAGCGATCCGCTGGAGGTCAAGCTGCATCTCGAGAACGAGCGGCGTGGGTCGCTCGCGGCGCTGGTGGTGCAGGACCGCGTGGGGGCGCCGCTGCAGGATGCCGAGGTTCAGGCAGCTTATGAGGCGCAGATCGCGGAGTTCTTGCCCGCGAAGGAGTTCAACGCCTCGCACATCCTCGTGGAGACCAAGGAGGCGGCGCAGGACGTGGTGGCGCAGCTGGAGGCGGGCGGCGATTTCTCGGCGCTGGCGGCGGAATTGTCGACGGATCCGGGGTCAGGCCCCAACGGGGGCTCGCTGGGCTGGTTCGGCGCGGGGCAGATGGTGCCGGCCTTCGAGGAGGCGGTGCGGGGGCTCGAGCCCGGTGCGGTGTCGGACCCGGTGCAGACGCAGTTTGGCTGGCACGTCATCCTGCTGAGCGAGGTGCGCGACACGGCACCGCCGCCGCTGGAGCAGGTTCGGCCGCAGATCGAGAACGCGCTGCGCCAGGAGAAGCTGACGGCGGAGATCGAGGAGTTGCGCGCGCAGGCCGAGATCAGTGAGCCGGAGACGGGCATCCCGGCGGATGCCATCCGGCAGACCGACCTCGTGGGGGACTGAGCCGGGCCATGGCGAAGTCCCCGTTGCCGGTGTCGCCGCTCGCCCCGAAGGGCGGGCCGGTGGAGTTCGCCCCGGTGGCGGGCGTGCGGTTCGCGGCGGTGGCGGCGGGGGTGCGCTATGCGGGGCGGCTCGACGTGATGCTCGCGGAGGTGTCGGCGGGTGCGGCGGTGGCGGGCGTGTTCACGCGCTCGGCCACGCGGTCGGCACCGGTGCTGTGGTGCGAGGCGTGCCTTGGGGCCCTTGGGCGGGCCGAGGGCGGGTTCGCCATCGTCGTCAATTCCGGGAATTCCAACGCTTTCACAGGAGCGGCGGGCACGGCGGCGGTGGCTGCGACCGTGGAGGCGGTGCAGGCCGGGCTGGGGGTGCCGGAGGGACATGTGTTCGTGGCGTCCACCGGCGTGATCGGCGAGCCGCTGCCCGTGGAGCGGATCGTGGCGCAGGTGGATGCCTTGGCGGCGGGCCTGTCGGAGGATGCGGGCGGGCAGGCCGCGCGGGCGATCCTGACCACGGATACCTTTCCGAAGATCGCGAGAGCGGAGGTGTCGCTCGGCGGCGCGCCGGTGACGATCAGCGGGTTCGCGAAGGGCTCGGGCATGATCGCGCCCGACATGGCGACGATGCTGGCCTTCGTGTTTACCGATGCGGCCATCGACCGGGATCTGTTGCAGTGGATGGTGTCGGGGATCAATGCCCGCACGTTCAACTGCATCACGGTGGACGGGGACACCTCGACGTCGGACAGCGTGATCGTGGCGGCGACCGGACGGGCGGAGATGGCACCGATCCGGGCGGCGGACGACCCGAGGGCCGCGGCGTTCCGGGACGCGCTG
>JBBQYB010000042.1:0-21648 GCA_038209095.1 Rhodobacterales bacterium
GTTCACGAGCATCGGTTTCGGGGGGATCGCCGGCGCGCTGTCGATCCTGTCGCCCTGCGTCCTGCCGCTGATCCCCATCGTGCTGGCGACGGCGGCGGGGCAGCATCCGCGCGGACCCCTGGCGCTGGCCGGGGGGCTCGCGCTGTCGTTCACGCTGGTGGGGCTGTTCGTCGCGACCATCGGCTTTGCCATAGGGCTCGATGCCGGGGTGTTCCGGGCGGTGGGCGGCGTGCTGCTGGTGGGGTTCGGGGCGGTGCTGCTGCTGCCCGCGCTCCAGACGCGAGTGGCCGTGGCGGCAGGGCCGGTGAGCGCCTGGGCGGACCAGAGGTTCGGCTCGACCAGCGGGCAGGGGCTCGGCGGTCAGTTCGGTGTGGGCGTCCTGCTCGGGGTGGTCTGGGCCCCCTGCGTGGGGCCGACGCTCGGGGCCGCGTCGCTGATGGCGTCGCGCGGCGAGAACCTCGGGGAGGTGGCGCTGACCATGCTCGCCTTCGGTCTCGGGGCGGCGGTGCCGCTTCTGGTGCTGGGCACGCTGTCGCGGGAGGCAATGATGCGCTGGCGCGGGCGGATGCTGAGCGCCGGGTCGGGGGGCCGGCGCGTGTTCGGGGTGGCGCTGGTCGCGGTGGGCGCGCTGGTGCTGAGCGGGGCCGACAAGCAGGTCGAGGCGTACATGGTCCAGCATGGGCCGGAGTGGCTGACGCGGCTCACGACGACGTTCTGAGATGGTCCTCCGGGCCCCGGGGCGGGGCCTTGCGCGCGGCCTCGAGATCGCGCTCGATCTGGGCCTGGGGCCACACCACGGCCACGATGGCGCCGGTGGGGCGGGAGAACTCCGGGGCTCCCGCGAGGCGCGCCTCGTCGGGGCTGTCCGAGCCGTTGGCGAAGGTGAGTTCGGCGCCGCTCCGCTCCAGCAGGGTCTTCGCGATGAAGAGGCCGAGGCCCATCCCTTCATAGGCCGGCCGCACCTTGTCCGGGCTGCGGGCGCGCACGAAGGGATCGCCGATGCGCCCGATCAGGTCGGCCGGATAGCCGGGGCCGTCGTCGCCAATGACCACGCGCAGGTCGGACTGGGTCCAGTCGATGTCGATCCAGACGGTCGCGCGGGCGAAATCCACCGCGTTCTGCACGAGGTTGCGCAAGCCCTGGATGATCTCCGGGCGGCGCGCGATCTCGGGCTGGCGCACGGGGCTGTCCGCGCCGACCGCGCCGTCGACGCGGGTGATGATGCGCACGCCGCGGTCGGCGTGGGGGCTTGCTGCCTCCTCGACGACGCTCGAGAGCGGGGCGGTGAGGGTCTGGCGGTCGGACTTTCCGCTGGGGCCCATGGCGCGCAGGATGTCGCGGCAACGGTCCGCCTGGGCGCGGATCAGCTGAGCGTCCTCCAGCAGGTCGGGGCGGTCGCCGAGTTCATCGATGAGTTCGGTCGAGACCAGCTTGATGGTTGCAAGCGGCGTGCCGAGTTCGTGGGCAGCCGCGGCCACGACGCCGCCGAGGGCGGTCATGCGCTGTTCGCGGTCGAGCGCCATCTGGGTGGCCGTCAGCGCCTGGGACATGGAGAAGGTCTCGCTGGTGACCCGCCGGGCATAGAGGGCGAGAAAGACGACGCCGATCACCAGCGAAGCCCAGGTCCCCACGATCAGGATGGAGGGCGTGCCCAGCACGTCGCCGGTGGCGAGTTGCAAGGGCACGCTGTCGAGCACGAGGAGGGTGATGATGGCGGTGGCGACCGCCCCGAGCAGGATGGTCGCGGGCAGCGTGAGCACCGAGGCGCTGATGGTGACGGGGGCGAGCATCAGAAGCGCGAAGGGATTGGCGAGCCCCCCCGTGAGATAGAGGAGAAAGCCGAGCTGGCAGAGATCGAACATCAGGGTCAGGACGGCCTCGCGTTCGGTCAACCGGCGGTTTTGCGGGGCGACGAGCCGGGCGGTCAGGTTGAAGAGGGCTGAGGCACCGATCGCCACCGCGCAGAGATCGATGGGCAGGGCGAAGCCGAGACCGAGCCAGGCCACGAGGACCGCGGCGCTCTGGCCGAGAATGGCAAGCCAGCGCAGCAGGATCAGCGTGCGCAGGCGCAGCCACGCGCTGCGCTCGGCGGCGGTGAAGACCGAGAGATCCGGTTCCGTCATCGCGGGGAGGTAGCAGCCCCCTGCCGCGGATCAAAGGCAAATGCGGGGCCTGCGGCC
Source organism: Rhodobacterales bacterium (assembly GCA_038209095.1). GTDB lineage: Bacteria > Pseudomonadota > Alphaproteobacteria > Rhodobacterales > Rhodobacteraceae > Amaricoccus. The sequence continues at coordinate 2,181 of JBBQYB010000042.1, forward strand.
TTGATGCGCAATCGCGCGCGTGCCAGAACCGCGCGTCAGCACCGTATCGGAGCCGTTCCATGTCCCGCGCGACCGCGTTCTTCGCCGCAGCCGTCGTCCTGATCGGGCTCGCCGCCGGATGGTTCTTCGTGCAGCGCACGGCGTCCTCGGACGCCTTTGCCGAGTGCCGTCGCGGAACCGTGGCGGGCGGGACGGCCGAGATCGGCGGGCCGTTCACCCTGACCGACGGCACGGGCGCGCGCGTGACCGACGCGGACGTGATCACCGGGCCGACGCTGATCTATTTCGGCTATACGTTCTGCCCGGATTTCTGCCCGACGGATCTTGCGCGCAACGCCACGGTGATCGACGATCTCGCACAGGCCGGCGTCGATGCGGGCCTCGTGTTCATCTCCATCGATCCCGAGCGCGACACCCCCGAGGTGGCCTCGGAATACGCGGCCTACATTCATCCCGAGATGATCGGCCTGAGCGGACCCGAGGAGGACGTGGCCGCCGCCGCCAGTGCGTACCGCGTGTTCTGGCGCAGGGCGGGCGACGACCCGGAGTTCTATCTGATGGATCATTCGACGTTCACCTATCTAGCCGCACCCGGTCATCCGTTCCTGGAATTCTATGCCAGCACCGCGAGCGCCGAGGAGATCGCCGCGAGCGTGGGGTGCTTTTCCGAGTCGCTCTGACGGCCCCCGGTTGCCTGCGGTTTGACCATCCAGGGCGAGGCCCTATCTATCTGGACGAGAATACCGGAGTACCGACGACATGGCCGCCCTCAACCTCGAAGACCCGAATGCCGACAAGTCCCTCCTGATCGTCGACGACGACGAGCCGTTCCTGCGGCGCCTGAGCCGGGCGATGGAGAAACGCGGGTTCGAGGTGACCGCGGTGGAGACCGTGGCGGAAGGCAAGGCGGCGGCACAGGCCCATCCGCCCGCCTATGCGGTGGTCGATCTGCGGCTCGAGGACGGCAACGGGCTCGACGTGGTCGAGATCCTGCGCGAGCGGCGGGCTGACACGCGGATCGTGGTGCTGACCGGGTACGGCGCCATCGCGACCGCCGTAGCGGCGGTCAAGATCGGGGCCTGGGACTATCTCTCGAAGCCTGCCGATGCCAACGACGTGACCTCGGCGCTGCTTGCGAGCGAGGCGATGCGGCCGGAGCCGCCCGAGAACCCGATGTCCGCGGACCGGGTGCGCTGGGAGCACATCCAGCGGATCTACGAGATGTGCGACCGCAACGTGTCGGAAACCGCGCGCCGGCTGAACATGCACCGGCGCACGCTACAGCGTATCCTCGCAAAACGCTGCCCGCGCTGACGCGGCCCTGACCCGCCGTCACGAGACCTCCCCGCGTGGAGGGGACGATCATTTTCGACCCTGACCCGGTCATCCGACCCCTGGCAGAGATCCTGTCAGGGGTTCGTCGCATTTTAGCGATATGATCATCGGGGGTGCTGGACAAGTGTCGGATATGTCGATTAACTCAACCTATGGTCGAATCCGTTCTCATCCCTTTGCCCTCCGACACGGTCGCGTCGGAATATCTGCGGGTAGCGGGCGTGACGGTGCCGGTGGACCCGACGGTGATCAGCCCGGCGATCCGGACGGCCATGATCGAGGGCCGCTACGAGGCGCGCGAGGCCCGGCAGATCGCCGGGATCGTCGAGCCGGGCGACCGGGTCATGGAGATCGGCGCTGGGATCGGGTTCATCTCGACGCTGCTGTCGCGCGAGCGGCGTGTGGCGAGCGTGCTGGCGATCGAGGCGAACCCGCATCTCCTGGGCTACATGGCTTTGCTGCACAGGCGCAACAACGTGAAGAAGGTCCGACGGCTGAACGCGGTCCTGACCAATTCGGTGACCGAGACGACGGCCACCTTCTATCTGCGCCGGGATTTCTGGATGGGCTCGCTTGCCCCCGAGCCCAATGCCTATACCGGCAAGGTCGACGTCGCGACGCTGAATTTCTCGAAGACCCTGCGGGAGGATCGCACGACGCTGATCGTCTGCGACGTGGAAGGCGCGGAGGCGACCTTGTTCAATAGCGCTGATCTGCGCGGCGTGGACCGGATCCTCGTGGAGGTCCACGACCATGTCACCGGGTTGTCGGGGGTCGGGGCCCTGTTCGCGACGCTGGGGGCGAAGGGGTTCGCCTACGACCCGCGCCATTCGGACGGAAGCGTGGTGCTGTTCCGGCGTATGCGCGACCCGGAGGTGCTGCGCCCCTACCGCGACTGAGGGTCGGGCGATTGTTCTTGCATCCGCCGCGCGTTCGGCCTAGAGACGCTTCATAGCGGCAGGTTGATCTTAGGGTCCCCTTCCACCGGAAGTTCAACGGGCCGCGCGCCCGTTTTTTTGTCTCCGGAGTCCAACTTGGCCGATCTGATCGCCAAAGCCGCCATAGACCGGCGGCTCGCCGCCGTCGTGCAGCCGACCCTCGAAGGGCTCGGCTACGAGTTGGTGCGCATCCGGCTGATGGGTGGCCGTCGGGCGATCCTCCAGATCATGGCGGACCGGCCGGAGGGCGGGATCGAGGTGGACGACTGCGCGAAGATCAGCCGCGCGGTGTCGGCGGTGCTCGACGTCGAGGATCCGATCAGCGGGGAATACACGCTCGAGGTGTCCTCGCCGGGTATCGACCGGCCGCTGACCCGGCTGAAGGACTTCGAGCGCTACGAGGGCTATGAGGTCCGGCTGGAGACGTCCGAGCTGATCGACGGGCGCAAGAAATTCCGCGGCGTGCTCGGCGGCGTCGAGGGCTCCGAGGTGCTGGTGACGATCACCGAGGGCACGATCGGGCTCGATTTCGAGTGGCTGACCGACGCGAAACTGGTGCTGACCGACGATCTGATCGCGGAGTCTCTCGCTGCCCGCAAGGCGCAGGGATTTCAGGACGAGGATCTGGATGCGTTCGACGAGATTGAAACCGAAAACATCGACGAAGACGAGGACGTGAAATGAATATCGCCTCCGCCAACAGGCTTGAGCTTTTGCAGATCGCCGACGCCGTCGCGCGCGAGAAGATGATTGACCCGGGGCTCGTGATCGAGGCGATGGAAGACAGCCTCGGCAAGGCCGCCCGCTCGCGGTACGGGGCGGAATACGACATCCGTGCCAAGATCGACCCGAAGTCGGGCGAGTTGCACATGACGCGGTACCGCCATGTGGTCGAGGAGATCGAGAATCACTTTACCGAACTGACCCTGAAGGAGGCGCAGGCGATCAAGCCGGACGCGGCACTCGGGGATTACCTGACCGACGCGCTGCCGCCGATGGATTTTGGGCGGATCGCGGCGCAGTCGGCCAAGCAGGTCATCATGCAGAAGGTCCGCGAGGCGGAGCGGCTGCGCCAGTTCGAGGAATTCAAGGACCGGGTCGGCACGATCATCAACGGCATCGTCAAGCGCACGGAATACGGCAACGTCATCGTGGACGTGGGCCGGGGCGAGGCGATCCTGCGCCGCGACCAGCTGATCCAGCGCGAGGCCTTCCGCAACGGCGACCGGGTGCGCGCGCTGGTGCGCGACGTCCGGCTCGAGACGCGGGGCCCGCAGATCTTTCTCAGCCGCACCGCACCCGAGTTTCTCGCGGAACTGTTCAAGATGGAAGTGCCGGAAATCTACGACGGCGTCATCGAGATCAAGGCGGTCGCCCGCGATCCGGGGTCGCGCGCGAAGATGGGTGTGATCTCCTATGACAGTTCCATCGACCCGGTGGGTGCCTGCGTCGGCATGCGCGGCAGCCGGGTGCAGGCGGTCGTAGGCGAGTTGCAGGGCGAGAAGATCGACATCATCCCGTGGAACCAGGATCCGGCGACGTTCCTCGTGAACGCGCTCCAGCCGGCGGAAGTCTCCAAGGTCGTGTTCGACGAGGACAGCGAGCGCATCGAGGTGGTGGTGCCCGACGAACAGTTGAGCCTTGCCATCGGCCGGCGCGGGCAGAACGTGCGGCTCGCGTCCCAGCTGACCGGTTTCGACATCGACATCATGACGGAAGCCCAGGAAAGCGAGCGCCGCCAGGCGGAGTTCGCCGAACGCACGCAGCTGTTCATGGAGACGATGAACGTCGACGAGATGGTGGCGCAGCTGCTGGTCTCGGAGGGGTTCGCGACGCTGGAGGAGATCGCCTATGTCGATCTCGACGATCTGGTCTCCATCGACGGCTTCGACCAGAACACCGCCGAGGAGTTGCAGGCCCGCGCCCGCGAGAGCCTCGACGAGATCAACGCCAAGGCCATCGAACGGGCCAAGGAACTGGGCGTCGAACAGAGCCTGTTTGATTTCGAGGGGCTGAGCCCCCAGATGATCGAGGCGCTGGCCGAGGACGGCATCAAGACGCTGGAGGATTTCGCGACCTGCGCGGACTGGGAGCTTGCGGGCGGGTTCACGGTGGTGGACGGCAAGCGCGTCAAGGATACGGGCCTGCTTGAGAAGTTCGATATGAGCCTCGAGGAAGCCCAGACGCTCGTGATGTCGGCACGCGTCCAGATCGGCTGGGTCGATGCCGCCGATCTCGAGGCGAACGAGGACGAGGCGTTGGAGGACGAGCCCGCGTCCGGAGACGATGCCGACGCGGAGGCGGGCCGGGCCTGAGGCGGACGCCAGTGACGCGCGGGGGCCGGGAGAAGACACGGGACGAGCCGGAACGGCGGTGCATCGTGACGCGCGCCGTCCAGCCCAAGGGCGGGATGATCCGATTCGTGCTCGGACCGGAGAACGAGGTGACCCCGGATCTTGCCGGCAGGTTGCCGGGGCGGGGGATGTGGGTGACGGCTGACGGGGCGGTGCTGAAGAAGGCGGTCTCGAAGGGCCATTTCGCCCGGGCGGCACAGCAGCCGGTCAGGGTCCCGCCGGATCTGGCGGACCGGGTCGAGGCTCTGCTCGCGCGTCAGGCGGTTGATCTGATCGCCATGGCGCGCAAGGCGGGCCTCGCCCTCGCGGGGCTCGAGAAAGCCAAGGCGGCGCTGGTTTCGGGGCAGGCGGCGTTGCTGATCCAGGCGGCGGACGGCTCCGTGCGGGGACGTTCGGCGCTTCGGCCGCCGGAGGGAGAAAACAGCCTTGTTTCGTGCCTTTTCGGACACGAATTGGGTTTGGCATTCGCCCGTGATAGTGTGATACATGCCGCCGTGCTGGCGGGCGGTCTCGCGGAACGAATACGTGACGAGGCACGGCGATTGGCCGGCCTCAGGGGCAATGATTTAGGTGCGCCGGCCACGGACGTGGTCGAGGACAGCGCGGCGGCGGGGGAAGGCCCCCGCTCGGAAAGGCAGACGACGAAATGACGGACACCAAGGACACCGATCGCAAGGGCGCGAAGCCGCTTGGTCTGCGCCCCGCGGGCAGCGGCACGGCGACCACGCATGTGAAACAGAGCTTCAGCCACGGCCGCACCAAGAGTGTGACGGTGGAGCTGAAGCGCAAGCGCGTGGTTGTACCAAAGGCCGGTGCCGCCCAGGCGACCGCCGCCAATCCGCGCGGTGCCGCGGCCCAGAACCTGTCTGACGCCGAGTTCGAGCGGCGCCTCAAGGCGGTCGAGATTGCCAAGGCCCAGGAGACCGAGCGCGCCCGCAAGGAAAAGGAAGCGACCGCGGCCCGGGACGCCGAGCTCGGCCGCCTGCGCGCCGAGAAGGATGCCGTCGAGCGCGAGGAACGCGAACGCGAGATCCGCGAACAGCGCGCCGCCGCCGCCGCTGAGGAGGAATCCGCCGCCGCCGCCAAGGCCGCGGCCCCGAGCGGGTCCGGATCGCGCCAGACCGCCGCGGACGCGCCGATGATCGACACGGCCGCAGCCCAGGCGCAGGCCGCCCGGGCCGAGGCAGGCCGTCCGATCGCCGCCAAAAAGACCCTCACCAAGCCGGTGGTGGAGGAAAAGAAGACGACCCGCGCCAAGGGCGACGAAGACCGGCGCCGGTCGGGCAAGCTGACCATCGCCAACGCCACCGATCAGGAAGGCCGCCAGCGCAGCCTCGCGGTCATGCGCAGGCGTCAGGAGCGCGACAAGCGCCGCATGTCGGCCTCCACCGGCGAGCGCGAGAAGGTCGTGCGCGAAGTGCAGGTACCCGACGCGATCACCGTTCAGGAACTCGCGAATCGCATGGCCGAACGCGCGGCGGCACTCGTGAAGGTTCTGATGCAGAACGGCATCATGGCAACGGTCAACCAGACCATCGACGCCGATACCGCCGCCCTGATCGTCGAGGATTTCGGCCACAAGGTCGTGCGTCGGTCCGAGGCGGACGTGGAGGACGTGATCGTCCAGGCGTCGGGCGACGACACGGGCAAGCTGGAACAGCGCGCGCCCATCGTGACCATCATGGGGCACGTCGACCACGGCAAGACGTCGCTGCTCGACGCGATCCGCAAGACCAACGTCGTCTCCGGCGAGGCGGGCGGGATCACGCAGCACATCGGGGCCTATCAGGTGAACACCGGGGCCGGGCAGGTGATCACCTTCCTCGACACGCCGGGCCACGCGGCCTTTACCTCGATGCGCGCCCGCGGCGCGCAGGTGACGGATATCGTCATCCTCGTAGTCGCGGCCGACGACAGCGTGATGCCCCAGACCGTCGAGGCGATCAACCACGCCAAGGCGGCGGGTGTGCCGATGATCATCGCGATCAACAAGATCGACAAACCGGCGGCCGATCCGACCAAGGTGCGTACCCAGTTGCTGCAATACGAGGTGATCGTCGAGGAAATGAGCGGCGACGTGCTGGACGTCGAGGTCTCGGCGCAGACCGGCAAGGGTCTCGACAAGCTTCTGGAGGCGATCACGCTTCAGGCGGAACTGCTCGACATCCGTGCCAACCCCGACCGTCTGGCCGAGGGGGCCGTGATCGAGGCCAAGCTCGACGTCGGGCGCGGACCTGTCGCGACGGTGCTGGTCCAGAAGGGCACGCTGCGCCGCGGCGATATCTTCGTCGTCGGCGAGCAATGGGGCAAGGTGCGCGCGCTGATCAACGACCAGGGCGAGCGGGTGGACGAAGCCGGGCCTTCGGTGCCGGTCGAGGTGCTCGGCCTCAGCGGGACGCCGGAGGCCGGCGACGTGCTGAACGTCGTTGCTGACGAGGCGAAGGCGCGCGAGATCGCGAGCTATCGCGAGCGGCTGTCGAAGGACAAGCGTGCGGCGGTTGGATCGTCAACGACGCTCGACCAGCTGCTGGCGAAGGCCAAGGCGGACCGGGATGTGCGCGAGTTGCCGATCCTGGTGAAATCCGATGTGCAGGGGTCCGCCGAGGCGATCGTGCAGGCCATGGACAAGGTGGGCAATGCCGAGGTCCGGGTGCGCGTGCTGCATTCGGGAGTGGGTGCCATCACCGAGAGCGACGTCACGCTAGCGGAGGCCTCGGGTGCGCCGATCATCGGGTTCAACGTGCGGGCAAACGCGCCCGCCCGCGAGGCCGCAAACCAGAAGGGCGTGGAGATCCGGTATTACTCCATCATCTACGACCTGGTGGACGACGTGAAGAAGGCGGCCTCCGGTCTGCTCAGCCCCGAGATCCGGGAGAAGTTCGTCGGCTATGCCAGCATCAAGGAGGTCTTCAAGATCACCGGCGTGGGCAAGGTCGCGGGTTGTACCGTGTCGGAGGGCGTGGCGCGCCGCGCGGCCGGCGTCCGGTTGCTCCGCGACAACGTCGTGATCCACGAGGGCAAGCTGAAGACGCTGAAGCGGTTCAAGGACGAGGTCAAGGAAGTCCAGTCCGGCCAGGAATGCGGCATGGCCTTCGAGAACTACGAGGACATCCGCGAGGGCGACGTGATCGAGATCTTCGAGACGGAATCGGTCGTCCGCCAGCTGGCGTGATGCTCTGATCCGAAAGCCCCGGTGCGACAAACCTGTCGGCCGGGGCTTTTTCGTTCGCCGGCCTTTACGATGGTCGGCCCGGGACCGCTTGCACAGCGCTGGCGGTACCGGCACTCTGGACCGGTATTTTTAGACGGAGGCCGGCCAGATGACCAATCCCATCCTAAGGCCCGGAGGTGTCGCGGTCGTGACAGGCGGCGCGTCGGGGATCGGGCTCGCGGCGGCATTGCGGTTCGCGGCCCTCGGCATGAGGGTCTGCGTGGCGGATCTCGGGGCGGACCGGCTGGGGGATGCGGCGGATGCGCTCGCGGCGGCGGCGCCCGGCGGGGCCGACGACATCCTCGCGGCGGAGGCGAGCGTGGCGCGCCCCGAGGACATGGCGCGGCTCGAGACCGAGATCACGGGGCGCTGGGGCGGCGTGGATGTTCTGATGCTGAACGCCGGTGTGCAGCCCGGCAGCGCCCTGTTCGGGGCGGGGGATGCCTGGATGCGGGTCATGGAGGTGAACCTCTGGGGGGTCATCCACGGCGCGCGGGCCTTCGGGCCGGGGATGATCGCGCGCGGGACGCCCGGGGCCATTATCGTCACCGGCTCGAAGCAGGGGATCACCACCCCGCCCGGCGATCCAGCCTATAATGTGGCGAAGGCCGGGGTGAAGGCCTTCGCGGAGGCGCTGGCGCACGAATTGCGCTCCACGCCGGGATGCCGGGTGCGCGCGCATCTGCTGATCCCCGGCTTCGTCTGGACGCCGCTCACCGCGCAGGGCCGGGGCGAGAAGCCCGCCGCCGCCTGGACCGCGCCGCAGACGGTGGATTTCATGGTGGAGCGGATGGAGGCGGGGGATTTCTATATTCTGTGTCCCGACAACGACGTGCCGCGGGCGCTCGATGAGAAGCGGATTATCTGGGCGGCGGGCGACATCGTCGAGAACCGCCCTGCCCTGTCGCGCTGGCACCCTGACTTTGCCGCAGCCTTCGAGAAGTTCGTCGCCGACCGGTGAAGCGTCTTGCGTGGTTCCGCTGATGATCGCGCTGCGCGATGACCGGATGGTGGCGATGGTCGTCACGCTGGGGATCCCCGCACTGGGGGCAGCGGTCTGACCACCCGTCCCCTACCGGCCCACCGGCCCACTGGCGCATCAAGGGATAGGCCCGTATAGGTGCCGCGCGCAGGGGCGGGGGTGACATGGGCGACAGCGGCTTTCCGGGATGGCATGGAACGACCATCGTCGCGGTGCGAAAGGGTGGCCGGGTGGTGATCGCAGGTGACGGGCAGGTCAGCCTCGGCCAGACTGTGCTGAAGGGCACGGCACGCAAGGTCCGCCGGATCGAGCCGGGCGGCAAGCCGGTGCTCTGCGGCTTCGCGGGATCGACCGCGGACGCCTTCACCCTGCTGGAGCGGCTGGAAAAGAAGCTGGAGGCGGCACCCGGGCAACTTGCGCGCGCGAGCGTGGAGCTCGCCAAGGACTGGCGCATGGACAAGTACCTGCGCAACCTCGAGGCCATGCTGATCGTGACCGACGGGTCGGATCTCTTCGTCATCACCGGGGCCGGCGATGTGCTCGAGCCCGAGCATGACGTCACGGCCATCGGTTCGGGCGGTAACTACGCGCTTGCGGCGGCCCGCGCGCTCTATGACACCGACGCCGACGCGGAGACGATCGCCCGGCGCGCCATGGCGATCGCGGCCGAGATCTGCGTCTATACCAACGGCAACCTGACGGTGGAGACCCTCGCGAGATGACCGACCTGACCCCGCGCGAGATCGTCTCCGAGCTCGACCGCCATATCATCGGCCAGAGCGAGGCCAAACGCGCCGTGGCCGTGGCCCTGCGCAACCGCTGGCGGCGCAAGCGGCTCGCCGACGATCTGCGCGAGGAGGTCTACCCCAAGAACATCCTGATGATCGGCCCCACCGGGGTTGGCAAGACCGAGATCAGCCGCCGGCTCGCGAAACTCGCCAAGGCCCCGTTCCTCAAGGTAGAGGCGACCAAGTTCACCGAAGTGGGCTATGTCGGACGCGACGTCGACCAGATCATCCGCGACTTGGTGGACGCGGCCATCGCGATGGTGCGCGAGGACATGCGCGAGCGGGTCAAGGCCAGCGCCCATGCCTCCGCGGAAGAGCGGGTGATAGACGCGCTGGCCGGCGAGGGCGCGCGCGAACAGACCCGCGAGATGTTTCGCAAGAAGCTGCGCGACGGATCGCTCGACGCCAAGGAGATCGAACTGGATGTCGCCGACACCTCGAGCCCGTTCCCGATGATGGAGATCCCCGGACAGCCCGGCGCGATGGGCGGGATCAATCTCGGGGAGATGTTCGGCAAGGCCTTCGGCGCCCGCAAGATCCGTCGGAGGCTGTCGGTGGCCGCGAGCTATGAGCTTCTCATCGCAGAGGAGGCCGACAAGCTCCTCGATCAGGAAACTGTGACGCGGGACGCGATCACTGCCGTCGAGCAGAACGGCATCGTCTTTCTGGACGAGATCGACAAGGTCTGCGCGCGAGCGGACATGCGCGGGGCGGATGTCAGCCGCGAAGGCGTCCAGCGGGACCTGCTGCCGCTGATCGAGGGCACGACGGTCTCGACCAAGCACGGGCCGGTCAGGACCGATCATGTGCTGTTCATCGCGAGCGGGGCGTTCCATGTCGCGAAGCCTTCCGACCTGTTGCCGGAGTTGCAGGGCCGCCTGCCGATCCGGGTCGAGTTGCGCGCGCTGACGGAGGCGGATTTCGTGCGCATCCTCACCGAGACGGACAATGCGCTGACGCTGCAATACACGGCGCTCATGGCGACGGAAGGGGTGGCGGTGACATTCACCGAGGACGGGATCGCGGCACTTGCCCGGATCGCGGCCGACGTGAACCTCGCGGTCGAGAACATCGGGGCCCGCAGGCTCTATACCGTCCTGGAACGGGTCTTCGAGGATCTGAGCTACACGGCACCTGACCGGGAAGGTGAGGCTGTCACGGTGGATGCGGCCTTCGTCGAGGCCCATCTCGGTGCCCTCAGTCGGTCCGCCGACCTGAGCCGGTACGTTCTCTAGGCGAGTACAGACGCCTTGCGCGCTTCCTGTGCAGCGCGCGCTTTCGGTTTCGCCGGCCGGTCCGCGCCGGGCTGGACGATGAGCGTAATCATCAGCAGGCTGAACGAACCCGTACCGCTGTAGACGGCGAGGGCCGCGAGCCATCCCCAGCCCGCCAGCAGGGCGCTGATCGCGGCGAAGAGTGCCACAACCATAGATACAAAAAGGCACAAGACGAGAATTCGGTTCACGGCGATTCTCCCGGTTCCAGCTATTCATGCTGGTCTTCGCCTAATAGATAGTGAATCCGATCCCGGCGTAAACCTCCATTCTATCAGGAGTTGTCCTGAGCGTTCACTGCTCACGTAATGGTCAATGCGGCGTGCCTTGAGGCGCCATGCCGGCAAGGATCATGACGCCTGGTAACAAATGCGACCGTTTCGAAAGCAAACGGTTAGGGTATGAGTACCGTTGCACCAGTTGTCCGGCGCTCTTCCAGTGCGACGTGCGCCGCAGCCGCGTCGGACAGCGCGAATCGCTGGCGAACCTCGCATTTGATCGCACCGCTCGCGATATTGTGAAAGAGGTCGGCCGCGCGCGTGTCGAGTTCGGCGCGAGTGGCGATGTAGTTGAAGAGGCTCGGTCGGCAGGCCGACAGGGAGCCTCCGGCCGCGAGATCGCCGAGGGTGAAACCCTCGATCAGGCCGGAGGACTGGCCGAAGGTGACGAACATCCCGCGCGGACGCAGGCTCGCAAGCGACCCCTTCCAGGTGTCCCGTCCGACCCCGTCATAGACCACGTCCACCCCGCGGCCGTCCGTCAGGTCCCGCACCGCAGGCGCGAAATCTTCCGCGGTGTAGTCGATGACATGGACATAGCCGTGGTCGCGGGCGATGGCCGCCTTGCCCGGGCCACCGGCGGTGCCGATGGCCGTGACGCCCTTGGCCGCCAGCCATTGCCCCAGAAAGAGCCCGACGCCGCCCGCCGCGGCCTGGACCAGGACGGTCATGCCGGGCTCGACGCGAAAGGTGGAATGGATCAGGTACTGGGCAGTGAGCCCCTTGAGCATCACGGTCGCCGCGATCTCGTCGGAGATCGCATCGGGCAACTTCACGACCCGGTCCGCCGCGATGGTGCGCACGCTGGCATAGGCCCCGAGCGGCAGGGTATAAGCCACCCGGTCGCCTATTGTGAGCTGCACATCGGAACCCACGGCCTCGACGACGCCTGCCCCCTCCGAGCCGGGAACGAGATCCGTCGGCACCGACCAGGGATAGAGGCCGGAGCGGTGATAGACGTCGATGAAGTTGAGCCCGACGGCCGTCTGGCGAAGGCGGACCTCGCCGGGTCCGGGTGAGGGTGCCTCGATCTCGCGGCGCTCGAAGCTGTCGGGTCCGCCCGGTTTCGGGACGATCATCGCGTAGTCGGTCATTGTGTCTCCGCTCGGTCGAAGACCGGGTCGATGGGGATCTGAAGCGCATTGGCGAGGTGGTTGGTGCGGGCGGCGAGCGCGATCACCGCAACGAGTTCCGCGTGCTGGGCCTCCGACAGCCCCTTGGCCCGCGCGGCGGCGGTGTGGGAATGCACGCAATAGGCGCAGGAGTTGGCCGTGGAGACGGCGATATAGATCATCTCCTTGGTGAGCGGATCGAGCGCGCCGGGGGCCATGGTCCGCTTGACGGCACCCCAGACCTCCGCAAGTTGGCCCGGATCGAAGGCGAGGGCGCGCCAGAAGTTGTTCACGAACGCCGAGCTGCGCGTCGCGCGGATGTCGTCGAAGACGGCCGACACGGCCGGCGGGCCGTCGTCCGTGACGAGAGGGACGGTCGCCATCAGACCAGCGCGAACACGCGGGCCGGCCCGCCGGAGCCGCCCCGGTGCTTCGGCGCGCCGACGACGAGGGTGGCTCCCGCAGCGGGCAGGGTGTCGAGGTTCGCGATGCATTCGATGCCCCAGCGGTTGGAGGGCAGCCAGGCATAATGCGCAGCAAAATCCGCGGACGGTCCATGGTCCAGCGAGAGCGTGTCGGACGCGATACCCACGGCGGTGGTATTTTCCAGAAGCATCTGGACCGCCTCGACGTGAAAACCCGGAAAATGCATGACCCCGGCATCGTCCGCATTGCGGAACTTCGCGGCACCCAGATGCTCGATCCAGCCGGAATTCATCGCGACGCAGGCCCGGTCCGGGATGTCGCCATTGGCCGCGATCCACGCCGACAGATCGTCCGGCGTCAGCTGGGCGTCCGGGTCCGCGTCGGCCTTGGCGCGGATGTCGATGACGCAGAGCGGCACGACGAGGTTGACGACGGGGATCTCCGCCACGCTCTGGCCATCGGCGGAGAAATGCAACGGCGCGTCGATATGGGTGCCGGTGTGTTCGTTCACGCGCAGCTCGAACAGGTTGAACCCGTTGTCGGCGAAGTTGAACTTCTGCTCCATGAAGAACTGCTGTTCGCCGAAGAACGTCGGGAAGTCCGGGGTGAGCTCGTGGGTGAGATCCTCGACGCTCGAATGGCCCTGCGCCAGCGCCTGTGGCGCTGCGAAGCCGGAGGCCACGGCCGCGACGCCCGCGGCCCCTGCGCCCTTGAACAGACTGCGGCGGCTGAGCATGCGCTCCTTGACGTCGTTCATCAGGCAGGTGGTGCACATGGCGGACGCTCCTTTGAGATGGCGATGGCTGCGACAGCCTAGACGCGGCGGGCGGGGCGCGTCCACCGCGTCGTCAACCCTTGGGCGGAAAGCCCCCGGCCTGGCGACGGACCCCCTTTCAGCGCTAAGGCGCTTGCGCTAGGCACGGGGATGTTTCGCGGGGAGGACGCAGGATGACGACGCCAGAGGTGACCCTCAACGACGGACGCACCATGCCGCAGATCGGCTTTGGCGTCTGGCAACTCAGCGATGCGGATGTGGTCGGGGCCCTGACGACAGCCATCGCCGAAGGCTACCGGTCGGTCGACACCGCGCGGATCTACGAGAACGAGGCCGGCGTGGGCCGCGCGATCGCCCGGAGCGACGTGCCGCGCAGCGCGCTGTTCGTCACCACCAAGGTCTGGAACGACGATCACGGGTTCGACGCCACCCTGCGCGCCTTCGACGCGAGCCTCGGCCGGCTGGGGCTCGAGACAGTGGACCTCTATCTCATCCATTGGCCCGCGCCCCGGCAGGACAAGTTTCGCGAGACCTGGAAGGCGCTGGTGCGGCTGCGCTCCGAGGGGCGCGCCCTGTCGATCGGCGTCTCGAACTTCCGCGAAGCCGATTTGCGCCGGATCATCGACGACACCGGCGTGGTCCCGGCCGTCAACCAGATCGAGGTGCATCCGCGCTTCCAGCAGCACGCCCTGCGCGCGGTCCATGCCGAACTCGGCGTGGTCACCGAGGCCTGGAGCCCGCTCGGGCGGGCGCACATCCTCGACGATCCGACGCTGATCCACATCGCAGCGCGGCATGCGGCGACACCCGCACAGGTGGCGCTTGCCTGGCACCTCGCGAGCGGGATCGCAGCCATCCCGAAATCGGCCGACGCGGGGCGCATGCGCGAGAACCTCGCCGCGCGCGAGATCACGCTCGACGCCGCCGACATGGCCGCCCTCGCAGACCTCGACGATCCGGCGGGGCGCACCGGCCCGGACCCGGATCACTTTCCCGGCTGAGACGTCGGTCGGCCGTCAGGCCTTCGGCGCGAGCCGCAGGCCGAGGTCGCGCAGTTGTTCGGAGGTGGGCGCGGACGGGGCACCCATCATCAGGTCCTCCGCGCGCTGGTTCATTGGGAACATGATGACCTCGCGGATGTTCTCGGCACTCGCGAGCAGCATGACGATGCGGTCGACGCCCGGCGCTATCCCCGCGTGGGGCGGTGCCCCGCATTTGAAGGCCGAGATCATGCCGCCGAAATGACTGTCCACGAAAGCCTGGTCCATGCCGACGACCGCGAAGGCGCGGTACATCAGCTCGGGCTTGTGGTTTCGCACAGCACCGGAGGACAATTCCACCCCGTTGCAGACGATGTCGTACTGGTACCCCAGCACGTCGAGCGGGTCCTGCGTCTCCAGCGCCTCCAGCCCGCCCTGGGGCATGGAGAAGGGGTTGTGGCTGAAGTCGAGTTTGCCGGTGTCCTCGTCGCGCTCGTACATCGGGAAATCGACGATCCAGGCCAACTCGAAGCGATTTTCGGCGGTAAGGCCCAACTCACGGCCGATGACGTTGCGCGCCTTTCCCGCGACGGCCTGGAACTTCGACGGCTTGCCCGCGAGGAAAAACGCGGCGTCGCCTACATTTAGGCCCAGTTGTTGGCGGATTGCTTCCGTGCGTTCGGGGCCGATGTTTTTGGCGAGCGGTCCCGCAGCTTCAATGCTCCGCACATAACCTTTTTGCTGGAACCAGATTTCAAGTGCTTGTTCCTCAGTAATGTTCCAATCGTTTTTACTCGAAGCCTCATTTATGCCAAATCTCCCTTGAAGCTCCTTTACTTCGCGCTCCATCGCAGTTGCCTGTCCACCGCTATGAACAACATAGGACTCGCCTGTCTCGCTATCAGTCCATTCAGTCCACCGCCAGAAGATGTAGCCCATCCCCGGCAGCCCCTCGCCCTGCGCGAAGGCGTTCATGCGGTCGCAGAACTTGCGGCTGCCGCCGCCGGGGGCCGGGATGGCGCGGATCTCGGTGCCCGGCTGTTCCAGCAGGTTCGCGAAGATCGCAAAGCCCGAGCCGCGGAAATGCTCGGAGACGACCTGCATCCGGATCGGGTTGCGAAGGTCAGGCTTGTCCGAGCCGAACCAAAGCATGGAGTCGCGATAGGCGATGCGGGGAAATTCAGGGGTCACGGGGCGCCCGCCGCCGAATTCCTCGAAGACGCCGCGCATCACGGGCTCGATGGCCTGGAAGACGTCCTCCTGGGTCGCGAAGCTCATTTCCATGTCGAGCTGGTAGAACTCGCCAGGCGAGCGATCGGCGCGGGGGTCCTCGTCTCGGAAACAGGGTGCGATTTGGAAGTAGCGGTCGAAGCCTGCCACCATGATCAGCTGTTTGAACTGCTGCGGGGCCTGGGGCAGCGCGTAGAACTTGCCCGGATGCAGGCGCGACGGCACGAGGAAGTCGCGCGCGCCTTCGGGCGAGGAGGCGGTCAGGATCGGCGTCTGGAACTCGGTGAAGCCCTGGGCGTGCATGGCGGCGCGCAGGTGGGCGATGACACGGCTGCGCAGCATGATCGTGTCGTGCAGGCTCTCGCGGCGCAGGTCGAGAAAGCGGTACTTGAGCCGGGTTTCCTCCGGGTAGTCCACGTCGCCGAACACCGGCATGGGCAGATCCTCGGCGGCGGAGAGCACCTCGACGTCGGTGACGAAGACCTCGATCTCGCCGGTAGGGATCTTGGGGTTCACGAGAGACGCGTCGCGCGCCTTGACCACGCCGTCGATGCGGATGACCCATTCGGCGCGCACCGCCTCGACGTCCCCAAAGGCCGGGCTGTCGCTGTCGGCGAGCACTTGCGTGATGCCGTAATGGTCGCGCAGGTCGACGAACAGGATGCCGCCATGATCGCGCACGCGGTGCACCCAGCCCGACAGGCGGACGGTCTGGCCGACGTCGGCCCGGCCGAGGGCTGCGCAGGTGTGGGTGCGGTAGGCGTGCATGTCAGGCTCCGTCGGGCGTGTCAGGCGCGATACACTCCGGCGCATGGGTCGTGTCAAGTCGCAGGCAGGTGTGCCATCAGGTCCAAGGACCGGCCTGTTGGCCGGATTTTTCCTTTCTCCCCGCCTGTTGGCGGGGCCCCTGGCGCCTGCCCGATAGGAATTCAAGCCTGAATGAAATCCTCAAGGCGCGCAGGCCGAAGGCCGCGCAGCGAGTTGCCGACGTGAAGGGAGCCCTCCATGAGGTCGCGCGGACGAAGGACCTGCTCGCGCGCCGCGCCGCTCGCGAGGAGGGTCTCGCGCAGCACGCCTGGCAGGAGGCCGCAGGCGAGCGGCGGCGTGAGCAGCACGTCGCCACGCTCGAGGAACAGGTTGGTGATGGTGCCCTCGCAGACCTCGCCGCGGGTATTGAGATAGATCAGCTCGTCGATGCCCGGCGGCAGGTCGGCGCGGTCGGCATCGTAGAGCGCGCGTTCGGTCGTCTTGACGCGCAGCCAGGGGTCGCCGGGATCGAGCCGGGTTCCTGCGATGCGCAGCCGCCAGATCGCGGGATCGGGGGCCAGTGGGGCTGCGCTCGCCTCCGGCCTGCCGTCGGCCTCAACGGTGAGGCGGACCCGCATTGGTCTGTCGTAGTCGATGACGGCGAGCGCGCGGACGATGGCCGTGCCGTCGTAGGGCACGGCGCAGGCGGCCGCGGTCCGGCGCAGGCGGGCGAGATGGCGCTCGAGGCGGGTGTACCCGGTGGCGGGGGTCCAGCCGAGGGTCTCGATCAGCCGGAAGGCGGACGGGTGAGATCGGCGAAACGGGCCTTCCACAGCGCCTCCTCGAATTCGGCTTCGGGACTGGAATCGACGACGATGCCGCCTCCCACGTTGAGCGTGGCCCTGCCGTCGGGATAGAGCGTCAGGCCGCGGATCGCCACGCTGAAATCGGCGCGCCCGTCGGGGGACGCCCAGCCGATGGCGCCGCAATAGACCCCCCTCGGCTCGGGCTCGAGGGCGCGCAGGATCTCCATGGCGCGGATCTTCGGGGCTCCGGTGATGGAGCCGCAGGGAAAGAGCGCGCGCAGGATGCGCGAGAACTGTACGTCCGGCGCGAGGCGGCCGGTGACGCGGCTGACCATCTGGTGGACGGTGGCATAGGTCTCGAGCGCAAAGAGGGACGGCACCTCGACGGACCCGAGGCGCGCGACGCGCCCGATGTCGTTGCGCAGCAGATCGACGATCATCAGGTTTTCGGCCCTGCTCTTGGGATCGTCTGCGATGGCGTTCCGAAGGGCCCTGTCGCGCACGGGATCCACGTCTCGCGGGGCAGTGCCCTTCATCGGGGCCGCCTCGATGCCGCCTGCACCGTCGAGGCGAAAGAAAAGCTCCGGTGAGCGCGAGAGGATCACGGCCCCCGGCATGTCGACGAGCGCGCCGTGCCCGACAGGCTGGACGGCGGCCAGAGCGGCCTGCAGGGCGGCGGGGTCTCCCTCCCAGGTCCCGTGCAACGGCATGGTGAGATTGGCCTGATAGATGTCTCCAGCACGGATATAGTCGAGCACGGTGCCGCAGGCGGCGACATAGTCGGGCGGGCTCCAGCCGGGTGTGAAGCCTCCCAGCGTGCCGCCCGGCGTCGCAGGCTGGGCGGGGCCGGGAGCGTCGAAAATGCCGAATTCCAGAAGCGGCAGGTCGCGCCGAACCGGCAGCAGCGGAGCGAGGCGCGGCTCCAGCACATAGCCGAGTTCGTAGGTTGCGTAGCCGGCGATCCATGCGCCTGCGGCGAGGGCTGCATCGAGGGCATTGAGGGCCGCCTCCACGTCGGACGCCTCCCGTGCCGTGATGACGGACCGGGGGTCGGAGAACCGCACAGGCTGGCGTCCGGGTCCGTGATCGACCTCGATGTAGGCTTTGCTCGCCACGTCCTGATCCGTCTCTGTCGGTTGCAGGCGCGTCAGATGAGCCTGTGTGGGCTTGGGGTCAATCGGTGTCGGTTGCGAGGCCGCGCGGGCAATCGTCGCGGCGGGCTTTGCGCCGCATCATCGCCCGAAGCGCGGCCGATACGGTCTTGCACCCTCGCCGGCCGCCTCTATAACCACGCCAATTTACCGATTGTCCCGGTCCCCAGTCCCGATGCCAGCCGGCCTCGGTGCCAAGAGTGCGAAGGCCCCAATGCCTAAGAGAACCGACCTCCGCTCCATCCTCATCATCGGGGCGGGTCCAATCGTGATCGGGCAGGCCTGCGAGTTCGACTATTCCGGGGCCCAGGCCTGCAAGGCGCTGCGCGAGGAAGGCTACCGGGTCATCCTCGTCAATTCCAACCCTGCCACGATCATGACCGACCCGCAATTGGCCGATGCGACCTACATCGAGCCGATCACGCCCGAGATCGTCGCCAAGATCATCGAGAAGGAGCGCCCCGACGCGCTCCTGCCCACCATGGGCGGACAGACCGGCCTCAATACCGCCCTCGCCCTCGCAGACATGGGCGTGCTCGAGAAATACGGCGTCGAGCTGATCGGTGCCAAGCGCGAGGCGATCGAGATGGCCGAGGACCGCAAGCTCTTTCGCGAGGCGATGGACCGCATCGGCCTCGAGAACCCCAAGGCCACCATCGTCACCACGATCGAGGAGGCGCTAGCCGCCATCGAGCACGTGGGCCTGCCCGCCATCATCCGCCCCGCCTTCACCCTCGGCGGCACCGGCGGCGGCGTCGCCTACAACCGCGAAGACTATGAGCACATCTGCAAGACCGGCCTCGCGGCCTCCCCCGTCTCCCAGATCCTGATCGACGAGAGCCTGCTCGGCTGGAAGGAATTCGAGATGGAGGTGGTCCGCGACCGCGCGGACAACTGCATCATCGTCTGCTCCATCGAGAACATCGACCCCATGGGCGTACATACCGGCGACAGCATCACGGTCGCGCCTGCGTTGACGCTCACGGACAAGGAATACCAGATGATGCGCAATGCCTCGATCGCGGTGTTGCGCGAGATCGGGGTGGAGACCGGCGGCTCCAACGTGCAATTCGCCGTGCAC
>JBBQYB010000043.1:0-21272 GCA_038209095.1 Rhodobacterales bacterium
CGCGGCCCGAGACGCCGCAGAGGAGCAGCATGGCCGTCGTCGTCGTGGAATCGCCCGCCAAGGCGAAGACAATTAACAAGTATCTCGGTTCCGGCTTCACCGTCCTCGCGAGCTATGGCCACGTGCGCGACCTGCCGCCCAAGGACGGATCCGTCGATCCCGACAACCAGTTCGAAATGCTCTGGGAGGTCGCCGCCGACAGCCAGAAACACATCCGCGCCATCGCCGAGGCGCTCAAGACCGACGACAAGCTGATCCTCGCCACCGACCCCGACCGCGAGGGCGAGGCGATCTCCTGGCACCTCCTCGAGGCACTTACCAAGCGCAAGGCCGTCAAGAAGACCACCGCCGTCGAGCGCGTCGTCTTCAACGCCATCACGAAAACGGCCGTCACCGAGGCGATGGCCAAGCCCCGCCAGATCGACATGGAACTGGTGGACGCCTATCTCGCCCGTCGCGCGCTCGACTACCTCGTGGGGTTCAAGCTCTCCCCCGTTCTGTGGCGCAAGCTGCCGGGGGCCAAGTCCGCGGGCCGCGTCCAGTCGGTCACCCTGCGCCTCATCGTCGAGCGCGAGATGGAGATCGAGGCGTTCAAGTCGCGCGAATACTGGTCCGTCTCGGCGCTGCTTGCCACGCCGCGCGGCCAGGAGTTCACCGCGCGGCTCGTCTCGCTCGCCGGCAAGCGGCTCGACAAGTTCGACCTCGCCACGGCCCTTGACGCCGAGATGGCCGTCGCCGCCGTGACCTCGCGCGACCTGACGGTGCGGGCGGTCGAGGCCAAACCCGCGAGCCGCAACCCCTCCGCCCCCTTCATGACCTCGACCCTGCAACAGGAGGCCTCGCGCAAGTTCGGCTTCGGGGCTCGCCAGACCATGAGCACCGCCCAACGCCTCTACGAGGCCGGGCACATCACCTACATGCGGACCGACGGCATCGACATGGCCCCCGAGGCCGTCATGGCTGCCCGCGACGTCATCAAGGCGCGTTACGGCGCGGAGTACGTGCCGAAATCGCCGCGCATGTACAAGAACAAGGCCAAGAACGCCCAGGAAGCCCACGAATGCATCCGGCCCACCGACATGGGCCAGGATCCGTCGAAACTGGGCAAGCTGGAACCCGACCAGCGCAAGCTTTACGATCTGATCTGGAAACGCTCCATCGCCTCCCAGATGGAGGCAGCCCGGTTCGAGCGCACCACCGTCGACCTCGAGAGCGCCGACGCCCAGGTGGGCCTGCGCGCCACCGGCCAGGTCGTGACCTTCGACGGCTTTCTCAAGGTCTACATGGAAGGCCGCGACGAGGAACCCGCCATCGGCGAGGATGACGACGACGCCCGCCTGCCCCAGATCATGCAAGGCGAGGCCGCGTCCAAGCGCGAGGTCACGCCCGAACAGCATTTCACCCAGCCGCCGCCGCGCTACACGGAGGCTACGCTGGTCAAGCGCATGGAGGAACTCGGGATCGGGCGCCCCTCCACCTATGCCTCCATCGTCTCGACGATCCAGGAACGCGACTACGTCCGCAAGGACGCGAACCGGCTGATCCCGGAGGACAAGGGTCGGCTGGTGACGGCCTTCCTCACGAACTATTTCCGCCGCTACCTCGATTACGACTTCACCGCTGATCTGGAACACGATCTCGACCGGGTCACCACCGGCGACGAGGACTACAAGGCCCTTCTGGGCCGGTTCTGGCGCGACTTCTCGGCCGCCCTCGGCGAGACCGAGGGGCTGCGCATCACCGAGGTGCTGGAAAAGATCAACGAGGTGCTCGAGCCCCACCTCTTTCCGGTCACAGCGGAGGATCCGCATCCGCGCACCTGCAAGGTCTGCGGCGAGGGGCGGCTCTCGCTGCGCACGGCCCGCTCCGGCGGGGCCTTCATTGGCTGCTCGAATTACCCCGAATGCAAATACACTCGCGCGCTGGCGGGCGACGACGCCACCGCCGACCTGCTCGGCCCGGACGGCGCCAAGCTGCTCGGGCTCTCCGGCGATCTCGATCTGATCGAGGGCGCGCCCGGCGTGCCCGTCACCCTGCGCAAGGGGCCCTACGGGTTTTACGTCCAGCTCGGCGATGCGACCGAGGAGGTCCCCAAACCCAAACGCGCGTCGATCCCGAAGGGCATCGATCCCGCCTCCATCGACCTCAGGCGGGCCCTCGACATGCTCGCCCTGCCCCGCCTCATCGGCGCGCATCCCGAGGACGGCGAACCCGTCGAGGCGAGCATCGGCCGCTTCGGCCCCTACATCAAGCACGGCAAGGTCTATGCGAACCTCAAGGACCCCGAGGAGGTCCTGACCATCGGCATGAACCGCGCCATGGAGGTCCTCGCCCAGAAGGCCGCCCGCGGCCCCGGCCGCGCGGAACTCAAGCCCCTGCGCGAACTTGGCGCGCATCCCGACGGTGGCCCCGTCGCCTTGTTCGAGGGCAAGTACGGGCCTTACGTCAAATGGGAAAAGGTCAACGCCACCGTCCCGAAGGAAATCGGCGCGGATGCCATCACGCTCGAACAGGCGCTGGAACTGATCGCGGCCAAGAAGCCGTCCAAGCCCGCGCGCAAGGCCTCCGCCAAGAAACCCCGCGCCCGGACCGCCGCCGCCAAGAAACCCGCCAGGTCCGGCACCCGGAAATCGAGCCCGCCAAAGGCCGCCGCCGAGTGACGCCGGACAGGCCAGGGGCCGGTCCGAAAGCTTTCATTCCGGTTAACGGGAGCCGGTTTTCCGTTTTGGATCAATAGTTTAGCACAGCATCACAACGTGTAACGCTCACCCCCGATCGGGCCGGCAGGCCCGTCAGGAACTCAGGTAATCCGCCCGGCTGAGGCTGTATTTCGCCATCTTTTCGTTCAGCGTCCGCCGCGGAAGCGCCAGTTCGACCATCACCCCCGACACGTTGCCCTGATTGCGGCGCAGGGCATGGTCGATCAGCATCTTCTCGAACGCATCCACATGGTCCTTGAGCGGCTTCTCGGCATCGAGCGAGGCGACCGGAGCCTGGAAACCGTCGTCGATCAAAAGCGCCGAAATGTTGTTGTCGCCCCGCCGCGCCTGCAGGACCGCCCGTTCCGCGAGGTTGATCAGCTGGCGAATGTTGCCCGGCCACGGTGCCTGCACCAGGTTGGCCGCGTCCGCCGCGTTCAGCGTCGGCGGCTCGCAGCCGTATTCGTCCGCGAACTGCACCGTGAAATGCGAGAACAGCGTCAGGATGTCCTCGCCGCGGGCCCGCAGGGGCGGCACCTCCAGCAAGAGGGCCGCGAGCCGGAAATAGAGGTCGTCGCGCATGACCTCCGGCTCCGGGGCCCCCGTCCCGAGCCGGCTCGACAGCGACACGACCCGGATGTTGTGCAGCCGCGCCGAGGCCGTCGCCGGATCCGTGGCATTGATCGTCTCCAGAAGGCGCGCCTGGACGGCCGGCGGCATCGCCTCCACGTCCTCGAGCGCCAGCGTGCCGCCCTCGGCCTGATCGATCAGCGGCTTCTCAGGCCAGTCCGGTCCGCCGAACAGCGTCAGTTCCAGCACGTCCGCGGCGACTGACGCGCAATTGATGACGACCATCGGTTTCGCGGCCCGAGGACCGCAGGCATGCAGGGCCGACGCGATCAGACTCTTGCCGGTTCCCGTCTCTCCCAGGATCAGCACGTGCCCGTCTGCCTGCGCCACGTCGAGGATCGTCTCGCGCAGCTTTTCCACCGCGGGGCTGGAGCCCATCATGCGGCGCATGATAACCGCACCGTCGGCCAGCTCCCGGCGCAAAGCCCGCGTCTCGAGGGTCCGCGCCCGGGCCTCGCTGGCCTTCTGGCACAGCTCCGCCAGCCGGTCGGGCTCGAACGGCTTCTCGACGAAGTCGAACGCCCCGATCCGCATTGCCTCCACCGCCATGGGCACGTCCCCGTGGCCGGTCATGAGGATGACCGGCAGACCGGGATCCACCGACTGGAGCCGGCGCAACAGGGCCATGCCGTCCATCCCAGGCATCTTGATGTCGCTCACGACGACGCCTGGAAAGTCCGGTGCCAGCACCTTCAGCGCGCTCTCGGCCGCGTCGAACCGCACTGCCGCGAACCCCGACAACTCGAGCCACTGGGCGACGCTCTCGCGCATGTCGGACTCGTCGTCGATGATCGCGACGCTGGGTTTCCCGTTCAGGATGTTCATGACGTTCATGTCCTACTCCGCGGCCTGTTGTGTCGCCTGCGTCCGGCGCTGATCCTGCGGCAGGAGCAGCTCGAACACCGCCCCGCCGTCCGCCCCGTTGTGGGCGACCAGCCGCCCGCCGAGTTCCGTCGCGAACCCCGCCGAGATGGCGAGCCCGAGGCCAAGGCCCTCGCCCGGTTTCTTTGTCGTGTAGAAGGGATCGAACAGCTTGCCCGGAGACGCGAGGCCCGGACCGTTGTCCTCGATGGACAAGAGGATCGTATCCCCCAGGACGAGGAAGATCTTGATGCGCCGGTCCTCCTGCAGGCGCACGGCATCGAGCGCGTTGCGCAGGAGATTGACGATGATCTGCTCGATACGCAGCGGATCGGCCACCACAACCGCGGGCTCGGACGGCAGCGTCGTCGTGATGGTCACCGCCATCTTCCCGAGCTGCGGGGCCATCATAGACAGCGCCGACCGGACCGAGGCGCGCATGTCCACTGGCTCCAGATCGACGTCCCCTTTGCGCGCATAGGACTTCAGCTGACGCGTGATCCCGCCCATGCGGTCGATCAGATCGTCGATGCGTTGAAACGACGACAAGGCTTCATCGGGCCGCCTGCGCTGGAGCAAAAGCCGCGCACCGGCGAGATAGGTCTTCATCGCGGCGAGAGGCTGGTTGAGTTCATGGCTCACCGCGGCCGACATCTGGCCTAGGGCTGCAAGTTTGGAGGCTTGTTCGAGACTTTGCTCGGCCTCCTTGAGGTTTCTCTCCACCCTGCGCCGCGTCGCCATCTCTACCGACAGCCGCCGATTGAGAAGCCGCAGTTCTTCGGATTCGCGCTGGATCCGCTGGCTCTCCGCACGGGTCCGGCGCGACAGGCGGTAAAACAGGAGGGCAATCAGCAGCGCGATGCCCATCACCACGGTGGCGATGACGGCATTGACCTCGGCCCGCACGCCCTCGAGGGTCGGAAAGTAGGTCAGGCTCCAACCGCGAAAGCCGACGTTGACTGCGTTCTGCAGATAGGGCGTGCCCGCGATATAGACGAAGCTTGCGGATCCCAGCGTCTGGCGCGCGTCCCGGATGGCCTGTCCCATCCGCGTCGGCGACGCCGCGGCGGACAGCACGTCCTCGAGTGGCCGCCCCCGCCATCCGGGCTCGGCGGCGAGCAGCACGACGCCGTCGCTGTTCGTGACCGCCACCTTGACCCGGGCGCGCCGCCAGCTTTCCTCGTGCATCCCGAGGTCCACGGTGACGACGATGACGCCGAGCAAGGCTCCATCCTCCTCGACCCGGCGCGAATACTGGAAGGTGAAGGCCCCGGTCTCGGGGTTCTGCGCTGTGGAATAGATCGTGTTGCTCGCCGCGTCGCTGGTGGCGAGAGCAAAGAACGCCTGGGCGCTCTCGTCGGCCCCCCGCGCACGATCGTCGCTCGCGGCGACGAGCAGGCCCCGACTGTCCAGCAGGAAGATCGCCCCGGCCCCGATCTCCTCGCGGAACGTGGCCAGCCGCGCGTCGGCCTCCAGAAAGCTGTTCGTGTCGAGAGCTTCAATCAGGATCGGGTCGCGCGACAGCAGGAGCGGCACGACCGAATGCCGCTGCATTGCACTCTGGAGCGCGCCCGCATAGAGCGTCGCGCGGACCGTTGCGTCGTCGTTCTGGTTTTCGCTGAACGATCGCGTGAGATAGGTGTGCCCCCCCCAGATCATCAGCGCCAGGGCGACCGCCGCGGTCGCGAGCAAAAGCCGCATCCAGGACGTGGATATCGGACGGAGCAGGCGCGGCGGGGGGACTACTGAGCCTTGCATCGGTTTTCTGTACGCCCGGAACGCGTTGGGCTCAAGCGCTCAGGGCATCCGCGAGGGCGTGCGCCGCGAGACCAGCGAAAAGGCGCTCGCCGTCTGTTCCGCCGTGCACCGGATCCACCGCACGCTCGGGGTGCGGCATCAGGCCCAGAACGCGTCGGTTCTCGGACAGAATCCCGGCGATCGCTCCGGCCGATCCATTGGGATTGGCGACATACCGAAAGGCTACGCGGTCCTCGCCCCGGAGGCGCGCCAGGGTCTGTTCATCCGCGACATAGGCCCCATCGTGATGGGCGATGGGATAGCGGATGGTCTCCAGCGGACCGTAAAGCCGCGTGAACGGACTGTCGGAGGTCATCACCTGCAACGCCGCCTCGGCGCAAACGAATTTCAGCCCACCGTTGCGCATGAGCGCTCCGGGCAGCAGACCCGCCTCGATAAGGATTTGAAATCCGTTGCAGATGCCCAACACCGCCCCGCCCCGCGCTGCGAACGCGGCCACGGCACGCATGATCGGAGCCCGCGCGGCAATCGCACCACAGCGGAGATAATCGCCGAACGAGAACCCTCCCGGCAAGGCCACGAGATCCAGGCCGTCGGGCAAGCTCGTGTCCTTGTGCCAAACCGCCGTCACTTCGGCTCCGGCCGCGCGAAGGGCAACCGCAAGATCCCGGTCGCAGTTGGAGCCGGGAAAGACCACGACACCGGCCCGCAGGGTCATGCGATCTCCACTTCATAATTCTCGATGACCGTGTTCGCGAGCAACGCCTTGCACATCGCATCGACCTGGACCCGAGCCTGTGCCGCATCGGACGCGTCTATGTCGAGTTCGATCACCTTGCCGAGACGCACTTCGCCCACGCCCGCAAAGCCGAGAGATCCGAGGGCATGACGCACGGCCTCTCCCTGAGGGTCGAGCACACCGCTCTTGAGGGTGACGTGAACGCGCGCCTTCATCAGTTCACCAGTTTGGGGCCGGTTCCGCGGCCATTGGTCCGCGGCATGACGCCGAGACGCTTGGCAACCTCGGTATAGGCATCCGCGAGGTTGCCCAGATCCTGGCGAAACACGTCCTTGTCGAGCTTGCGGCCGGTCTCGATGTCCCAGAGCCGGCAGCTGTCGGGCGAGATCTCGTCGGCCACGATCAAGCGTTGGAAGTCGCCGTCATAAGCGCGCCCGACCTCGATCTTGAAATCGACGAGGCGGATCCCGACCCCGAGGAACATGCCCGAGAGAAAATCGTTCACCCGCAGCGCGAGTGCGATCATGTCGTCGATGTCCTGCTGGCCCGCCCAGTTGAACGCGATGATATGCTCCTCGGAGACGATGGGATCGCCGAGACTGTCGTCCTTGTAGTAGAACTCGATGATCGGCCTGGGAAGCTGCTGGCCCTCCGGAATGCCGAGCCGCTTGGAGATCGAGCCTGCCGCAAAATTACGCACGACGACCTCGAGCGGGATCATCTCGACCATGCGGATCAACTGCTCGCGCATGTTGAGCCGCCGAATGAAATGGGTCGGCACACCGATGGTGTTCAACCCGGTCATGAAGTGTTCCGAAAGGCGGTTGTTCAGAACGCCCTTGCCTTCGATCGTCGCCTTTTTCTCGGCGTTGAACGCTGTGGCGTCGTCCTTGAAATACTGGATCAGCGTATCGGGTTCCGGTCCTTCGTAGAGAATCTTTGCCTTGCCCTCGTATACCAACCTGCGACGGGCCATGAATGTCTCCGGAAATAAGCGAAAGGCGGCCCAGACTCGCATCTGCCCCTCTCCGTTGCCTGTCTATAGAGTTTGGCGGTGTCCGGGGCAAGCGTCGTCGAGGCCCGGGGCGGCCGTCCGAATTCCCGACCTCGCATCTTGTTCAAACCGGCCGCGGATGATTATCTTCTGCCGAAACGGACTCGTCCACAGGCTGAGGAGACACGCGATGACGAGCTTCAAGGACCGTGAAAAGGGGTTTGAGAACAAGTTCGCCCACGATCAGGAAATGCAGTTCCGGGCAACCGCGCGGCGCAACCGTCTGGCGGGGCGGTGGGCGGCGGATCTCTTGGGCAAATCCGAGGACGACGCCAAGGCCTATGCCGTGGAAGTGGTCAAGGCCGACTTCGCCGAGCCAGGTGACGAGGACGTGGTGCGCAAGCTGGTGGCGGACCTCGACGGCCGCATCGACGCACCCGGCGTTCGGGCCAAGCTCGCCGAATTCATGGCCGTCGCGAAAGCGCAGCTGATGGACGAGGTTTAGCATCCGAAGGGGTCCGGCCGGGCTTGAAATGCCCGGGATCGCACCAACCTTCCTGCGATGAAGCAGAACGTCCAGATCGTCTGGTTCAAACGCGACCTGCGCGTCGTCGATCACGAGCCGCTTGTGCGGGCGGCCGCGCGGGGACCGGTCCTGCCTCTCTACATCATCGAGCCGGATCTTTGGGCGCAACCGACCATGTCGGGACGGCAATGGGCCTTCATCCGAGAGAGCCTCAGCGGCCTCGAGTGCGCGTTGCGGGCTCTCGGCGCACCGTTGGTCCTGCGGTCGGGATGTGCGGAGACTATCCTCGAGAATTTGCGGCTGCGGCACGGCTCGGTGGACCTCTGGAGCCATGAGGAGACCGGCGATGCCTGGACCTTCGCGCGGGATCGCCGCGTCCTGAGCTGGGCACGCGGCCAGGGGGTCGCCTGGCACGAACTGCCCGCGGCGGGTGTGGTGCGCCGCCTTGCGAGCCGCGACGGATGGGCAGGTGACTGGGAACGGCGCATGGCCAAGCCGGTTCTGGCCCCCCCAGCGCTCCGGGCCACGTCCGAACCCCAGGGGCTTTGGGCCGAGCCTGTCCTGCCGCCGGATCCCTGTCCGGACCGACAGACGGGGGGACGCGACGCCGGGCTGAGCCTGCTCGACGGGTTTCTCGGGACGCGCGGCCGCACTTATCGGCGCGCGATGTCCTCGCCGGTCACGGCGTTCGAGGCCTGCTCGCGGCTGTCCCCGCATCTGGCCTGGGGCACAGTCTCCGCGCGCGAGACCGTGCAGGCGGCGCGGACGGCGCGTCGCGGGGTTGCGGACAGCCGCGACGGATGGGCGGGGTCGCTCGACAGCTTCGTCTCGCGGCTGCACTGGCGTTGTCATTTCATGCAAAAGCTCGAGGACCAGCCCAGTATCGAGACCCGGTGCCTGCATCCGGCCCATGAGAGCCTGCGCCCTCGGGGCGGCCATCCCGAGCGACTGGCCGCCTGGGTCGCCGGCGAGACGGGCCTCCCTCTAGTGGATGCCTGCATGCGGGCCCTTCGTGCGACCGGCTGGCTCAATTTCCGGATGCGCGCGATGGTGTCGAGCCTCGCGGGCTATCATTTCTGGCTCGACTGGCGTGACTACGGCCCTCCGCTCGCGCGGTATTTCACGGACTACGAACCGGGCATTCACTGGTCGCAGGTACAGATGCAGGCCGGGGCTACGGGCATCAACACGCCGCGGGTCTACAATCCCGTTAAACAACACCTCGATCAGGACCCCGAGGGTGTCTTCGTGCGGCGCTGGGTTCCCGAACTTGCGGGTGTTCCGGCGTCGCAGCTCCACCAACCCTGGATGCTGGACCCGGCGAGCCAGAGGGCCGCGGGGTGCGTCATCGGACGCGACTATCCGGCTCCGGTCGTCGATCACGCTGCGGCCGCACGTTTGGCAAAGGAGATACTATTCGCGGCGCGCCGGGCCGATCCCGGGTTCTCGGACGAAAAAGCCCGCATTATCAAGCGCCATGCCTCCCGCAAACGCCCTAACGACCGCAATCCGCAGCCTCGCCGCCCGGTGGCACGAACACAGCTCGCGTTCGATTTCTGAGATCCTCATGGCAAAGATGCGCCGCAAGTCGGACCTGCCCACAAAGACCTGCGCCTCCTGCGGCCTGCCTTTTGCCTGGCGCAAGAAATGGGCCCGGGACTGGGACAACGTGCGGTTCTGCTCGGATCGGTGTCGGGCAGCCAGGCCTATGACCTCGAACAGAAAGCTCGGCAAGGACACGGGTATTTCCTGAAAGACGCAGCACCCGCTGCCTCGGGATACAGGGTCATCCGGCCGTGGCAGGCTCGTCCAGAAGGCCGAGGGGATCGGACACCGGCATGCCGGTCAGGAAGCCCTGCGCATGGGTGAACCCGAGCCTGCGCACCCGTGCGAGCTGATCAGGGCGCTCCACACCTTCCGCCGTCACGCCGACGCCGGTCTGCCGCGCCAGGGCCAGGATCGCACGGACCAGTTCGAGCGTGGCCGGGTTCCCAAGATCGTGGATGAAGGATCGATCGAGCTTGATGCGATGATGGGGCAATCGCCCGAGATAGGCGAGCGCACTGTATCCCGTCCCAAAATCATCGAGCGCGATGCGCACTCCGTGCGCGATCAGCGCCTCGAGCTGGGCGGTCGTCTGCGGATTGTCGCGCATAAGCACCGTCTCGGTAATCTCGAGTTCGAGCCGCGCCGCTTGAACGCCCGAAGTTGCGAGGGCGTCCACGACCTCCCCGACGAAATTCGGCTGATGAAACTGAAGTGCCGAGACGTTCACGGAGACCGTCAGATGTTCGGGCCAGGACCGGGCCGCCTGAAGCGCCGTCCGCAAAACCCAGGATCCGAGCGGAAGGATCATGCCCGTCGCCTCCGCCAGGGGAATGAACAGGGCCGGTGCGAGCTCTCCCCGCCTGGGATGCGTCCAGCGCATCAACGCCTCGACGCCGGCCAGCGCCCCGGTCCTGAGATCGACGTAAGGCTGATAGACGAGCCGCAGTTCCCCGCGCCGCGGCGCTTCCGCCAGATCGAGTTCGAGCCGACTGTTTTCCAGAGAAATGGCATCGCTTTGAAGCTCGTGCATCGCAAAACGGTTCCGGCCCTCGCGTTTCGCCCTGCGTAGCGCTTCTTGGGCCTGGGTCAGCACCCGCTCGCCCCCGGCGCGCACAATCGGGTGGGCCACGATCCCCATGCTGGCCTCCAGCATCACGGTCCGGTCGGCGATGCGCAGCGGCCTGCGGATGATCTCGAGCAGCCGGTTCGCGAACGGCAGGATCTCCTGAGGCCCCCGAGGTGCGAGCACGACGAAACGGTCGCCATAGAGCCGCGCGACGTGATCCCCGGGCGAAAGGCACGTCTCCAGGCGGGCACCGACCGCGGCGAGCAATTGGTCGCCGGCCGCCTCACCCAGCACGGCATTCAGCGCATGGAACCTGTCCAGATCGATCAGATAGACGGATGCCCGGCTCGTCTCCTCCGCTAGGACGGCCTCGATCAATTGCTGTGCCTCTAGACGCGGCAGTATCGTCGCTTCGCAGACACCCTCGCCCGCACGGTTCGCCTGCATCTGGCAAAAGCCGGAATGGTCCCGGATCTGGGACGCGACCTGCGCCGCGACGGCCAAGCTCTTGACCAGGGCAGGGCCAAGCCGCCGACGCTTTGGATCGAACAGAAGCAGGAAACCGCCTGGTCCGTGGCGCGGCTGCCGCAGAGGCTGGATCACGCAGAAAGCGTCCGAGCGCCCGAACGCCCTGCTGTCGACGCGTGTGCACCCGACCGAGCTCAGGGCGGCGTTGACTTCCGTGTCCAAGGGAACCCAGGCTCTTGACGCCAATCCGGGCTCGTCCGGCGAAATCCTTCGCATGGCATCGGGGCGCGTGACGTAAAGTTCCGTCTCGGTGCCCGGCCAGCGGGAACCAACCATTTTCAGAAGCGCTGCCAGCGCATCCACGTCCGCCCGGATCTCCATCGAAAGACCTCCGCGCTCCAAACCCTGCGCCATGCCATGGCTACTTCGACGTCTACAACCTAAGGTAGCATAGAAATTGGCGAGGCGACAGTTCCGGGTGTGGCCGGGAGGCAAAAAAATGCGGGGCGCAACCTCATGCGCCCGAGGGTAAGGATCCTCAGAGATTGGCCTTGCATGCCTCCCGCTTCTCGATGTATCGCACGAGAATGGATGCGGGCGTAGCTCAGGGGTAGAGCATAACCTTGCCAAGGTTAGGGTCGTGAGTTCGAATCTCATCGCCCGCTCCATTAGAATGTAGGGCATGCAATCAAAGTTCGGGTTGCCACATCGTGGCATGTTATGTTGACCGTTCCGATACGATGTTTTTGAAGGTCCTGCAGCAGGGGAGTACCATCGCAAGTTACGGGGCTTCCTGAGCACCGTAACTTTCGCCCGTCACCGCTTCCCTCCCGAAATCATCCAGCACGCGGTCTGGCTCTATTTTCGGTTCGCCCTGAGCTACCGCGATGTCGAGGACCTGCTCGCCGAGCGCGGCATCGAAGCCTCCTACGAGACGGTGCGCCGGTGGGCGCTCAGGTTCGGCCGGGCCTATGCCGCACGGATCCGGCGTCGCCGGCCACGACCTTCTGACCGCTGGCATCTGGACGAGGTCTTCATCCGGATCGGCGCCAAGATCCATTATCTCTGGCGCGCCGTCGACGACGAGGGCGAAGTTCTCGACATTATCATGCAGCCGTGGCGTGACCAGAAAGCGGCCCTCAAGCTGATGCGCCGACTGTTGAAACGGCAGGGATACCTGCCGGACGCCATCGTCACCGATCGGCTTCGGTCCTACGGTGCGGCTCTACGCGACCTTGGCCTGACCGATCGCCATGTGACCGGCGGTCGGTCGAACAACCGCGCGGAAGTCTCCCACCAGCCGACGCGTCGAAGGGAAAAACAGCAGCGCCGTTAACGTGACAATATCCCCGAGACGGCAGCGGCGTGAGCCTAGTCGCCTCGGTATGCGGGCTGCATGACGCTGGGTTAAAATGAGCGACGACGACCACGAAGCTTCGCGGTCAGACCGCGAGGCTTCGGGCACCGTCGATCACGGAAAGTCGCGCCTCGGCGTAGCCGTCGAGCGCTTTGCCGCGCCGTACCAACCTGTCGCGCAGCAGCGATTCGGCGGTGTCCATGTAGCCGCTCCGGAGCGCCGCCTCGATGGTGATCCGGTCGAAAACGTCCCGCTGGGCATGGCTGCCGCCGATGGATTGCAAATCGGCGCGGCCTGCGCGCAGATGGACCCAGGCGGAAGAATAGTCCCCGTCGGCAAAGGCGCGCAGGCCCTGGGCAACCTGAAAACCAGGGCGGGCGATGACCCGCTGCGCCTCGTCGCCCGTACCGCGCGCGGCGCCCATTCGCGCAATCAGACCTGCGGCGGCGGCGTCGCGTGCGCCTCCGCAGAGCGCCAGCATGTAGTGTAGATCGGCGAAGGCGAGACAGCCGTCTGCGGCGCGGCCTTCCGCAAGGTCAGCCAGCTCGTCCCAGCGGCCGCCCACGTCCACGCCGTCCAGTTCAAGCCGCGACAGCAGGGAAGCGGCATTCGAGACGTCGCGGTAATCGTCGGTCTTCTCGGCCCGGATCTCGGCGTCGTACAGGGCCAGAACGGTCTCGTGCTCACCGAGATCCAGATGCATCAGCGCGCGGTGCCACCAGACATGGAAACGGAAGTTGTTGCAATGCGCCCAGCTCGCCTCGCGCCCGGAGAGCCAGTCGAGTCCCGCGCGCGCACGGCCGGTCATGTCGAAGACGTGCGCCACGGCGTGCAGGCCCCAGGCGTCCTCGGGTGCCAGTGCCACGCCCGTGCGACCCACGCGTTCGGCGGCGACGTAGTCTCCGGTCTCCTCGAGAGTGAAGGCATGGCAACCCAGAAGGAAGCCACGCGCCGGATGGTCCTCCCAAGCCTCAAGAATTCCCTCGACCGACAGGCGCATCGCCTGCGGTCGTCCCGCCACGAAATGGAGCGCCTGCACCATCTTCATCGCCAGCGCGTCGCGCGGGTCCCGGTCGAGGCTCGCTTGCAGGCGGGCCGCCGCGCGGGAGGGACGACCTTTGAGCCAGTCGCCAAGCGCTTCGACAAAGGCCATCTCGCGGGCGGTCGGAGCCGTGCCCGCCCGTGCGAGTGCAAGGGCCTCGCGCGCCACCGGGACCATCTCGGACCGGGCGAGCAACAGACAGGACAATCCTCGCACCGCCTGACCGAGGGCGAAATCAGGATGGGCGGCGAGCACCGTGTTCAGGTCCGGGCCCGTTGTCGAAGAATGCGACAGAATGCCGTGAATGACCCGGTTCCAGGTCTCGATGGACCCGAAGGGCAGCGAGGTCGGCGTTCCGCTCAGGTCGTCGGACAGGGTCATCGGCAAGCCTTTCTGTCGGCGGGGCCCGTTTATCGCGCAGACTGCGTCGCAAGGAGGTTCGTCACCGGCGGACCATTTGTTACGGAACCGTTGGGTCCCGCATCGGCCTTCACGCGCACGTGACCGCGTCGGGTCATGGCGTTCAGAAGGCACCGTCGTAGGCGCGGCGGGGGATGCGCGCTGCGATCACGGTGAATTCGTCCCGGCCTAGCGCCGCGGCCGCTTCGCGCGCCAGCGCGTCGCTGTCCGCGACCTCCACGCCGTGGCCGCCGAAGGCGCGGGCGAGTGCCGGAAAATCAGTGGCCGTGCCCGCGTTACCGAAATCCACCCCGAGACCGGGCCGCCCGGCACCGCGCTGTTTCATCTCGATCAGCGTCAGGCTGTCGTCGACCAGAACGCAGATCACGACGGGCAGATGCCGTGCTGCCAGTGTCGCGAGCTCTCCTGCGCCCATCTCGAGCCCGGCGTCGCCGACGATGGCGAGGACCGGCGATCCGGGCCGTCCCAGCATCGCGCCTGCGGCGAGTGGCACCGCACAGGCCATGGTGCACAGGCCTGAGGATTGCAGGATGCGACGCGGCGCGGGGCTTTCCCACATCTGGCTAAACAGGATGCGGTGCGCGCCACTGTCCGCGGTGGCGAGCGTGTCGGGCGGCATCACGCGGCGCAGCGTGGCGAAGACTTGATGCGGGCCCCAGTGATCGCGCGGGGCGAAGGCGGCCCGGAGAGCGGCGCGCGCGGCCGCTGGCGCGCCGTCGGGCCAGCGCGGAGGCGCCTTGTGGGCGATGGCCTCAACGGTCTCCGCGAGGCCGCCGATCAGCGGATGGTCGGCGCGGTGCATCCCGTGGGTCCGAGCGACGGGCGCGATCTCAATCACCATCTGGCCGTCCGACCAAGGATTGCGCCAGCCGATCCGCATCTCGATCGGATCGTAACCCAGGAGAAGGATACAGTCGGCCGCAGCGATCAGCGGCATGAGGATGCGGTCCGCCTTGGGCGACAGGCCCGCTCCACCGAGGCAGAGCGGATCTGCCTCGTCCATCAGGCCCTTGGCCTTGTAGGTGGTGATGAGCGGAATCGCGTAGGCGCGGCAGAACGCGGCTACGGCATCGCCTGCGAACTCGTTTACTGCGTCGACGCCTGCGATCGCCAGCGGACGTTCGGCCCGTTCGAGGGCCGAGAGCGCAGCGTCGAGGGCGGCGCGCGGGGGCATGCCGGGGACCGGGTTCCGCATCGGGGGCGCCGGGGCCTCGTCCGTAGCTCCTTCGGCCACCCCGATGGGGACGTCGACGTGCACCGGGCCGGGCTGGCCCGAGGTCGCGAGGGCCACGGCCTTCGCGATCCCGGCTCCGACCGCGCCGGCGGCGAGGCGGAAGCTGCCCTTGACCACAGGGCGCAGCATCGCCTGATGGTCGAAAACCTGGTGCGTGTAGGTCTCGGCGTCCGCCGCGTCGACGCATCCGGTTAGAAACACCAGCGGCACGCGATCCTGCATGGCGTTCGCCACCACGTTGACCGCGTTCGCCACACCCGGGCCGAGCGTCGCAATTAGGACTGGTAGCGCACCGGTCACATGCCAGAGGCCCTCCGCCATGAAGCCGCCGCCGTTCTCGTGTTTGACGAGGACAAATTCGATCCCGGCGGCGTCGAGACCCTGCATTAGGGCGAGGACCTCGCCGCCCGGGATGCCGAAGGCGTGAGTCGCACCGGCGCGCGCAAGGGCCTCCCCGATGAGGTCCGCTCCGGTCCGGACCTGCCCGTCGGTCATGCTTCAAGTTTCCCTTCGACCATGCTCGCGGTTCAAGACGCGCGACAATCGTTTAAATTCATTTGAAAGAGGTGCGCGAGGACGGCACCGATTTTCTTGGCCTGCAACGGTGGGCGTCTACATAGGTGACAGGGGTGCGCCTCGGGTGCAACGGATAGCCGATCAGGTCGACAGAAATCCCATTAATTGACTTCAGTGTTCGAGAGACAGATGGGGCTTCCCAGAAGGTCGTGTCGTGGAGTTAGTGGAAATTTGAGGGCGGCGTAATCTCCGGGTGACCTAAAATCCACCCAACCAGCGGCAGCAACCGCCAAGGAGATCACGTGATGAACCAGATTGCCGAGAAAGCGGCCGTTTCGCCACTGATAAATGGAGGTGGTTGCGACCCGATCGAGGACCGCCTTCGGGCGAGCGTGCGGGCCTCCATCGGGTCAATGTTCGAGGAGGAACTGGCCGAATTTGTCGGTCGTATGCGCTACGACCGTGGTGGCGGCCGGGCCAATGGCTACCGGCACGGGCATCGCGACCGGCAGCAGATTGTTAGCTTCGGCACTGAAACTGTGCGCGTGCCGCGCGCTCGGGTCGAGGATGAGAAGGGCAAGGTGAGCGAGTGGCGCTCGAAGGCGCTGCCGCGGTACCGCCGGCTGACGAAGAAGGCCGAAGCGCTGATCGCGGTGGTCTTCTTGGCCGGGACCGACACGCGCCGGGTCAAGCGCGCGCTGTTCGGGCTGTTCGAGGGCACAGTCAGCAAGGATGTGGTCAGCCGCGCCCGGCGCAAGGTGATGGTGGCTTGGGACGCGTCCTGTGCCCGCGACCTGGCTGACGAGGACGTCGTTCGCCTTGTTCTCGATGGCACCGTGATCTGGACGCGTTTGGACAGGAAGGCCACGAACATCTCGGTGCTTGCCGCGATCGGTGTGCGGCGCGACGGGCAAAAGCTGCTGCTTTCCATCAGAAACATTGTCAGTGAAAGCACGGCGGCCTGGCGCCGTTCGGGCGGCCACCGCGGCCGCAGTTGCGGCCACGGTCCTCCCTCACCTCAACGACCTCGATGCCCGCGGGCTGAAGAGGCCCGAGTTCGTGATCGTCGACGGTGCTCCAGGCCTGGAAGCCGCGCTGGTGGCGCTCTGGGGCGAGGACCTGCCCATACAGCGCTGCACGGTTCACAAGCACCGCAACCTGCTGGCCCATGCCCCAAAACAGATGCAGGACGATTTGACCGAGGACTGCCGCGACATGATCTACGCCGACACCGCAGCCGAGATCGAGACACGGCGCAAGGCGGTCCTCCGCAAATGGCATCTCAAGTGCAAACCCGTCGCCGACAGCCTGGAAGAGGCCGGGGATCGGCTGTTCACCTTCACCCGCCTCGACCCGTCAAAGTGGAATTCGGCGAGAACGACCAACGCGATCGAGCGACTGAACGAGGAGTTTCGCCGCCGGATCGAAACCCAGGCCGTGCTGCCCTGCGCAGAAACGCTGCCGATGCTGCTCTGGGCCCTCCTGGCGTCGGGGCATATCCAAATGCGCAAGGTCGATGGCTGCGAAACCCTTTCTCAGCCACTCGAACCAATGCCCATCCTGATTACGCAGCTTGCACAGCCGAAAGTTTTGGCACAAAACAGGAACAAATGTGAGGCCAGAGCGGGGGTTGGCGATGGGACGCAATATGGTTCAGTTCCAGAAAGGACTGAGTGAGCCGGATTTTGAACGGCGCTACGGAACGGAGGAGCAATGTCGGGAGGCGGTCGTCGCGTCGCGCGGGCCAGATGGGTTTGTTTGTCCTGAATGTGGCGGCACGCGGCACAGCGTCGTGAAGACCCGAGGGCTCTATCAATGCAGCGGCTGCCGGGTGCAGACCTCGCCGATCGCCGGGACGATCTTTGCCTCGACCAAGCTGAAGCTGCGCGTCTGGTTCCGGGCCCTCCATCATCTGACCCAGACCAAACAGGGGATATCCAGCATGGAACTCGGCCGCAGGCTAGGGGTCACGCAGACCACGGCGTGGAAGATCAAGCACAAACTAGGCCAGGTCATGCTCGAGCGCGACGGTGCAAAGCGCCTGTCCGGACGCGTCGAGATCGACGACGCCTACATCGGCGGCGAACGCACGGGCGGCAAGCGCGGGCGCGGCGCGCCGGGCAAAACGCCCTTTGTCGCCGCCGTCGAGACCTCGCCGGAGGGAAAACCAGTCCGCCTGAAGCTTTGCCGCGTCGCCGGGTTCCGCAGCGCCTCGATCCTGGCCTTCGCCGAGCGCAGCCTGGACCCCGCCTGCACCGTCGTCAGCGACGGGCTCGCCTGTTTCAACGCCGTCACGGGCGCGGGATGCGGCCATCACGCCATCAAGACCAGATCGGGATCGAGCGCCGCGAAAGCCCGGCCTTCAAGTGGGTTAACACAGCCCTCGGCAACATCAAGGCCGCTATAACCGGGACCTACCGCGCGATCAGCCCCAAGCACGTGCAACGCTACCTCGCCGAATTCGAGTACCGCTTCAACCGACGCTATGATCTCGCAGCCATGATCCCGCGCCTCACATGGCCCAGCGTCCGAACCCCGCCAATGCCCTATCGCATCCTGAAACTGGCTGAGGTTCATGCGTAATCAGGTTGCCCATTGATCTCGCAGCCTGAGAGAATCAACCTTCACATGCTCGGAGCGCGCCACCTGGATATTTCCACCACATTCGAGACACGACCACACAGAGTCTGCACTATTTCTCAAATGCGACTCCCTGGTCCATGCCCTGCCCGCTTTCCTGTGCCCTAACGGTCGATCCAGGCCTGCAGGCGTTCGGCGGTGGCGGGGCCGAGGGACTGGGGGCGGGCGGCCCGGGCGAGATAGGGACAGGGCCGGGCGAGCAGGGCGTCCACGGTGTCGAGCGTGACGGCGGCCGGCCCGTCGAGGTCCGCGAGGGTGTCCCAGGCGACGGGCACCGCCACCGGGGCCCCCGGGCGGGCGCGCAGCGACCAGGGCGAGATCGCCGTCGCCCCCGCGTCGTTGCGCAGCCAGTCCACGAAGATCCGACCCCGGCGCCTGGACTTCGCCATGGAGGCGGTGAAGCGGGCAGGCGATTTTGCCTCGAGGACATGCGCGAGCGTCCGGGCGAAGCCGCGCACCGCGTCCCAGCCGTGGGTGCGGCGCAGCGGCACCCAGACATGAACGCCCTTGCCGCCCGTGACCACGGCCCCGCTCTCGAGGCCGAGGTCCGCGAGCCAGCCGCGCAGGTCGCCCGCCGCCCGCCGCACCTCGGTCCAGGCGAGGCCCTCGTCGGGGTCGAGGTCGAAGACCAGCCGGTCGGGCCGGTCGGGCCGGTCGGTGCGCACGCCCGCGATGTGGAACTCGATCGTCCCCATCTGCGCCGCGGCGACGAAGGAAGCCGGGCGCGTCGCGTAAAGGCCGTCCACCCCGGTCTCGTCGGGCGTCCGGACGGTCCGCCGCCGGAGGGCCGCGGGCATCGCGCCGTGGCCGTGCTTCTGGAAGAAATGCGCGCCGCCGATGCCGTCGGGGCAGCGCAGGAGCGAGAGCGGACGATGGCCCGCGATCTCGGTGAGCCGCGCGCCGGCCCGCGCGTAATAGCGCGCGACGTCGAGCTTAATATGCGCCATGCCGCCGAAGACCCGCCGGTCGGGGCTGCTGATCGCGATGCCCTCCACGACGGGGGCGGCGCCCCCCGGCCGCGGGGGGGCCGCGGGCGCTGCGGCCGCAGCCTTGCGAAAGCCGAGGCAGGTGCCGTGGCGGACGTGCCCCTCGGCGGTCAGCTCGAGGAACGCGACGTCGATCTCGATCTCGGGGGCGAGCCAGACCGCGGTGCGGGCGACGGCGGCGGGCACAACTGCGAAGGGGCTCGTCGCGCGGACCCGCAGCAGCGCGTCGAGCCGGTCGAGATCGGCCCCGGAGAAGCCGGTGCCGACGCGGCCGCGGTAGCGCAGCCCGCCCTCCCCCGGCTCGCCGAGGAGGAGCGAGGCGAAGGCGCGTCCGCGCTTGCCCGAGGGCGACATCCCGCCGACGACGAAGCTTTGGCGGCGGATGCACTTGATCTTGCGCCAGGACCGGGTGCGGGTGCCGCGGTAGGGGGTGGAGACGTGCTTGCTGACGATGCCCTCGGCCCCGGCCGCACAGGCCGCGGCGAAGACCTCCGGGCTCCGGCCCTCGACATGCGCGCTCATCCGCAGGGTGCCGCCCTCGGGGAGGCCAGCCATCAGCCCGGCGAGTGCTGCCTTGCGACAGGCCTGGCCCTGTCCGGCGAGATCCGTGCCGTCGAGGGAGAGAAGGTCGAACGCATAAAAGACCAGCGGCGCGCCGGAGCGCAGCGCGTCCTGCAGCGACGAGAAGGCCGAGCCTTCGATGCGGGCCGCCACCACCTCGCCGTCGATCAGGGCCGCGGCGCAGGGCAGGGTGTCGAAGGCGCCGTCGAGGGCCGCGAGCCGGTCGGTCCAGTCGAGGCCGGAGCGCCTGAAGAGGCGCGTGCCCCCCCGGCCGAGAGCCGCGAGGCAGCGGTAGCCGTCGAACTTGGTCTCGTGGATCCAGTCGGGGCCCTCGGGGGCGTCGGCCGCGAGGGTGGCGAGCTGCGGTTTGCGAAAGCCCGGGCGCGTCCCGGTCCGGGCGGGGGCGGGGCCGGCCGCGACCCCGTCCCGCAGATCCGCCATCGAGCGCCCGCTGCGCACCGAGACGTTGTGGGCCGCGGTCAGGCCGTCCGGATCGTCGCGGGCATGGGGATCGCGTTCCTTGAGGAGGAGCCAGTTCTC
The DNA here is from genome assembly GCA_038209095.1 of Rhodobacterales bacterium. Classification (GTDB taxonomy): domain Bacteria; phylum Pseudomonadota; class Alphaproteobacteria; order Rhodobacterales; family Rhodobacteraceae; genus Amaricoccus. The sequence goes on from JBBQYB010000043.1 coordinate 20,586, forward strand.
GCGCCGCTCGCCCTTTTGCGGCTTCATGCGCACCAGCGCCCAGGCCCCCAGCATCCGGCGGCCCTGGAGCACCATCTTGAGATTGCCCGCTTCGAGGCCCGCGTCGGCACTGCCCTTCGGCAGCCAGGTGCCCTCGTCCCAGAGCATGACGGTGCCGGCCCCGTAATCGCCCCGCGGGATGGTGCCCTCGAAATCGCGGTAGTCGAGCGGGTGATCCTCGGTCCGCACCGCGAGGCGTTTTTGCCGCGGATCGGCGCTCGGCCCGCGGGTCACGGCCCAGCTGAGCAGCACGCCGTTCCATTCGAGGCGCAGGTCGTAGTGGAGGCGGGTCGCGGCGTGCTTTTGCACCACGAAGCGCAGGCCTCCGGGCCGCAGGCCGCCGTCGCTGCCCCGCGGCTCGGGGGTGCGCGCGAAGTCGCGCCGGGCGGTATACTCTGCCAGCCGGTCTGCGGGCGGCGCCACTCAGGAGGCCTTCTTCCGGCCGACCTTCGGCGCGGCTTCGGCCGGGGCGGCGGCAGGCTTTTTCGGAGCTGCGGCGGGCGCGCGCTTTTTCGGGGCCGCGGCCTTGCCGGCGGGTTTCGGGCCCGCGCCGAGGCTCTGGCGCAGGGCCGCCATCAGATCGACGACGTTCTCGCCGGCGGGCCGGTCCGGTGCCTCGGCGCTGACCCGCGGGGTCTTGCGGCTGCG
>JBBQYB010000044.1:0-20959 GCA_038209095.1 Rhodobacterales bacterium
ATTCGATTTCCGCCGCCATCTGGAGCAACTGGTCGAGGGTCTCGTTTTCGTGCCCGCTTTGTGCTGCCATCTGCGCCACGATGTCGCTCAACTGACGGTCGAGCCGGGACACCGCAGTTGCCACCATGCGCGCCTGCGGCAGCGTCAGCATCGACATCGACTTGTAGGTCTCGATCTCCAGCAGACGCTGGATGATCCGTCCCAGCCGCCTCTTGCCGATGTCGGGCTTCGCCAGCACCGCCATGCGGCTGTGGCCGTTCTCGTCTAGCCGAAAGTCCGAGGCGATCAGCGCGTCCCCGTCCAGCACTCGCGCCACCGCGAGGCTCTCGGGCACAAACCACCGATGGACGTCGTTCTGAAGAAATTCCGGTACCCGCTCCGGGGTCGCGCTCTCGATGCGCACGATGCAGGAGGTCACCACCTTTCCGGGTGCGGACGCCAACCAGTCTCGCGGGAACAGATCGAAAAGCCGCCCCGAAAAGGGCTGGTCCGCCACCTGATCCGCGAACAGCGTATAGGTGACGAATTCGGTGTGCATCTCCCATTTTAGAAGACCGCGGCCGATCTGACCGGAATAATGATTCGCCCCCGGTGCCGGGTGCGGCGCGCCATAGCGGTCGAGCAGGTCGATCAGATGCGCGAGGTCGCGGCCCTTGTCGCGGCCGACGGCATCCTCGGGCTCCTTAATGGCGAGATGAACCGCCCGACAGGGTGCCGAGATCTCCGGAAACGGGCGCGCATGCAGCTCGTTCGAGAGCTGGTACCGGTTTGGATGATCTGCGATCGCGAGTTGGGCCATGCCTGCTCCGGCTGCTGAGCGCGCCAGGTGCTATGTCCACGCCGCGACCGTCCCGCGTCAAGCGGCACCATTCATGCTGCACTGCAACGTGCCCCGGCCGCCACAGGCCCGCTACCCCGGATCCGCCGGACTTTCGCGCGTCCAAACCTGAAAATCTGGTTAACGAAAGGCGGTTTTATGAGAAATTACAATTACTTGACCGAGCGTCACATCGTGTGACGCTCCTCCTGCGGGAAGTCCAGATCCTCCAGCCGCCGGGCCCGCACACCGGCCTTTTCCGCCGCGGTCCGGATCTCGGCCACATCCGCCCGCGCCTGATTGAAATGCCGGTCGAGATTGCCCACCCGCGTGCCGAGGCGGTCCAGGTCGCGCCCCAGCAACCCCAGCTCGCGGCGGATCGCATGGGCCTCCGCCCGCAGCCGCGCATCCTTCAGCACCGCCCGCAGCGTCGTCAGCGTGGCCATGCAGGTCGTGGGCGAAACCGTCCAGACCCGCAGCGCGAACCCCTCCCGCACCAGTTCACTGAAATTCGCGTGCAACTCGGCATAGACCGCCTCCGAGGGCAGGAACATCAGCGCCCCTTCCGCCGTCTCGCCGGGGATGACGTATTTTTCCGCGATGGCCCGCATATGCGCCCGCACCGCCCCGCGCATCAGGCGCTGCGCCTCCAGCTTCTGCGGCGGCGTCTTCGCGGCCCGCAGCGCCTCATAGGGCTCCAGCGGAAACTTCGCGTCGATGGCGATCGGCCCCGGCGGGTTCGGCAGCCGGATCAGGCAGTCCGCCCGCTTGCCGTTCGAGAGCGTCGCCTGGAACTCCACCGCATCCGGCGGCAGCGCGCCCAGCACGATGTCGCGCAGCTGGATCTCCCCGAACGCCCCCCGCGTCTGTTTGTTCGACAGGATGTCCTGAAGCCCCAGCACGTCCCCCGACAGCTTCTCGATCTTCGTCTGCGCCCGGTCGATCGTCTCCAGCCGCTGCTGCAGATCCCCCAGCGAGCGCGCCGTGCGCAGCGAGGTGGCCCCGAGGCTCTCGCCCATCGCGGCACTCACCTCCGACAGCCGCGCCTCGACGCTCTGGATCATCCGCACCTGCGCTGCCGCCTGCGCCTCCGCCACCTGCGTGAGGCCGCCATAAAGCTGGTTCTGCCCGTCGCTCAGGGCCCGCACCGCCCCGTCGAGCGCCCCCATGCGCCCCGCCGCCCGCCCGAGCGTCAGCAAAAGCCACAAGATCAGCAGAACGACCGCCCCACCCGCCCAGACGCGCGGATCGTCCAACGCGAGAACCTGCCCTCCGATCTCGATCACCGCCGCCCGAACAGCCGCTCGATGTCTTTCAGCCGCAATTCGACATAGGTGGGCCGCCCATGGTTGCACTGCCCCGACAGCGGCGTCGCCTCCATGGCCCGCAGCAGCGCGTTCATCTCGTCGGGGTTCATCCGCCGCCCCGCCCGCACGGAGCCGTGGCACGACATCCGGCTGAGCACCGCGTCGAGCAGCGCCTCCAGCCCGTTCCGATCCTCCGCCAGTGCATCGGCCACGTCCGCGAGGAGCCGCGCGCCCTCCGGCCGGCCCAGAGCCGCCGGAACCTCCCGCAGACAGAGGGCCGTGCCGCCGAACGCCTCGAAGACCAGCCCGAGCTCGGCCAGCGGCCCCTGCACAGCCAACAGCCGCGCACAGGCCCCGGCGTCCAGCTCGACGATCTCCGGGATCAGCAGCATCTGGGAGGCCACCCGCCCCCCGGCCCGCTCCGCCTTCAACCGCTCATAGACCAGCCGCTCGTGCGCCGCGTGCTGGTCGACGATCACGATGCCCTCCGTGGTCTGGGCAATCACGTAGGTCGCATGGACCTGCGCCCGCGCGACCCCGAGCGGGGCCGCCTCGATAGCCGGATCCGGCAGCATCTCGGACACCTCGGCGCATCCCGACAACCCGAGAGGCACCCCGCCGGGCTCCGCAAAGCCCGGCGCCTGCCAGGACCGGGCCCGGCCGATCGCCTCCGCCGAGGACCGCTCGGACCGGAACGCTCCGAGCAGACCCGCCCCCACGGTGGTGGAACTGCGATGCCCGGCCCCCGCAAGCACCTGCTTGAGCGCGCCGATCACCAATCCGCGCACCAGCCCCGGCTCGCGGAACCGCACCTCCGCCTTGGCCGGATGCACGTTTACGTCGACCTCATCGGCCGGGCAGGTCAGATTGAGCGCCGCCGCCGCGAACCGGTCGCGCGGTAGAACGTCCGTATAGGCCGCCCGCAACGCCCCAAGCAGCAATCGGTCGCGCACGGGCCGTCCGTTGACCTGGAAATGCTGGGCGACCGCGGCCCCCCGCGAATAGGTCGGCAGGGCCGCGAAGCCCGTCAGCCGAAAGCCGTCCCGGTCCGCGTCCACCGGCAGGGCGTTGGCGACAAAATCCGGCCCCAGCACCGCGCGCAACCGGCCGCGCAGGCTCTCGAACAGATCCCCCGTCTTGGCGTCGAGCCTCAGGATCTCGCGCGGACTCGCGGCGTCGGACACGTCGCGCAGCGTGAACGCCACGTCCGGGGCCGCCATGGACAGACGCCGCAGAACCTCGGCGATGGCGCTTGCCTCCGCCCTGTCGGTGCGCAGGAATTTCAGACGGGCAGGCGTGCCGGAAAACAGCCCCTCCATCTCCACCAGCGTCCCCGTGGCCCGCGCAGCCGGGCGGACGCTTCCCTCCACCCCGCCACGTACCTGGATCACGGCAGCCTCGGACGCTCCGGCCGCACGAGATGTCACGGTGAGCCGCCCGACCGCCCCGAGCGACGGCAGCGCCTCACCGCGAAACCCGAAGCAGTGGATGTTCACGAGATCCGACCCGTCGAGCTTGGATGTCGCGTGCCGCGCGAGTGCCAGCGGCAGTTCCGCCGCCGGGATCCCCCAGCCGTCGTCGGAGACCCGGATCAGCCGCTTGCCGCCATCCGCATAGGCCACGTCGATGCGCCGCGCACCCGCATCAAGCGCATTCTCAATCAGTTCCTTGACCGCGGAGGCCGGCCGTTCCACCACCTCGCCCGCCGCGATCCGATTGGAAGATGCGGCGTCGAGCTGGCGGATCGGCCGCCGCAGCATCTCCATGTTGGGGTTCTCACCGTTCATACCCCCAAGGGTAGCAGTCAACGACCGGGATCGCTACAGGTTAATCGCGCCGTTTCAAGGAACGCGCGGCGGGGCCGCCGGCACACGCAAGCCTCGCGCCCGCAGGCGCTCGAACTCGGCATCGGCATCGAGTTGCACATCCTGGTAGATCACGCTGTCCTGAGCGCCCCTGTTGGCTAGACGCTCGAGGAAGGGACCTCGGTTCTCGGCCCGGAATTCCGTGTCCTCGGCGGCGAGCCGTCCGCGGATCTGCGGATCCACCGGGCCGGCCTGCGCCAAGAGCCCGCCGGCACTCGCGGTGCCGGCGGCAACCGGGCGTCCGGTCAGGGCTGCCACGGCGTCCACGTCAGGGCGCTTTTCGACGCGGTTGAGCGCGCCCGGTGTTGGTGGCGGGAGGGACGAGAGGTCTTCGGGCAACTCCAGCGGCTTGGTGGGCAGCACCAGAAACTCGTCCGGAGCGTCGCCGACCCCGGCCGCGCGCAGGCCGCCGGCCAGTCCACCCTCGGCACATCCGGACAGGACCAGAGCCCCGATCAGGAGGCCCGCTACGCCAGCCGCGCGCTTGCAAGGGAAGGAGGATCGAGGCCTGGTCATCTTGCGCGTCTCTCTAACGCAGATCGGCGGCGGCGTCACGCCGTCTTGCGCCGTCGCGCCCGACTGCCGCCGTCACCGCCGTCTGCCATCAGGATCAGGATCATGGCACCGGCGAAAATGGCCGCATCGGCGATGTTGAACGCAAACGGATTGTTTATCCCGCAACAACTCATGTTGAGAAAATCCGCCACCGCCCCCCACTTCAGGCGGTCCCAGACGTTGCCGAGGGCTCCGCCGATCACCAGCCCCGCCCCGATGGCCGCCGGCCAGCCGCGCATCGTCCGGGCCCAGATCGCGACCCCGATGACGATCGCGATCGCCAGCCCCGACAGCCAGTAACGCCCGGAATCGCCGAGATCGAACAGACCGAAGTTCACGCCCTGGTTCCAGGCCATCACCAGGTTGAGCCACGGGTCCGCAACCGCGATCCGGCCGACCGACGGCAGATCCAGATGATCGACGACCCAGATCTTTGTGATGCGGTCGAGGATCAGGACCGCGAGGGCCACGATCAGCGCACGGCGAAGGACGGGAGTGAAAAACCGGGACATGACGCCTACACGAAATTTATGCGGACCCTAGTCAGGCACCGGACAACCGGCAAGGTGCCTGCGTCCGGACTGGCGTATGCCGCGAGGTTCGTTATCTTGCAGCCCATGAAGATCGCGATCATCGGTGCCGGTTTGGCCGGCCTCAGCGCTGCACGCAGGCTCAGCGCAGCCGGCCTGAGCGTCGTGGTCCTTGAGAAGAGCGGCGGTCTCGGCGGGCGCATCGCCACGCGACGCTCGGAGGCCTCGGCCTTCGACCACGGCGCGCCGCTGCTGCACGGGCTGGACGCGGCCGCCGTGGCGGACCTCGGGGCGCAGACCTGGCGGGACGGCTGGATCGGGACGCCTGGCAATTCCATACTTGGGCGCACTGTCGCGACGGGCATTGACGTCCGGACGCGGACGACTGTGACCGGCCTCGAGCGCCACGGGGACAAATGGAGCCTCGAGACAGACACCGGGCCTGCGGAGCGGTTCAACGTGGTGCTCTTCGCCGTGCCCGCACCGCAGGCGCGAATGCTGCTCGGCGGGCTGGACGGTCCCTTCGACGTCCTGAGCAACGCGACGATGAAGCCGGGCTGGGCGGTGATGGCCCGCTTCGACGGGCCCGTGCCCGGCCCCGGCTGGCGTGACCGGTTGGCACCTCCGATTGGTCTCGCCCTCAGGAATTCGGAGAAGCCGGGACGGCCGGAGCCGGAGGCCTGGGTCCTGCATGCCGACGACACCACGGCGCTGCGCGATCTTGAAGTGCCACCAGGCGAGATGGTAGCGCGCCTCGTCGCGGCGTTCCGCGACCAGGCGGGCGCACCGGCCCCGGTCGAGGCCAGCGCCCATCGCTGGCGCTATGCGCGCACGCGCTCGCCCTTGGGCAGGCCATGCCTCTGGGACGCGGATCTGGGCCTCGGGCTTGCCGGGGACTGGTGCCTCGGTACCGCTGCAGGGGATGCCGTCGCGAGCGGGCGGGCCCTGGCAGGACGGGTAATGGGGGCGGAATGAAACGCATGGCATGGGTCGCAGTCTCGGTCACGGCGCTGGTCCTCGCGGGCATCCTCGCATGGTATATCGCCGCGACGAACGTCGAGACGCCGGATTACGCGCTGGAGCGTAGCGATGGGGACATGGAGCTCCGCCGCTATCCACCCATGATCGCGGCCGAGGTGACGCAACCGGGCAGCCGCGAACAGGCGGTGCGCGCCGCGTTTTCGCCGCTAGCCGGATACATCTTCGCCAAGGATCGCGGAGGACCGTCCATCGCCATGACAGCTCCCGTGACCCAGACCCCGGACAAGATCGCGATGACCGCCCCGGTCACCCAGACCGGTGCGGACGGCGGCTGGGCCGTCCGGTTCCTGATGCCCGCCGGCTCGACCGTTGAGGCGTTGCCCGCGCCCGCGGGTGCCGTCACCCTCAAGGCCCTGCCGGAGACGACACTCGCGGCCGTCCGGTTTTCGGGACGCTGGACGGATGCCAACTTCGACCGTGCCGAGATCCGTCTGCGGGACTGGATCGAACGGTCCGGCCTGCGTCCGATCGGGCCTGCGACCTATGCCTATTACAACGATCCCTTTACGCCGTTCTTTCTGCGTCGTAACGAAGTCATGATCGACGTGGAGCCTGTTCCGGAAGGTTGAACTCCAATGTCCCGCCGTCACGCGGGATTGCGGGAACTCGATGCTCTGTCGCGCTGCCTCGACTTGACGGAGGATCGCCATGTATGAGTTCCCGGTCGTCTGGGACTGGCTCGCATTCGCAGTCCGCTGGCTGCACGTGATCACGGCGATCGCCTGGATCGGCTCATCCTTCTATTTCATCGCGCTGGATCTGGGGCTGCGCAAGGGGCCCTTCCTGCCTGCGGGTGCCACGGGCGAAGAATGGCAGGTCCACGGTGGCGGTTTCTATCATATCCGGAAATACATGATCGCTCCAGAGACGATGCCCGACCATCTGACCTGGTTCAAATGGGAGAGCTACGCGACCTGGCTCTCGGGCTTCGCGTTGCTCGCGATCGTCTATTATTCCGGTGCGGAGCTGTTCCTGATCGATCCGAGCGTGCGCGACATGTCGGTGCCGGTCGCGATCCTCGTCTCCATGGCCTCCCTCAGCCTCGGCTGGCTGTTCTACGATCAGGTCTGCAAATCGCGGCTCGGGCGCGACGGCACGGTGCTCATGGTGATCCTGTTCGGTTTTCTCGTGGGAATGGCCTGGGGCTACACGCAGCTGTTCTCAGGGCGGGCGGCCCTCTTGCATCTCGGGGCCTTCACGGCAACCATCATGTCGGCGAACGTGTTCTTCATAATCATGCCGAACCAGCGCATCGTGGTCGACGATCTCAAGGCCGGGCGCACGCCGGATCCGAAATATGGCGTCATCGCCAAGCAGCGCTCGACCCACAATAACTACCTGACGTTGCCGGTGCTGTTCCTGATGCTCTCGAACCATTACCCGCTGGCATTCGCGACCGAATACAACTGGATCATCGCCTGCCTCGTGTTCCTGATGGGGGTGACGATCCGGCACTACTTCAATACCATCCACGCCCGTACAGGCAACCCGACCTGGACCTGGCTCGCGACGGTGCTGATCCTGATCTCGATCATGTGGCTCTCGACCTTCAATGGAACGCCGGGGCCAGAACCGGAGGAAATGACGTTGCGCGACATGCGTTTTGCCGAGGCGGACGGGTTCGCCGAAGTCTCCGGGACGGTTCTGGGACGCTGCTCGATGTGCCACGCCCGAGAGGTGTACTGGCCCGGGCTGCACCGTGCCCCGAAGGGCGTGCTGCTGGAGACCGAGCGCGACATCGTGACCCATGCGCGCGAAATCTATCTACAGGCCGGCCGATCCCACGCCATGCCGCCGGGCAACGTCAGCGGGATGGAGCCGGAGGAACGCCGGCGTATCGTAGAATGGTACCGGACGGCAATCTCGGGCTGAACGTGACGGGTCTCGAGGCGCGGCCTAAGGGTAGGCGGCTCAAGGTTCTGACAGCCGGACCGCACCGGCCCTCGGCGACACGTAGCTCGGGTCATCGGTGAACGGCAGCGGTCCGCCCAAGCGCAACGCCTCGAGGATCGCTGCGAAATCGGTGCGGGCCCGAAAGCCCAGCTCTCGCTCCGCCAGACCCGGGTCATACACCCGACCGATGCGGGACGGCAGATGCCACCCGTGCGCGGCATAGAGCGCCTCGGCCTCCGGAAACAGACGGCGGATCACGGCGGACGCATCGCGCAACAGATCACCTGCGTCCGTGCGCGCGAAGGGCGTCGGCGCCGAGATGACATAGACGCCGAACCCTGTCCCGACAGCCGCCGTGAGAGCCGCGACATGCGCCTCCGCTGCATCCTCGACGCTCAGCCGTCGGTGCAGGAATTCGTTCGCCTTGAGATTTGGTCCCGACAGGTCGCGGAGCGTGTCATCGGCCTCGGGAAAGAACCGGCCGGTGCGCAGGACGACGACATCGATCCCAAATTCGGAGGCGTGAAGACGGCACAGTCCCTCGGCCGCGAGTTTGGTGACGCCGTAGATGTTGCGCGGAGCAAGCGGCCCTGCGGTTTCGTCGAGCCAATGCGCTGCCGGGCCCACCTCCGCGCGCACGGCCGCCGACACCATCAGCGACGTGGTTGAGGTCATGACGAACCTGTCGTGCCCCGCCTCTGCCGCGGCACGCAGCAGATTGAGCGTGCCCGTAACGTTCACATCGACGAAGTCCTGCGGCGGATGGCGGGCAATATCGGGTTTGTGCAGGGCCGCGCAGTGGATCACGGTCTCGACCGCATGGGCGGCGAAGGCCGCGTCTACACGGCGGCAATCCGCTATGTCGCCGATGACGTCGGTATCTCGCCCCGGTGCGATATCGAACCCGATGACATGGTGTCCGTCCGACCGCAGTCTCGGGGCCAGATATCGTCCGAGCCAACCGGAGGAACCGGTCAGAAGGATGCGCATGGCTCCGCGGACGTCAAAGGCCGAGGAGCGGACCGAGCGCTCGGGCGTCGTTCAGGCGTTGTGCTGCGGCCAGACGGGATTCCTGCGGCGCGTCGGCGAGGGACTTTTCCGCGCCCGCAACCAATTCCGCCACCATCTCCCGGGTCACTGAGGCACGCGGAACCGCTTGTTCCGCGAGGATTGTCGTGCCCTCAGGCGACACTTCGGCAAAACCTCCGGTCACCACGTATTCGGTCGTCTCACCGGGTGCCACGACCTTGACGATGCCCGGACGAAGCGTCGAGAGGAACGGCGCGTGCAGGGGCATGGCCGTGAAATCTCCGCTCGTGCCGGGGATCTGCACATGGGTCGCAGCGATCGAGGCGAGCCTGCGCTCGGGGCTCACGAGTTCGAATTGAAGCGTATCGGCCATCGCGGCTCCTCCCTTGTCTCGGCGCGCCGTGCTCAGGCGGCTTCCGCCGCCATGCGCTCGGCCTTCTTGATCACCTCGTCGATGCCGCCGACCATGTAGAACGCACTTTCGGGCAGATGGTCGAACTCGCCGTCCACGACGCGCCGGAAGCTGTCGATCGTGACCTCCAGCGGCACCTGCACACCCGGCGAGCCGGTGAAGACCTGCGCCACGTCGAACGGTTGCGACAGGAAGCGCTGAATCTTGCGCGCGCGGGCGACTGTGGTCTTGTCGTCTTCGCTCAGCTCGTCCATCCCGAGGATGGCGATGATGTCCTGCAGCGACTTGTAGCGTTGCAGGATACCCTGCACGTCGCGCGCGACCTGGTAATGCTCTTCGCCCACGACCTGCGGATCGAGGATCCGAGAGGTGCTGTCGAGCGGATCCACGGCCGGATAGATCCCCAATTCCGAGATGGCCCGGTTGAGGGTGGTCGTGGCGTCGAGATGCGCGAAGGAGGTGGCCGGCGCCGGATCGGTCAGGTCGTCCGCGGGCACATAGATCGCCTGGACGGAGGTGATCGATCCGCTGCGCGTCGAGGTGATGCGCTCCTGCAAAGCGCCCATGTCGGTCGCCAGCGTCGGCTGATAGCCCACCGCCGAGGGAATGCGGCCGAGAAGCGCCGACACCTCTGATCCGGCCTGAGTGAAGCGGAAGATGTTGTCGACGAAAAATAGCACGTCCGTGCCGCTTTCGTCCCGGAACTGTTCAGCGAGCGTCAGCCCAGTCAGCGCCACCCGCATGCGCGCCCCCGGCGGCTCGTTCATCTGACCGAAGACGAGTGCAACCTTCGAGTTCTCGAGGTTCTTCTCATCGATGACGCCAGATTCGATGAACTCGTGGTAGAGATCGTTGCCCTCGCGGGTCCGCTCGCCGACGCCCGCGAACACGGAAAAACCCGAATGAACCTTGGCGATGTTGTTGATCAGCTCCTGGATCAGCACGGTCTTGCCCACGCCCGCGCCCCCGAACAGGCCGATCTTGCCGCCCTTCGAATAGGGTGCTAGCAGATCGATCACCTTGATGCCGGTGACGAGGATTTCCTTTTCGGTCGACTGTTCCGAGAAATCGGGGGCCGAGCGGTGGATGGGACGGCTCTCTTCCGCCTCGACCGGGCCCTTCTCGTCGATGGGTGCACCGACGACGTTCAGGATCCGGCCGAGCGTGGCGCGTCCCACCGGTACGGAGATCGGCCCGCCCGTGTTGATCACCGCACCGCCCCGCACCAGACCCTCGGTCGCATCCATTGCGACGCAGCGCACGGTGGACTCGCCCAGATGCTGGGCGACCTCGAGAACCAGTTCGCTCCCGTTGTTGTCGGTCGTGAGGGCGTTCAGGATGTCGGGCAGCTCGCCGTCGAACTGCACGTCCACCACGGCGCCGATGATCTGGGTTATCTTGCCTCTGTCGGCCATGGCTCGGGTCTCCGCCTTGTTCTAGAGCGCTTCCGCGCCCGAAATGATCTCGATGAGCTCGCTGGTGATCGCCTGCTGGCGCGAGCGGTTGTACTTGATCGTCAGCTTGTCGATCATCTCGCCGGCGTTCCGGGTGGCGTTGTCCATGGCGCTCATCCGCGCGCCCTGTTCGGAGGCGGCGTTCTCGAGCAGCGCCGTGAAAACCTGGGTCGCAACCCCCCGTGGCAACAGGTCCGCAAGGATCGCCTCCTCGTCCGGCTCGTACTCGTATTCCGACGCCATACCCGCCTTTGCCTCGAAGACCGCGGGGATCAGCTGACGGGCCGTCGGAACTTGGCTGATCACCGACTGAAACCGATTGTAGAACAAGGTGCAGACGTCGAACTCGCCGGCGTTGAAACGGTGAAGCAAATCCTCGCAGATCTCGGCTGCATTGACATAGCCGATCCGCTTGACGTTGGACAGATCCACATGGCCAACCAGATGCGCCGACAGATCCCGACGCAGCTGTTCACGACCCTTCTTGCCGACGGTCACGATCTTGACCGTCTTGCCCTGCCCAAGCAGACGCCCGGAATGGGCACGCGCAAGCTTGACGATGGACGAGTTGAACCCCCCGCACAACCCGCGCTCGGCTGTGGCGACCACGAGCAGGTGCACGTCCGCCTTGCCCGTTCCCGCGAGCAGGCGCGGTGCGGAAGGCGCATTCTTCATGCCTCCCGCGAGATTGCCCAGCACCGCCTCCATGCGCTCGGCATATGGCCGCGATGCCTCAGCGGCCTCCTGAGCGCGCCGGAGCTTCGCGGCCGCGACCATCTGCATGGCCTTGGTGATCTTGCGCGTGGATTTCACGCTCGCGATCCGGATCTTCAGGTCCTTGAGGCTCGGCATGGTCCGGGCTCCTTCGAATGGCTCGGATCAGGCGAAGGTCTTGGCGAAACCGTCGAGCACGCCGCGGATCTTCTTCTCCACGTCGCCCGCGATCTTCTGATCGTGCTCGCGCAGGAGCGTGAGCAGGTCCGACTGCGAATTCCGCAGATGCGCCAGCAGACCCTTCTCGAACCGGCCCACGTCCTTGACCGCCAGCTTGTCGAGATAGCCGTTGGTCCCGGCATAAATCACGATTACCTGCTCGGCATTCGTGAGCGGCGCATACTGCGGCTGCTTCAGGAGTTCCGTCAGGCGCGCACCGCGGTTGAGCAGGCGCTGGGTCGAGACGTCGAGATCGGAGCCGAACTGCGCGAACGCCGCCATCTCGCGGTACTGCGCCAGCTCCAGCTTGATGGATCCCGCAACGGATTTCATCGCCTTGGTCTGGGCGGACGACCCGACGCGGCTCACCGAGAGACCGACGTTCACGGCCGGCCGCACACCCTGATAGAACAGTTCAGACTCGAGGAAGATCTGCCCATCGGTGATCGAGATCACGTTGGTCGGAATATAGGCGGACACGTCGCCCGCCTGGGTCTCGATAATGGGAAGCGCCGTGAGCGAGCCGGACCCGAAATCGGCGTTCAGTTTGGCCGCACGCTCCAGCAAGCGGGAATGCAGATAGAACACGTCGCCGGGATAGGCCTCGCGGCCGGGCGGCCGGCGCAGGAGGAGCGACATCTGGCGGTAGGCCACGGCCTGCTTGGACAAGTCGTCGTAGATGATGAGTGCATGCATGCCGTTGTCGCGGAAATACTCCGCCATTGCGGTCGCGGCATAGGGTGCGAGGTACTGCATCGGTGCCGGCTCGGAGGCCGTGGCCGCGACGACAATGGAATACTCCATCGCACCCGATTCCTCGAGCGTGCGGACCAGCTGCGCCACGGTCGAACGCTTCTGGCCGATCGCGACATAGACGCAGTAAAGCTTGCCGTTCTCGTCGTCGCCCGCAACGTCGTTGTAGTTCTTCTGGTTCAGGATCGCGTCGAGGGCCACGGCAGTCTTGCCGGTCTGGCGGTCGCCGATGATCAGCTCGCGCTGGCCGCGGCCGATCGGGATCAGGGCATCGATGGCCTTGAGGCCCGTGGCCATCGGCTCGTGCACGGACCTTCGCGGGATGATGCCGGGCGCCTTGCTGTCTGCCACGCGCCGCTCGGTGGTGATGACCGGACCCTTGCCGTCGATCGGATTGCCCAGCGCATCCACCACACGTCCCAGCAGGCCCTTGCCCACCGGCACGTCCACGATGGACTTAGTCCGCTTGACCGTGTCGCCTTCCTTGATGTCGCGGTCGGAGCCGAAGATGACCACGCCGACGTTGTCCACCTCAAGGTTGAGCGTCATGCCGCGGATACCGCCAGGAAACTCGACCATCTCGCCGGCCTGGACGTTGTCGAGACCATGGACGCGCGCGATGCCGTCTCCGACGGACAGCACCTGCCCCACCTCCGCAACCTGGGCCTCCTGGCCGAAATTTTTGATCTGCTCCTTGAGGATCGCGGAGATCTCGGCGGCTTGGATCGACATTATCCGACCTCTTTCATGACATTCTGAAGATTTGCGAGTTTCGAGCGGATCGAGCTGTCGACCATCCGGGAGCCGACCTGGACGATCAGTCCGCCGATCAGGCTCTCGTCGACCGTGATATCGAGCTTCACACTACCGGCGGCACCCTCCGTCAGCGCTTCCCGTAGCGCCGAGGTCTGGGCCTCGCTCAGCGGCTTGGCGGTGGTGACCTGTGCGATCACCTCGCCACGTTCCGCGGCGATCATGCCTTTGACGGCGACGATCATGCCGGGCAGGACGAACAAACGGCGGTTCTGGGCCATCAGACCCATGGTGTTGGCGACCTCGGATCCGATCTCCATCTTGGCCGCGATCGCTCCGATCGCAGCACCCATCTCGGACCGGTTGAACACCGGCGAGGATACCATGTCGCGCAGATCGGCGCTCTCGGCGAGGGCCGCCTCCATCGCGAGAAGATCGGCCTCGACTTTCTCGACCTTTCCGCCATCCTTGGCGATCTCGAACAGTGCCGTGGCGTACCGGCCGGCCACCCCCGAGGTCAAGACGCCAGAACTACTCACAACCACCCTCTCGTCGTGGGATCTCAGCTACTCTCGGGCGAAAACAGCGTTGTTCGTTCGAGATTTAACCGTCACGCTCGGCGAACCGGCGCGTTGATAGCAGAGCGTTGGCAGGGTGGCAATACACGGACTCCCGGATAATGGGCAGGTCGTGCCGATCCGTCGGGACGCTTAAGAGGGGCATACGCCCGCGGCCCGCCGCCGGCACCGGACTGGGCCGCGCAAAGCCCCCGAGCGCCTCCAGCGGGCCGAGAATGGCGGCCTTGGCCCCGCTTTTCGGACGAGCGTACATCTCCTTGGTCGCTTCCATCAGAAGGGCACCCGCGACCAGATGGGGATCGAAGCGCCGGCCGAGACGCTCCCAGAACTGCGCCGTTTGCAGCCAGAAGCGTCGGTGCGAGGGCGGCGCGTAAAGGGCCGCGGCATGGCGCTCCGGCACGAAGCGGCGCTTGCCCAGGATCGTCTCGAGCTGCCCGAAGCTGTAGGGGCGCCCGAACCCGAACGGCGTGACGTCGCGGCGCGCCCACAGCCCGGAACGGTTCGGCACCACGAAGATCGCGCGGCCTCCGGGTGCCAGCACCCGCCAGATCTCGTCGAGCAGCGCATTCGGCCGGTCGCAGGTCTCGAGGCCGTGGACGACGATCAGCCTGTCCACCACCCCCGCGGCGATCGGCCAGTGCGTCTCCTCGACCAAGGCGCTGACGTTCGGCGCACCCACCGGCCAGGGCATGACGCCCTGCTGCGCCGGCATCAGCGCGAGCACCCGGCGCGCATCCCCGAGGAACGGCCGAAGGACCGGGGCCGCAAACCCGAAGCCCGCGACCGTCATGTCCCGCGTGTCGGGCCAGAGCCCGCGCAACGCATCCTGAAGCGCGTGCTGCGCCGAGCGCCCGAGCTTCGTGCGATAGTAAAAGGCGCGCAAGTCGACGACATCCAGATGCATTGCGCGACCCTATCCGATCCGCCTAGATGTCGCCATGCTCAACGCAGACGGACCGGCCCATGACGCATGAGATACTCACGATTCCCTGTTTGCGCGACAACTACGCTTATGTGCTGCATGCGGATGGTGAGACGATCGTCGTGGACGTCCCGGAAGCCGGACCGGTGGAGTCTGTCCTCGACGCCCGCGGCTGGCGCCTCGGGACGATCCTGCTGACCCATCACCATGACGATCACACCGCCGGCGTCGAGCGATTGCGGACCCGCTTTGGGTCCCGGGTCGTGGGGGCCGCAGCCGATCTGCACCGCCTGCCGCATGTCGATGTCGCGGTCAGCGACGGCGACTGCGTAGGCTCTGGCCTGCTCGCTGCGCGCGTGATCGACGTGCCGGGCCACACGCGCGGCCACATCGCGTATCATTTCGCGGAACTCAGGGCGCTTTTTTCCGCGGACAGCCTGATGCTCCTCGGCTGCGGTCGCTTGTTCGAGGGCACGCCGGAAGAAATGTGGGCCAGCCTGCGCAGGCTCTCCGCCCTGCCGCCCGAGACGCAGATCTACAGCGGACACGAATACACCGCCTCCAACCTGCGCTTCGCGCTGAGCGTCGATCCCGACAATCCGGCGCTTCGGGCCCGCGGCCGGGATATCGAGGCCGCGCGGGCGGCCGGGCGGCCCACGGTGCCGGCAAGTCTCGCGTTGGAGCTCGCAACCAACCCCTTCCTGCGGCCGCAGGACGAAGCCCTGCGCCACAGCCTGGACCTGCCCTTCGCCTTCGACGCCGAGGTCTTCGCGGAGCTGCGCCGGCGCAAGGACGCGTTCTGACCTCGGGGCTCCGACAGCAAAGAGCCCGCCGCAACTGCCCAAGCGATTTATTTTACCGTTTGCCGGCCCACGCGGCATAATCACCCTTGAAGGATCCGGAATAACACCGAAGTTTAAGACGTGACGGGTAAGCATGAAGGTCCTTGCCCGCGTCGGCGCCCCGCGCTGACGGGTTCAGACCGGAAGGACGTGGATAATGCCCTCTTTCTCGAGTACCCTTGAAGCCGCGATCCATAACGCGCTCGGGCACGCCAATCACCGCAAGCACGAGCTCGCGACGCTGGAGCACCTGCTTCTCGCGCTGATCGACGAGCCCGAGGCAGCGCGCGTGATGAAGGCTTGCGGCGTCGAGATCGACAAACTCAGAAAGAACATCCTCGCCTTCCTCGACGAAGAACTCGACGCGCTGATCTCCGACGTCGACGGCTCCGAAGCCGCCCCGACCACCGGCTTCCAGCGGGTGATCCAGCGCGCGGCGATCCATGTCCAGAGTTCGGGCCGGTCGGAAGTGACGGGTGCCAACGTCCTCGTCGCGATCTTCGCCGAGCGCGAGAGCCACGCCGCATATTTCCTGCAAGAGCAGGACATGACGCGCTATGATGCGGTAAATTACATCAGCCACGGCGTCGCAAAGGACCCGTCGTATGGGGAGGCCCGACCGGTGAAGGGAGCAGAAAGCACGCCTGAGTCCAAACCCCAGGCCTCGAACGGCAAGGATGCCGAGGAAACGGCGCTGCAGAAATACTGCGTCGACCTCAACGAAAAAGCCCGCCGAGGCGACGTGGACCCGCTGATCGGGCGGGATCTCGAAGTGGAGCGCTGCATCCAGGTGCTCTGCCGCCGCCGCAAGAACAACCCGCTCCTCGTGGGCGATCCGGGCGTGGGCAAGACGGCCATTGCCGAGGGTCTCGCGCGCAAGATCATCGATGGCGAGACCCCCGGCATCCTCGCGGACACCACGATCTACTCGCTCGACATGGGTGCTCTGCTTGCGGGCACCCGGTATCGCGGCGATTTCGAGGAGCGCCTCAAGGCCGTGATGAAGGAACTCGAGGCGCATCCCAACGCGATCCTCTTCATCGACGAGATCCACACCGTGATCGGGGCTGGTGCCACGTCGGGCGGGGCCATGGATGCCTCCAACCTGCTGAAACCCGCGCTGCAGTCGGGCAGCCTGCGCTGCATGGGCTCGACCACCTACAAGGAATACCGTCAGCATTTCGAGAAGGATCGCGCCCTCGCTCGACGCTTCCAGAAGATCGACGTGAATGAGCCCTCCGTCGAGGACGCCTTCAAGATCCTCAAGGGGCTCAAGCCCTACTTCGAGGACCACCACGACGTGCGCTACACGGCCGATGCCATCCGCTCGGCGGTGGACCTCTCCGCGCGCTACATCCACGACCGCAAGCTGCCCGACAAGGCGATCGACGTGATCGACGAGGCGGGTGCAGCCCAGCACCTGCTGCCCGAAAGCCGCCGGCGCAAGACGATCACCTCCAAGGAAATCGAGGCCGTGGTGGCCAAGATCGCCCGCATCCCGCCGAAATCCGTCTCCAAGGACGATGCGGAAGTCCTCAAGGACCTCGACACCGCCCTCAAGCGCGTGGTCTTCGGGCAGGACAAGGCCATCGAGGCGCTGGCCTCGGCGATCAAGCTCAGCCGAGCCGGCCTTCGCGAGCCGGAAAAGCCGATTGGCAACTACCTCTTCACCGGCCCCACGGGCGTCGGAAAGACGGAAGTGGCTAAGCAGCTCGCCGACAAGCTCGGGGTGGAACTCCTGCGGTTCGATATGTCGGAATACATGGAGAAGCATACCGTTTCCCGCCTGATCGGTGCCCCTCCCGGCTATGTCGGCTTCGACCAGGGCGGCCTGCTGACGGACGGGATCGACCAGCATCCGCATTGTGTGCTGCTGCTAGACGAGATGGAAAAGGCTCATCCGGACGTCTACAACATCCTCCTGCAGGTGATGGACAACGGGAAGCTCACAGATCACAACGGCCGGACCGTGGATTTCCGCAACGTCGTGCTGATCATGACCTCCAACGCCGGTGCGGCCGAACAGGCCAAGGAAGCCCTCGGTTTCGGGCGCTCGCGTCGCGAGGGCGAGGATACGGCGGCGGTTGACCGTCTGTTCACGCCCGAATTCCGCAACCGCCTCGATGCGATCATCAGCTTCCAGCCTCTCCCCAGGGAAGTCATCCTCCAGGTGGTCGAGAAGTTCGTGCTCCAACTCGAGGCCCAGTTGATGGACCGCAACGTCCAGATCGAACTGACCCCGGAGGCCGCCCAGTGGCTGGCCGAGAAGGGCTACGACGACAAGATGGGCGCGCGCCCCCTCGGTCGCGTGATCCAGGAGAGCATCAAGAAACCGCTCGCCGAGGAACTGCTCTTCGGCAAGCTCGCCAAGGGCGGGATCGTCCAGGTCGCGGTCAAGGACGGCGAGCTCGCACTCCACATCGAACCCGCGGCGGCACCGCGGCTGGTCTCGAAAAAGCCTCCGCTGCTGACCGCGGAATAAACTCTCAAAACTCTCCAAAAGGCCTGGAGATAAGTCTGACGCTTTCCGTTCCTTAGAATACGTAAAAAACGCCCTGCCGAGCAAGCCTCGGCTGGGCGTTTGTTTGTTTAGCTATTTTTGTCACGACTACCGCGTATTGACCGTGAAACGTCCGTAGGAATTCGTACGGATGTTTTTTGCGGAAGAAAAGCTTCGCCACGCTTCGTCCGGTCGCTGGACGGCCAATCTGTTCTTGCATTTCCAAAGCAGACTTGACACGCACCGTGAGCGGAGTTTCGAACGTGAAGAGTTTGCCCAACCTCTCGCTCGCCCAGATTCTGCCGAATCCCGTCGGAGATCTGGATTTCAACCACACTCCGTAGGTTTTGGCGCTTACCATCTCAACCGGTGTTTCGGTGAAACCGACGAACGTCGCCTCCGGCAGCGCCTTGCGCAGGTGGTGCGCGAAGCCGTAGCGCACCTCGCCGGTCTTCGCGTCCATTTTGGCCTCGAAGTCGTATTGCGATCAGTGGACCTCATCGACCAAGACGATGACGTTGGAGCGGTCGGTGAGCGTCGGGAACTCGGCCTCGCCGTCCTTCGGCTTGAACTTCTGGATCGTCATGAAAATGACGCCGCCGACCTTCCGGCGGGAGAGCTTGACACGCAGCTCGTAGATGTCGGCCGCCTTCTCCGGCGCCTCGCCGAAGAGGGCCGCGCAGTGCGAGAACGTGGCGAAGAGCTGCTTGTCGAGATCGTTGCGGTCGTTGAGAACAACCAAGGTCAGGTTGGCGAGGCTAGGCTCGTGCATCAGCGCGCCGCCCAGAAAGGCCATCAGGAGCGACTTTCCGGACCCTTAGGTGTGGCCAGATCACCCCGCCGCGTCCATTGCCTTCACGGGCGGCCAGAACGGACGCCACGCCCTTCCGGACCGCGTGGAACTGGTGCTAGCCGGCGATCTTCTTGACCGGCCCCATGCCCTCGTCCTCAAAGACCACGAAGCGTCGCAGCATCGCGACAAGCGTCTCGGGCGCGAGCAGCCCCTTGACCATCGTCTCGATGGCGAGCGCCGAGGTCTCCCCGACCAGCGTCTCGCCATCCACCATCCGCCAGAACATGTATCGATCGAGATCCGGCCGAGACCGAGCCATAGCGCGCCGTGACCCCGTCGGAGATGACCGACAGCAAGTTTGCGCGCAAGAGCTCCAGCACATCGGCCTTGTAGGTCTCGATCTGGTTGAAGGCCGCCGGCAGGTCGGCGCCCTCGATGCCTTTACGTTCCACTACGACGAGCGGCAGGCCGTTGAGGAAAAGCACGACGTCGGGAAACCGTAGCGATTTTCCGACCATCTCGAACTGGTTGACGGCGTGCCAGTCGTTCTCGGCGTTCGACCAGTCCATGAGGCCGGCATGAGCGCAGACCGGCGCGCCATCCACCCAGTGTTCGATTTTCATGCCATTCACGAGGAGGCGGTGAATGCGCTAGCTCTCGGCGATCGGGTCGGCCGAAAACACGGCGTCGCTCACCTTCGTGATGACTTACCGGACCGCGCCTTTCGGGAGTTCCGGATTAAGCCTGGCGACAGGGCGTAGAAGCGCTTCGTGAGTATCGCATCCCGGAAGCTTGGTCGCAGCCGAGCCGGCGCCTCGGGCGACACCGCCGAAGCTGCGAGATAGGAGAAGCCGACGTCCCAGAGGTCGTCCAGGACCCACTCCTCGAGCTGCGCCTCCGAGACGTAAGCCTTCAGGCCAGCTCGGCCACGGCGCGCTCGGCGTCCCGGACGCAAATTCGCCGGACATGAGCTTGGTGAAAAGGCTATCGCGAAGGGTGGCGAGGGTCTCGGTTTGGTCTCCATTGGCTGACAACGCGCGAAATACCGAGTCAGGCAGGTTTGCGAACGCCTCGAGGATTTCGATGGGTGGAACTTCGTTAGGGGAATCATTGAGTCGGTCCTGCTGGACCCGCTGCCGACCCGACGATCCGACCATGCTTTGAATGGCATGGTCGCGGAACTCCTCAAGGCGCGACAAGCAGTAAATGAACGCGGATGAGGCTTCGTTCTGGCCACGCATGACAAAGAATTCAGTAGAACCCCACCTTATAGAATACTCTGGGAGAGAATCGACAAAGGCTGTCTTCCCAATTTGGAGGCAAGGAGTGATCCGGGCGATCATCCGAGAGATCGCAACCTCCCGAAATGCCTCACTTCGTGTTAGATAGTAAATGAAGCGTTCATCGTCCTTGAGGCATGCCCTTGCCACAATGAACTCCATAGATCCGAAACCTAATCTTCCATCAGGAAGAGTCGATACACAGGCGCCTTTGCCATTTTCGAGGCAAGGCGTGATCCGAGCCATCAAGGTATCGCCATTCGAAAAACGCGACCCTGAGCCTTTGAAGTCTCGTTCTCCGATCTCTGCGATGTCCCTCGCGAGCCGAGGCAAAGCGGACATTTCTACAAAAGGGACGTTTGCCTCTACTGGGATCGAGATAGTCGGGTTGATTTCCGCGATTTTGTCGAAGCGCATCAAAGAATCCATCCCAGCCGCACCTCGATCTCAACCTCTAGTGGCTTGACCGGGACGGATGAGTCCGGTTGGGGATTCCCATTGAGTGCCGCGCGTGCGACGCTGTAGCACGCGCACAGGACTGTCCATCACTCTTGTTGAGGCTGACCGCCAGCGGCTCGAAGCCCTCGTCTCTGACCGGAACACGCCGCAGAAACATGCCTGGCGCGCCCGGATCGTGCTGCTCAGCGCCGACGGCGTCGGTACGAAGGCCGTCATGGCGGCGACGGGCACGTCGAAGACGAC